>SLJM01000340.1 GCA_007135085.1 Myxococcales bacterium
AACACTGCGACTCCGGCGAAATCTGCACCAATAAACATTGCGTCGCCGTCGATTGCGTGGTCGACACCGATTGTGGCTACAGTTCCTGCGGCCTCCCCGGTCCCTGCGAGGTCACCGGATCCAACCTGTGCACTGGCCAGAGGCAGTCGTCGTGCACCGAATATAGCTGTGTGAATAACGAGTGCCACGTCGATACGGTGACCCAATATCTGGACTGCGATATGGCGGCAGGCACAAGCTGTGCTGATGATGGTCTCAAGCAGTGCATTATCGGTACGGAGGCTGTGTGTGATGGAGCAGGTAGCTGCGAATGCGAGGCCATCGGCGAGTGCAGCTTTGACGGCGATTGTCCCGACGGGGTTTGCAACGACGACTTCGAATGCGTCGAATGCACCGCCAATAGCCATTGCCCCAATGATAGCTGCACCGGCTGGAGCAGCTGTGAGCGCGATAATAGCTGGTCCTGCACCGGTGAACGCACCCGTTCCTGCACCTCCTATAGTTGTAGTCCCTCCAACGTGTGCCAGGAGCTTGGCTATACTGAAACCGACGATAATTGCGCCGTCCAGGACGGGACCAGTTGCAGCCCCTGTCCGTCGGGAACCACTGGCCAATGTTCCAGTGGTAGTTGTGATTGTGTGCCCGGCGGTGAAGATGAGTGTTCGTCACCATATGACTGCGGACCTGGTGAGGAGTGCTGCCACGATCCTGACGTGGGATATAACCAGTGCCTGTCCAATCCCTCGGATATCATCTGCATGACTTAGGCGATGCTTCGTCTGCGGGCCTCACCGGGGAGACCTTTGAGGGGCCCGCAGACAAACCCGACAGTTCGGGGGTTGCCTCCAGCCCATTCGGTTAGTACGTTAGCGCCCGACATCGATCAGAATTTTTGATAATGATCTTCGAGCGCGGGAGTTGGATGTGAGTCAATACGACGTGGTGATCATCGGGGCCGGACCGGGTGGATATGTGGCGGCCATTCATGCATCTCAATCGGGGCTGAAGACGGCGATCGTGGAGCGCGAGCCCACGGAGAGGCTCGGCGGCACCTGCCTGCTGCGGGGCTGCATCCCCACCAAGGCGATGCTCCACACCGCCGATATGCTCGAAGCCATGAAAAAATCGGAGGCTATCGGCATCGACGTGGAAAGCGCCGAATTGTCGATGGAGAAGATGCACGCCTATAAGGCCAAGGTGGTCAAAAAGAACGCCGGCGGCGTCCAATACCTGATGAAGAAAAACGAGGTGGACGTCCACTTCGGTCACGGACGATTGGCCGGCAAGGGCAAGGTCTCCGTAGAGGATAAGGACGGGGAGTCGACCACCCTGGAGGCCAAAAATATTATTTTGGCCACGGGCTCGACCTGCTTTCATCTTCCCTTTATCGATATGGAGCCGGCTCGCGTCATGGATTCGGACCGTGTCCTGGAACTCGAGGAAGTGCCGGAGCACCTGGTGGTCATCGGCGCCGGGGCAGTGGGCACCGAATTTGCCAGTGTATTCTTGCGCTACGGCTCCAAAGTGACGCTCATCGAGATGATGGATCGGGTCCTGCCCGGCGAAGACGAAGAGGTCTCGGCAGCGGCGGAAAAATCCTTCAAAAAGCAGGGCATGGACGTCTTGACCTCGTCGAAGGTCACCGACGTGGACGCCTCCGACGAAGGGGTCAAGCTCGTGGTGGAGACCGAGGGAGATTCAACGACCATCGAGGCCTCACACCTGCTGGTGGCAGCGGGACGAAAGCCGGCCACCGCGGATATCGGCGCCGAAGGCACCAATATCGAGATCGATGACCGTGGGGTCATTGAGGTCGACGAATATGGACGCACCGGCGAAGAGGGCGTCTATGCCATCGGCGATATTACGGGGACGATCTGGCTGGCCCACCTGGCCTCCAGAGAGGGGATCTTGGCCGTCGATCATATCGCCGGAAAGGACCCGCGGCCCATCAATTATAACCTGGTGCCCATGTGCACCTATTGCTCCCCAGAGGTGGCCTCCGTGGGGTTGACCGAGGCCCAGGCAAAAGAAGAGGGCTACGACGTCCAGGTCGGCACCTTCCCGTTCAGCGCCATCGGCAAGGCGGCGATCCTCAACAAGACCGAGGGCTTCGTCAAAATCGTCAGCGAGACCAAATACGACGAGCTTTTAGGGCTTCATATTATCGGCCCCAAAGCGACGGAGCTGATCACGGAGGGCACGTTGGCCATGGAGCTGGAGTCCACGGTGGCCGAGCTGCTCCAGACGGTTCACCCTCACCCCACGTTGGCCGAAGCAGTGGCCGAAGCGGCTCACGCCACGCTGGGACATCCGATTCATATATAACTACTGAGTCCTGGGTCGTGGGTCTTGAAAGGCGCCCTTCGAAGAGAGGAGATGAATCAAAACCCTATTCAATCGCCGAAGGGCGTAGTTCAAGACTCAAGACACAAGACTCAAGACACAAGACTCAAGACACAAGACTCACGACAAAAGACTCGAGACAAGGAAATCACCGATGCGAATTGAAGTCGTCATGCCCCAGATGGGAGAATCGGTCACTGAAGGAACGGTGACCCAATGGCTCAAGGAACCGGGTGAATACGTCGAGCGCGACGAGCCGATCCTCGAGATCACCACCGACAAGGTCGACGCCGAAGTGCCAAGCCCCCAGGCGGGAGTGCTGGTGGAGCGCCTGGTCGAGGCCGGCGCCACGGTAGAGATCAACACGGTGGTGGCCATTTTGGACAGCGAGGCCGAAGAGGGGGCGGTCGTCGAAAGCGCCGCCGCTGCGGAGCCGAGTCAGACTTCAACCAGTTCCGCGCCGGCTACTGCTGCGGCGCCGGCCATGGCGGCTGCCTCGAACGGAGCGGCCGGGAAGTCGAACGGCCAATTTCCGAGCCGCGCCGAGCTTCGCCGCACCCGCTCCACCCCGCTGGTGCGCCGCATCGCCGCCGAACACGGTATCCAGGACCTGTCTCGTATCGACGGCTCCGGGATGAGCGGTCGGGTCACCAAAGAGGATATCCTGGCCTTTATTGACGCCGGCGGCCATCGAGAACAGCCTGCCCTCAATGGACAGACCAATGGCCACGCAAAAGCGCCGGCGGCGGCGCGATCGCCGGGCCGCGATATCCATCTGCCCCCGGTCAACGTGGGCGATCGGGATCGTGTCGAGCCCATGGGGCCCCAGCGCCAGGCCATCGCCGATCATATGATCGCCAGCCGGGCCACCAGCGCCCACGCCCATACGATCCATGAGATCGATTTTTCGCAGGTCGCAAAGGTGCGCCAACAGCTTCGCGGCGACTATGCCGATCGGGGCGTCAAGCTCACCTATACGGCGTTTATCGTCAAAGCCATGGCCGACGCCCTTCAGGAATATCCCGTGGTCAACGCCTCCATCGACGGCGATGACCTGGTCTATCGGGGCGATATCAATATCGGCGTCGCCGTGGCCCTCGACGGCTCGCTCATCGTACCTGTGGTGCGAAATGCCGACGAGCTCAACCTGCTGGGCATCGCCCGAAAGATCGGCGATCTGGCACAGCGGGCGCGCAATAAAAAATTGAGCCCCGACGAGGTTCGAGGCGGCACCTTTACCCTGTCGAATCACGGCATCTTCGGCCCCGAATTCGGAGTGCCCATCATCAATCAACCTCAGACGGCGATCGTCAGCACGGGGGCCATTAAAAAACGGGTCGTCGTCGACCAGGACACGGATGCGATTATGGTCCGTCCCACGGCGATCTTCTGCATGTCCTTTGATCACCGAAGCATTGACGGCGCCACGGCGGACCTATTTTTGGCCCATGTGCGCCAGACGTTGGAGAATTGGGTTTAATCCTCAGGGAAGTGACAGCCCATTGAATGTGTTTAAAGTTGGCCGATGGCAATACCAAACCTTTTTTTAGGAGAAGTACGTGAGCACTTTAGAGATTACGGAAGCCAATTTCGATGCCGAAGTCACCAATAGCGATCTGCCCGTGATCGTCGATCTCTGGGCCCCCTGGTGCGGCCCCTGCAAGGCTCTGGCTCCGGTACTGGAGAAGCTGGCCGACGAGTATTCGGACCAGGTCAAGGTGGGCAAGATCAATATCGACAATAATCCCCGGCTGGCCGAGGCCTTCAACGCCCGGTCCATTCCCCTCGTGGTTGGGCTCAAAGGCAACGAAGTCCAGGACGTGGTGATGGGATTTCAGGGAGAGCCGCCCCTGCGGGAACTCTTCGAGAAATTGATCAACGAATGAGCAAACGGCCTGGCTGATTTATTACAATCAACGGCAATCCGAGTAGAGATAAAGCGACGGCATGGTTGCAAGCGAACAACGAGACGAGCAGTTCAGCGACGAATATCGTCAGATGTGGGAACGGCTCGAATCGGAGCTGGAGCCCCTGCTGCAGGGAGGCGCAGCCCATCAGGCCGAACAACGCCTGACGGCGACCCTGGAGACCATGGGCGAGGCCCCGGAGACCGCCGGGCTCCGAGCGCGGATCTTGGCCCGACGGGCTGAGTGCTGGCTCGAGCTCGACGAGAGCTCGACGGCCCTCGATGACGCGCGCAAGTCGCTGGAGCTGGGGTATCGAAGCGGCGAAACCCTGGGGATTGCCGGCTGGGCCAGTTATCAACTGGACCGACCCGGGCGGGCTCGAGAGTATTTCGACGAAGCGCTCAAGCTCGAATCCGGGGATTCCACGCTCCTCACCGGCCGGGCGCTCACCCTCATCGAGCTCGAGGAATACGACCACGCCCGCGTCGATCTGACCCGGGCCATTCGCCGTGAGGGTGAAACGGCAGAGTTATTGGGCCTGCGCGGCGAAGTCTATATGCGCATGGGCCAGTTGGAGGAGGCTGCAGAGGATCTGCGCGCCGCCGCCGAACAGGCTCCCGACGAGCCGGAATACGCTCTGACGTTGGCTCGTTTGCTCCTGGTTCGCGGCAATGTAGAGCAGGCATTGAAGGTGGTCGACGGCGCCGTCGATGAAGGTGGCGAGTTCGCCTTCGAGGCCATCTTGCTGCGGAGCCACCTCTATTTGCTGGCCGGTCAGGGCGATCAGGCAAGAACCGATGCCATTCGCGCGTCGAACCTCTTTCCCGACGAGGCTTTTTCCTTCGTGCAACTTGCCCACGTCCAGCTCACGGAGGGTAAATTGGGGCTCGCCGAAAAGGCCGCTGAGCGCGCCGTTTTGCTCGATCCGAGCCTGTCAGATGCCTATCTGGTGCGCGGCGCCAGCCGGCAGATGGGCGGCGATGCGGAAGGGGCCAAAGAGGACTTCGAGCGAGCCAGCCGTGCCCAGGCCGAGCTGCCGCTCTTCTTGTTGGGACCAGCCGCCGAGTTGGTCGAGGGTTCGCCGCTTGGCTTTGATAAGTCGATCCTCGAAATGCTCAGCGGCGTCGGTGGAGAAGGACAGGGATTTGGCGGGTTCGACCCCGCCGCCTTTGCTCAGGCCTTCGGCCAGGGCGGCGCCGGTGCCGGTCCGGCCGGGATGCCCGGCATGAACCCCATGAATATGCTGGACCGTATTTTTGATGAAGGCGGTAATATTCGCGGCCCCTTGAAGCCATTTTTCGAGATGGCCTTCAAAAACGCCCCGAAGATCATGGAGAATCTTCCGCCGGGGATGCTCGCCGGCGTCGACAAAGAGGAGCTCGAACAATTCGACTTCTCGGAAATGTCGAGCGAAGAAATAGAAGACCGAATGCGCCAATTCTATCAGATCATGAAGTCTGGCAATGGCCCGTTCGGTTCAGGTGACGACGACGATCCAGACGACTCAAATGAGTCCGATACGTAGCTTTTGTCGCCGCTCCAGAAAATCTGCCTGATCTGATCTCGCTGGACAAAGGGGGCCTGCCTTACCTATGTAGTGCTCCATCGATCGAGAGAAAGAAGGCTTGCTCCTGCACTTGAAAGTCTCGAGATTTTAGCCTCACAACGCACGCAACAACACTGAGTCGGATAGAATATGTCGAAACTCGTCATCGTCGAATCGCCCTCAAAGGCGAAGACCATCGAAAAATATCTCCCAAACGATTTTCGCGTTTTGGCCTCCCTGGGCCACGTGCGAGATCTGCCGAAAAACGCCAAGCAGGTGCCCAAGAAATTCAAGAAAAAGCCCTGGGCACGGCTGGGGGTGGATACGGAGAACGACTTCGAGGCGGTCTACGTCGTCAACGATGCGAGATCGAAAAAAGCCCTCAAAGAGCTGAAGCAGGAGCTCAAAAAAGCAGACGCCCTCTACCTGGCCACTGACGAAGACCGCGAGGGAGAGGCCATTAGCTGGCACCTGGTCCAGGAGTTGTCGCCAAAATGCGAGACCAAGCGCATGGTCTTTCACGAGATCACGCGCAGCGCCATCGAGCGGGCTCTGGAGAATACGCGGGATATCGACGAAGCCCTGGTCGAAGCGCAGGAGACGCGTCGTATTCTCGATCGCCTCGTGGGCTACGGCCTGTCGCCGCTGGTGGCCAAGAAGATCAAATACGGCTTGAGCGCCGGTCGCGTCCAATCCGTGGCGGTCCGCCTTCTGGTAGAGCGCGAGCGAGAGCGTCGACGATTCAAGATCGGCTCCTATTGGGACCTCAACGCCAAGCTCGAGAAGAGCGGCGAGGGATTTGAGGCCATTCTCAGGGAGATCGACGGCACTCGGATCGCCACGGGCAAGGATTTCGACGAGAATACGGGGCAGATCGCCGAGGGCAAAGACGTCCTATTGGTCGAAGAAGACCAGGCCAAGGCCATCGTCGAGACCCTGTCTGACAGACCATGGACGGTGGCGGACGTGCAGGAGCGCTCCTACGAGAGCAAGCCCCGCCCGCCCTTTATCACGTCCACCCTGCAGCAGGAGGCGAGCCGGAAGTTGGGCATGTCTGCCAAGCAGACGATGAGCGTGGCTCAAAAGCTCTATGAGAACGGTTTTATCACCTATATGCGTACGGACTCGGTCAACCTGTCCAAGCAGGCGCTGACGGCGGCGCGCTCGGCGGCGGCCAAGCTCTACGGTAAGGAATACGTGTCGGAAAAACCGCGGGTCTACTCCAAGAAGGCCAAGGGCGCCCAGGAAGCTCACGAGGCGATTCGCCCCACTGGCGATAACTTCGTGCACCCCGACAAATCAAACCTGCGCGGCCGAGAGCGAAAACTCTACGACCTCATCTGGAAGCGCACCGTCGCAAGCCAGATGGCGAAGGCCAAAAAGACGAGCATCCGCGTCGATATGGAAGTCGAAGATGGGGAACATACCTATCGCTTCCGAGCCAACGGCAACCGAATCGACTTCCCCGGCTTTATGCGAGCCTACGTAGAAGGCGCCGACGATCCGGAAGCGGCCATCGAAGATCAGGAGCGACTGCTCCCGGAGATGGAAGTGGGCGAATCGGTCAAATGCCACGAGCTCGACGCCATCGGTCACGAGACCAAGCCCCCCGCCCGATTTACGGAAGCCTCGTTGGTCAAAGTCCTGGAAGAAGAGGGCGTCGGTCGACCGAGCACCTACGCCTCGATTATGGACAAGATCACCTATGACGAGCGCTACGCCAAGAAGAAGGGGCGCACCCTGATTCCGACCTATATGGCCTTTGCGGTCACGGAATTTCTGGAGAAGCATTTCCCCGAATTGGTGGATGTCCAATTTACGGCGCGAATGGAAGACGATCTCGACGAGATCGCCACCGGTAAGGGCTCGAAGGTGGACTATCTCCACGAATTTTATCGCCGTCAGGGCGCCTTCGGCGACAAGGTCGACGAGGGAGACGAGAAGATCGATCCCAAAGACGCGCGCCTGGTCCACCTCGAAGAATTTCCGGCCACCCTCAAAGTGGGCCGTTACGGACCCTATGTGCAGCTCGAGCGCGATGGCGAGAAGAAGACCGTCGACGTCCCCGA
>SLJM01000150.1 GCA_007135085.1 Myxococcales bacterium
CAGCAGACCCTGGACTCCGTGCTCGATATTTCTCGAATCGAGGCCGGAGAGATGTCGCCCAGATATAAGCGATTCGATCTGGTCAGTCAGATCGAGGACGACGTGGAAATGCTACGACCCTTGGCCGATCGGCGCGGGTTGTCACTGGAATTTCACTGCCCTCAAGGGGAGTTTTATTTCTGGACCGACGTCGGCTTCTTGCATCGTATCGTCTATAATCTGGTGGAGAACGGTATTAAATTCACCGAGGAGGGGACCGTATCGGTTTCTCTGGAGCCCGGTGATGGTCAGTTTGAGTTGGTGGTCTCCGATACGGGGATCGGCATCGGAGAGGAGTTTCTTCCCCACCTATTTGATAAGTTCAAGCAGGCATCGATCGGGACCGGGCGAAGCTATGACGGCTCCGGTCTGGGGATGGCACTGGTCAAACACCTGACCGATCTGATGGAGGGCTCCATCGACGTGGAGTCCCAGCCCGGGAAGGGAACCACATTTTCAATTGTAATACCGGAGCATCGTCACGACGAGTGAGTTCAAACAAACCTGACCACCTTCACTTCGAACCCCGGAGTCCTTAGCTTTGTCAGCCCAGCGTCTGACGATTTATCGGGGTTTCAAAGTAGAAGTGGTTTATTAGCGAGGAGAGATTCTATGGCCAAGCCTGACGAAGATGATCGTCCGAGATTATTGGTCGTCGAAGACCATTATGAGACCCTGGAATTTCTCAAGCTGGCGTTGGTCGACAACTATGAGGTCGATACGGCGACCAGCGCCGGCGAGGCTCTGGAAATGATGGACAACGGCGACTACGCTCTTCTGCTGGTCGATATTGCATTGCGCGATGAGATCGACGGCGTGGAGTTGGTCGCCCAGCTTCGACAGCGGCGCCGACTGGCAGATCTGCCCATTATTGCGACCACGGCCCATCAATCCCGTGAGGACCGCCAATTCTATCTGACTCACGGCTTTGACGACTTCCTTCCCAAGCCCTTCTTTCCCGAAGATCTCTTTGCTACGATCGAACGACTCCTCAAAGAGGGGAGACGGGGAGGAGGATTTCTAGATGAGGAAAGTCACCCCAGATGAGTCGCCGACGTCTGCTCGGCTGATTGCGTCAGCGCAATAAAGGGTGCCACCAGAAGCTGCAGTTGAGAGAACGCCCATGTATGCCAGTGTCAAAGACTTCTTGAGGGCCGGGGGCAAACTTACTCGAGAGGTGATCGTTCAGTTGATCCGGGAGCATGACGCCCTGGAGGAGAAGGTGCGTCAGCTCAGGCGCCGTGAAGCGGAGCTGGAAGACCGGCTTGAGGCGGAGGCGCTGGAGTGCAAGGCCATAAGACGACAGGCCCGGGAGTGGGAGGAGGAGGTCAGCCGTCTGAAGCAGGAGCTGGCAGATGGCGAGCGGGAAGTGGAGCAGGAGGTGCCAGAGAGGGCGGCGTCGGAAAGCGAGGAGGTCATCGCCCGGTTGGAGCGACGGATCGAAAGCCTCCTATCCGATCTGAATCGGCTGCGAGCGCGGGCCGAGAAGTCGGCCGCCGAGGCCCGGCGGGACGAGCAGAATCGCCTGCTGGCCGGTCTGGGGCAGCTCCTGGATTCTCTGGATCGGGCCATCGAGATGAGCGACGGCCCCTGGAAGGATGGGCTGCTGGCCATGGAAAACCAATTTGTGAGGTTTCTCGAAGAGGAGGGCGTCGACACCATCGAAGGAGTGGGGCAGCAGATGGATCCCCGCATTCACAAGGCGGTGGATCAGGTCGACGATGGGAAATTTGAAAAGGGGCAGATCGTCGAGGTGCGCCGCAAGGGGTTTAGACTCAAAGATGGAACCGTGGTCCGACCAGCCGAGGTGGTGGTGGCCAGATAAGGGACGTGAAAACGCAAACCGACCCGGCCCTCGAGGAGGACCGGGTCGGAGGGTTCACAAGGTTGAGACGATTAGTTGAACTGACTTCGAAGCACGGAGGGAAGATCGACGGGAACGACGCGACCTTCGTACTCACGAGATACTTCGTCGTGCTGACTCAGATATTTTCGCACCGCTGCGTGGGCGTCGATTTCAATGACCTCCGTGTCCATGGCGTTGGGAATTCGGCAGAGAGTGCTCTCCGGTTCGCCCTCCCTCTCACAGGCGGTGATCGTATAGACACGCTCCTCTTCCAGGGGCTCGCCCTGGATGAATACCTCCTGGACTCGTTGGCCCGCCGGCGCGGAAGCCTCGAAGGTCATTGACATCCCTGAGGGGCGCGGGATCCAGCCGCCGAAACGCTTGGAAGCATCCTCGGCGAAGACGTTCTCGAGCTCTCGCTCCCAGAAATCCAATAATTGGCGGCCCGTGACCTTGCCGGTCTTAAGATGGGTGACCACGGGATAGAAATTCCACAGATCGGCCTCTCGGATTGGTCCCGGAGGAAGGGGGTTGCCGAAGCGAAATCCATTGGAAAGTGCGATCTCGGTGCCCGTGGCATCGCGCAGGGCATCGGCCAAGAGGTGGTCCAGGGTGGTTTCGATGACGTTGTGTCGTGCAAGAAGCGACGAGGTGTGACCGACGACTTCGGAGAGTTCTTCTTTGACGGGGGCCATCGCTTCGTCAACCAGCGCGCGAACCTCCGGGTCTTCCGGAAATGCGTGGGCGGTCAATTCGATGAGTTCCCACTGCTGATCGACGACTTCACCATCTTCTATCCAGAGATCGAGGCGCCCTAAGAAGGAACCGAAAGCGCCTGGTTCGACCACCCAGGTGCCGTTTTTATCGATCGGTTCATAGGTCCGTTCATGGGTGTCACTGGAGAGATGGACGTCGATTCCGGGGACGTCATCGGTGAGCGCTACGGCTTTGGCCAGACCGATATGGGAGAGTAACAGGACCACGTCGGCCTCATGTTTATCGCGCACCTCGCTGACCAGGGATGGGAGTTCTTCGGGGCCGTCATAGCGAAGGCCTGTGCTATAGGCCGGGGGCTGGCGTTCGGGCACGTCGGGATCGGTATATCCCACAACACCGACGCGAATTCCGCCGACGTCTTTGATGATATAAGGCGGAAAGAGGCGCTCCCCGCTCTCCTCGTCCCTGAGGTTGGCAGCGAAGATGTCGTAATCGAATTGAGCCAGTCGTTCTCGAAGTACGTCAGGACCATAGGCGACCTCCCAATTTCCGGGAATCGCTGCGTCCAGCCCCAGCGCGTTGGCCACGGGGACGACGGCCTCTCCCTCGGTCAACGCTGCCACACCGGAGCCCTGGATCGTATCGCCACCGTCGAGGACCAATACGTCTCCGTTGCGCTCCTGACGAATCTGGTCGATGGCGGCGGCCACGCGGGCAAAACCACCGGCGATCTCCAGTCGATCTTCCTCGCCCTCTTGCCAGAAAAGTTCGGGGTGCGCTTCTAATTGGGCATGGAGATCGGCGACGAAGAGTACCGTCATTTGTCGGGCTTCATCTGAGAGTTCCTGCTCGGCCCGATCTGATTCTTCATCGGAGGAGGAAGACGCAAAGATAGAACAGGCTGCTACTGCGAAGAGGGCTATCGTAGAGAGCGTGATGAGTTTGATAAACGACATGCGTTTCATGGAGTTTTCTCCTTGAGGGTGGTTAAGGTTTCGGACTTGTTTCCGCTAATCGGAAGGTCGTCCTTTCGAACAAGTTGGGATGTGAAACTCAGGGTTTGAGTTAGATGCTTCTGGGCACTGGTAACCTCTTGGAGGACGCTTTTTTGAGGCGCCAGGCGTCGAGGCTAAATTCGTGGGAGCCGTGGGTGGCGAAGTAGATGAGTCCGCCGGCGAGTCCTAAATTTTTGAAGAAGGGGCCCATCGTGCTCAGCCCACCCACTTGTACGGTCAACGTGATGGGAATGAGCAGGGCGAGCAGCAGCAATGACGACAGATGGGTCCGGAAGCCGAAGAGTAGGGCCAACCCACCGGTGAGAAGTCCAACACCCGCTGTGATGGTCAACAGCTTCGGATCGGCCACGGTGGTGGCAATATGTCCCATTGGGGCATGGACGAGCCGTTCGGCGATAAAATCGGGTCGTAGCAGGTGATTGAGTCCTGCAGAGATGAAAATGGTACTGAGCATGGCCCGAAAGAGGGCTCTTGCCAGGGGTTGTAGTTTTTCGAATCGACTATGTAGGTGCATTGTTTGCTCCGGTTTCGTGATGACGTATAAGGAATCGTTTATATGAAACGCTTAGGGAGGACATAAAAAAACTCTTCAGTCATAGGTGATCATCAGGATTGGGGATTATGAAAGATAGACTAGGATTCGGGGCTTCGATCGGTCTCCAGTGGGCGGCCTGCGGCATGCCACTCGAGGACGCTGTCGTGAAGCCGTCGGACCTGGAAACCCCGCTCTCGAAGTTTTTGGGTGCTCTTGATCTCGGCCACACAAAATGGACCGCGACAATAGGCGATAATAGTGCGGTCTTGAGGCAGTTCACCGATTCGCTCTTCGAGCTCCGAAGCGGGGATGGAGCGAGCATGAGGCAGATGGCCGGACTCATAGGAGCGGGGCCGCCGAAGATCGAGGAGGATGACCTCGCCGCGGCCGGCCTTTTCGATGAGTTCGTCGTCGTCCAAGACGGAGAGGGTGTCAGGTTCATCGGCGTAGCGACGCATCAATTCACGAACTTCGGGCAATTCACATAGGGCCATATCCCGAACGGAAAGCCAAAGGCGAAGGGCATTTCGTCCGGCGATGCGATAATAGGCTCGCTTTCCCTCCTGGCGACGGGTCACTAATTTTGCCTGGCGCAGTACTTTGAGGTGGGTGCTCGTATTGGCATGGCTTTGGCCAAGGCGTTCGGCTAGCTCTTCGACGGCCGCCTCACTATGGCTCAGGATATTAAGGAGTCGAAGCCTATGGGCGTTGGACAGAGCCTTTCCGATACGTGAGAAGGCATCGTAGAGGGTTGGTGGAAGTTCTTCGAGGGACATGTATTACGCCTAATGTGGTGACGACGAATCAACGTATAAAAGAATACTTAAACGTTGATGCAAGTAAAGGGGAAATTCAACGATTCGAGAATCTATTCCCGGGACGGGGCCATTTCAGAGCGAGTGCAGCGAGGAGGAACTCAGAGTAGATAGAATCTCAGATGACCGCCGAAGGAGAGGATATCGAGATCGACGTCAGATAAGATGTGGAGGGCCGGACGCCATTCGAGGACGAGGTCGATGGGGAGCGGGGCGAAGATGACCTCCAGGCCGAGGACGAAGGCTCCGGCGGCGCCGAGCTCGCCGTCGCCGACGCCTAAAGCTGCGCCGGCCCCGAAATTCCAGGCCAGGCTGAGCACATTGCCCGAGGCCAGGGCCGGCATATTGGCCAAAAAGTCCAGGGAGGCGGCCACGCCGTCGCAGCTGCCCCAGCAACCGGCGGTGAGCTGAAAGGCCGTGGGCCCTGCAAATTGTTTGAGCGACAAGCCAGAAGCGATGGTCGTCGAGCCGACGCCGATGCCGAAATTACCGGGGTAGCGGCTAGCCTGCGCTTCATTTCCCAGGGGGGCGAGGGCGACGATGATTATCATCGAAAAAGCAACCAGTAGACGTCTCATTACTTCCCTGAAGCAAGGTAACCATCATTGGAGCGCGGCCAGCTTGGCCGCAATGCGGACTGGCAGCCCGCGCTCCAAGAACTATAAGAAGCATCCATTGCGATTGTATACCGAGAGTTATCGGACAGAAGTAACCTCCTGTAGAGTTCGGGCCCGCGGGGCGACGAATTGAACGAGTTGAATGGGCACGAGTGGTGTGACGCCAAGGACGGCTACGACGGCCCAGCCCGCGGCGTCAGGGCCGACGGTGTCCAACAGGTTGGATAACCAGGGCAGGTAGACCGCTGTGGCGAGTAAGGCGACGCAGAGGGCGATGGCGGCCCAGACCGATTTGTTGCGCAGCACCGGGTTTGGAAGGGGGACGTTGGTTTGGAGGCTTTTATTTTCGCGCATATTGAGGGCGTGGAGGGCTTTGGCCAGACCGAGTGTCAGAAACGATACGGTGATGGCCCGGGCCGGCGGGTATTCCAGGAGGGTCAGGGCGATGGCCAGGCTGGCCAAAACGGCGGTGGCCAGCAGAGCTCCGTAGGCGCCGATGGTCAGCCAGTGGCGTCGGGTCAAGAGCGGCTCTTTCGGCGGGCGGGGGGGCTGATCCATCAAGAACGCCGCTCCCCCGGTGGTGACCAGGGCCAGGGCGGGGAAGAGGTCGGTGAGCATATTGAGGTAGAGGATCTGCAGAGGGGTCACCGGGATGGGGGCTCCCACAAGAGAGGCGATGGTGATGGCCAGGATGGACCCGAAATTGATGGACAATAAGAAGACCACGAAGCGGCGAATATTGGTGAAGATCAGGCGCCCCTCTTCGATGCCGCGTACGATGGTGGCGAAGCGATCGTCTCTCAAGATGAGATCCGAGGCCTGTCGGGCGACATCAGTGCCCCGAAGCCCCATGGCGACGCCGATATCGGCATGGGTGAGCGCCGGGGCGTCGTTGACGCCGTCTCCGGTCATGGCCACGACCTGACCGTCCTGTTGGTGGAGGTCGATGAGGTCGAGCTTCTGGCGAGGGCTGACACGGGCGAAGATGGAGGCGTCCAACAATTGTCGGCGCGCCTCGGTAGATAATTTGTGGGGAGGCCCGATGGAGGCAGCTTCCACGGCCTGTGCGGAAGATGAGTCCTCGGTGAGGCCGATCTTGTCGGCGATATGCCGGGCCGTGGAGAGCTGATCGCCTGTGACCATGACCACCCGAATGCCGGCGCGGCGGCATTTTTCGATGGCCTCTGCCACATCGGCTCGGGGCGGATCGGAGAAGGCAATAAGGCCCACAAATAGGAGGTCTTCGTAGGGGTCGGAATCAAGGTCGTCGACCCGGCGGGTGGCCAGCGCCAGGAGGCGTAGCCCCTGGCCGGCGAGCTCATCGTTGGCATGGCGCCAATGGTCGATCTGCTCAGGGGTCATCGGCCGGCGTTGACCGTTTTGACGGACAGCCACACATCGGTTCAGGACCACTTCCGGCGCCCCTTTGACGGCGACGAGAAAACGCTGGTCGTCCCCGTCTTTACGGCCTTCTTCGTGAAAGGTGGCCATCATCTTGGAGACTGAATCGAAGGCGACCTCTCTAACCTCCGGAGTTTCCTCGACGAGTTGGGAGCGGGAGAGCCCGAATCGACGGCCCAGATTTAGCAGCGCTACCTCCATGGGGTCGCCGATGGATTCGCCGTCGTCGTCGGATTGGAGATAGGCGTTATTGCATAGAAGACCGATGCGGATCGCTTCATGGACCTGCGGTGGCAGGTCATCGTCGGCGCTGCTTTCGGTCTGGAGGTCCAGCCGGCGCCCGGCGACCAGGAGAGTGTCGACGGCCATACGGTTTTCAGTGAGGGTGCCTGTCTTGTCGGTGCAGATAAGAGTGGTGGCGCCCAGAGTTTCGACGGAGGCCAGTCTTCGCATTAACGCGTTTTGTCGAGCCATGCGCACCATGCCGCGGGCCAGGGTCAGGGTGGCCACCACGGGCAGGCCTTCGGGGACGGTGGCGATGGCCAGGGCGATGGCGGTGGTGGCGATGAGCTCGACGGGCTGACCAGCCCAGAGTCCGGCGGGAAAGACAAGGGACGACAGGGCGAGGGTGATCCAGATGAGGCGAGAGGCCAGTCGATTGAGGCGTTTTTCCAGGGGCGTATCGACCTCATCGGATTCCTCGACCAATGCCGAGACTTCACCGAGTTCGGTGTCCATCCCGGTGGCCACCACCACTCCTCGGCCCGTGCCGCGGGTGATGGCCGTGCCGGAGAAGAGCATATTCTTTCGTTCGGCCAGTACGGTCTCGGCGGCGACGGGGGCCCTATCTTTGCCGGTGGGCAGTGACTCTCCGGTCAG
>SLJM01000116.1 GCA_007135085.1 Myxococcales bacterium
GAAGAGCCGCCGCCCATTCGTATTTCTCTCCGCCCTCCACCTCCTGGCGGAATACCTCTTCTTCGTAGCCCTCCATGCGGACGGCCACCGAGACCTTACCGCCCTCCACTTCGAGGCTCACCGGAGTGGTTCCCAGCAACTCTTCACTTTCTGCGGCGTAGAGATAGACCTTTGCTCCCTCGGGCTCACTGGTAACGTCGATGGTCGCCGGCAGGTTGGCCCTCAACCGGGGCAGCGCCTCGTCGATTCGGCCCAAAAACTCCTCGTCATCACCGAGCTCTCGATAGGCCTCATAATGAGCGATCGCCTCTTCGGTTTTACCCAATTCGTCGGCGGCCTGGCCCATCCGATATTTGATCATCGGCACTTCCAGGATCTCATAGGCCTCGGTGTATTTTTCGTAGGCCCTCTCGAAATCTTCTTCCTCGAAGGCGTCGTTGGCCGTGCGCAGCGCTATCAGACCGTCTTGTTGGCTCGGCCCTTCGTCGGCGGCCGCCAGGGCCGGGACCATCGCCAGCGCCATCCATAAGACCGCACTCCAGATGATCAATTTCGGGGAGACTCGCCAGCTCTGAACAGCGCTCTTCATCAATCTCTCCTCACCTTCAAAGGACGACTCCCGCATTTTGTGGAGGCAGTCGCCCGTCGCCAATACCGCTTCAATCTGATATTTCGTGACGTCGACGGCCAGGTCCTTATACTTGCCGCACCGGGCGTCACCAGTCGACCCATGGTACAGTCGCCAACCTATTACGCGCAACCTCCGCCCCGATGCATCGTCGCCGCCCCCGGCGACACCCTCTTTGACCGTCCATCACCCCATGAACCCCTGGCTTCGTAATACAATAAGGGTGCTCATCGTGATGTTGGTACTTCTCGTACTGACTCCGCTGGTGCTCTTTATTGCCCTACAGATGGGGCCGGTTCGCCACGCCGTCGTCGACCGCGTCCTTCAATCGGTCAACGAAGAGTTCGCCGGGACCATCGAGGTCGAGGCCGTCGAGGGTTCGCTGCTGGGCTTTGCCCGGGTCGTCGATCTTCGAATCGTCGACGACCGTGGAAATCTGGCAGCCCATGTGGAACAGGTGGAGGTCGATTTTCGAATATCACCGCTTCTTCGCCGCCGGGTCATCGTCGATGCCGTCGACGTCGAAGGGGCCACCGCCGTGGTGCGCACCTATGAGGACGAAACGCTCAACTGGGATCTGGTCGTCGAGCCCGAGCCCTTTCCCCGAGTCGCCGAAGAGCCCTTTGACTGGCCTATCACGGTAGCCCGCCTCGCTCTGGCGTCGGCCCAGATCGCCTACTTGGACGAAACAGTGGAGGTCGACCCCAAAATAGAGGGACTGGCCAATTGGCGCGCCCGTCGAATCGCCGACCTCAACGACGCCGTCGACGGTCCCGATCTGATGGGTCGCTTTCAGGAGGATTTTCTCCAACCCGGCCTGGACGGCCCCCGGGCGCCGCTGGCGATGTGGATCACCGATCTCGATAGTGCGGGTTCCTTCGAGATGATCGGCTCCGATATGAGCGCCGAATTCGCCGGCCTCGATGCCCGACTGGCTTCCGATATTTTGCCCGACTCCCATCCACTGGCCATCGACGCCGTCACCGCAACTCTGAGCGCCACCACTATCGGTGCCGAAATCGAGGAATTTCGCTTCGATCAGTGGCTCGAGGCCGACCTCCTCACGGTGGCCATGGTCACGCCGCCCCCCTTTGAGCCGGGCACGTTGATCACCGAGCAGATGTGGGAGGAGCGGCCACCCTTCGAAACGATGGTCGTCGACCTGGGCCGCTGGACCGTCAGCGCCGGCGCCCTTGCCTGGGCGGCCCCGGATGTCGCCGTCGAAGCCCCTCTCCATCTGGAGGGTCAGATCGCCATGGACCCTTCCGATCTGACTCTCCATGCGTCGGTCTCGCCAGGGGACACAGAGCAGCTCGTCGACACCACTCTGACCTTGAGCGATTACGACTCCGACCATCCCGGGTTCGACTTCGCCGTAGAGACCGAGAACTTCGAACTCCAACGGTGGCTGGCCGATCCCGAACTCCCCTCGTTTCGCACTTCCGCCCGAGCCACCGGCGAGGGCCGGGGATTCGATCCGGAGACCATGGAGGCCACCGTTGAAATTCGCCTCGACGATACTCTCTTCGAAGAGGACTACGAAGCGGATTTGATCTACGCCGATCTGGCCGTCGACGGCGGTGTCATCGAGGTCACACAATTTTCGGCCCTCACGCCCTATCTCGACCTATTCGCCTCGGGCCGGCTCGATATGGACGGCCAGGTCGAACTGGACTTGCAGACCACGGCCGACGCCGAACGAGCGGGACCGGCCATCGACATGGAGGCCCGCGCCGATCGCGCCGAGCTGGCCTTGACGTTGGACGCCCGCTTCGACCCGGACTTCGAAGATCCCATGGAGGCCGTTCTCGAAGCGCAGACGCGGGCGGAGTGGGACTTTGCCGACCTCGATGTCGGTGATTTCTCCCTGGCCGCCAGCGAGGGCTCCCTGGCGCTGGAAGCACAGCGCGACCAGGCTCAGCCCGGCGTGGTCTACTCCGGCAGCTATCATATCGATCTCCAGGCCCGAGCAGCTCAATTTGAGGCCAACCAGGTGGGCCGGCTCACCATGCGAGACAACGGCTCCTTTATGGTACGCGCCGACGTCGACGAGCCGCTCGATGGCCTGCTACTCATCGATAACGACGCCGTCATTCGCGCCCGAAATCTGCGAACCCTCGAGGGCAACCTGACCCAGGCCAATCTGTCGATCGCACTTTCAAAAACCGATCCTCAACGCCGCCGTCTCTCTGCCCGCCTCAACGCCGATCTGACCGGGGTCAACACCGGCGATCTGCGCGCAGGGAGAATCGTCGCCGAAGCCAACGCCGACCTGGGCCTTCGCCGGGGCGGCCAGCCCATCGAGAATCTGGGCGCGGCGATCGATTTTGACGCCGCTAATGTGAGCGTCGACGGTAATATCATCGGCGAGCTCCAGGCTCAGGCCGCCCTGTCGGCCCGACTCGACGATCGAGAGGACATCTTCGAGATGGTCCGCCACTTCGAGCTGGCCCTCGAGGGCAGGGCCGGCTCCTTCGAGTTGGCCGACGACGGCGGTGTTATCGATTCAGCTGAATTCTCAGCCGACCTTTCGGGCCCCCTCGACGATCCCACCGGCCAGGTCCGCCTCGAAGCTCATGAGATCGAAGTGGCCGACCAGGAAGTCGAGCGCTTTCTCGTCACCGCTGTCATTCTCGAGGAGCTTCGACGGGCCCAGATCGACGCCGACATCGAGAGGGAGAGCGAATCTTATCACACGGGCTTCCTCATCGACTTCGAGCCCCGCTACGAGGCATTTGACCTGACCAACCTGATCGTCGGCACGGATCGCGCCGAGTGGCGTTCCACCGAAGAGGCCCTCTTGCGTTGGACGGGCACCCGCATCGAGGCCCACCAATTTTTCCTCGCCGACGATGAGGACGAACAAACTCTGAGCGCCCTGGGCCATTTCGAACCGGGAGCAAATCAAGACCTGGAGTTGGCCCTCCAGATCGACATCGAGGATTTTCTCGACGGCTTTTATCTTCAACCCTTCTTTCCCGACTTGAGCGGTGAGCTTCGCGCCTCGGCCAACCTTGGCGGCACCTCCCTGCAGCCCACCATTGATGTCGCCTTCGGTCTGGAGGAGTTTCATTTCGGTCTGGTCGGCCCCTTCGATATTGACCTGAGCGCCAGTTATGAAGACGAGCAGTTTCAGATCCATCACCTCGAGACGGCTGCCTTTGACGAAGATATCTTCGCGCTCAGCGCCCTGCTCCCGGTGGCCATCGATCTCGAAGGCCGGGCTGAGGTCTTCGAGGATCGCTACGCTGAACTCGAGCTCTTTGTCCATCCCCAAGAGCTTCGCGATTTCCATGAGCCAATCCCCCTCCTCAACGACTTCGGAATCGATGGGGAGGCCGCCATGGAGCTGCGGTGGTCCGGACTTTTGGAAGACCCCGATCTGGAACTCGATCTCCAGCTTCAAGATTTTCAATTTCAGGGCGAAGTGGGCGACGAATTCTTCGACCTTCGAGATATCGATCTCAGGGCATACGTGACCTACTCCCCGGTGGTCACCGGCGGGGAGGGCCTCGACTTTGACGTGGAGGTCACCTGGGAAGACGAACGGGCTGCACGGGTCAGGGCCATTTCTCCTTTTCCTCTCGAGGACTGGCTCGTCGCCCTCGCCGAGGGGCGGGCCGAAGAGATCGACTGGCGCAATGAGTTTTTGGGCCTGCCCTTTGAACTCGTCGTCGACGTGCCCGCCCTGGACCTGGAGCGAATTCCCGTGGAGGTGCTGCGCGAAAACAACCTGGGCGGTCGCGCCGAACTCGACATCGACGTCAGGGGTACCCTCGAAGACCCCCAGGGAGACTTTGCCATTAGCCTCGCCGAGCTGGGGTGGCGGCAATTTCGAAATATTGATTTCGAAATCAACGCTGAGCTGCGAGACCAGCAGGCCCTTATTGACGGCGTGGAGCTGACCTGGGGAAGGGATCAAATCTTGAGCGCCGAAGGGCTGGTCCCCCTGCCCATTCCCGCCTGGCTTGCGGGAGAGGCTGTCTCCGATCTCCCCGTCGATTTCCGGGTCGACCTTCACGAAATCCCTCTGTCCCGGCTCAGCGCCATCGACTATCAATTTGCTCGAATCCAGGGCACCATCGCCGCCTCCTTAGAAGCTACGGGAAGCTTGCGCCAGCCCGCTTTCGCCGCCGAAGCCGGCATCTACGACACCCGCCTCGGCGACGGCTCTCTGGGGACCATCCATCTTGAAGTAGGCGGCGCCGACGACCAGGTCGACCTGGCGGCCGGTCTTATTCGCCAGGAGCAGCACCTGGTCGCCTTGATGGGCGAATTGCCGATCAATCTGGACCTCATCGCTCTGATCAATGAAGGCCAATGGCAGGCTGACGGCGATCTTCGCCTCGATCTTGAGGGTGAGCCCCTTGACCTGGCCGACGTCCTTCCCACCCAACTGATCGCCGACTTCGTCGACGACCCGGAAGGGCTACTCGAATTCGCCCTCAATCTGCGCGGCACCTGGGAGCAGCCCACGGTGACGGGCTTTTTCCAGATTGACGACGGAGCGCTCACCCTTCCCGAATATGCCCGGCGCTTCGTCGACATCAACGGCCGCATCGACGTGGTCGACGACCGATTCGACATCGACCATTTCGAGCTCCACGACGGTCCCAGCTCCTTTGCGGTGGCCGGCACGGTGGGTCACGAATTATTCATCCCCGACGCCATCGATCTGGATATGGAGGCCGACCAATTCAACGTGGGCGGCCTCGCCGTGGACTTTCCCCTCTTCCTGACCGCCGACTTGACCGCCCAGGGCAACCTGGCCGGTGATCCCGGTGAGATAGACCTGCGCATAAGCGGTCTCGACGTGCGCATGACCGACGAATGGGATCGCACCCTTCACTCCACCACTCTCGATCCGGATATCGTCTTCGTCGACGGTCGTGGCGCCGCGCCGGCAGCAGATATCATCGATGAAGACCCCCTCGAAGAACCGACGCTCAACCTGCTGGTCCAGGTCATCATCGACCGCGACGCCTGGTTGCGACACCCCGTGGGGGATATCAATTTTCAGGCCGATCTGGACGTGGACATCACGGGTACCACCGTGGCCATCTCCGGCGCCGTCGACGCCCTGCGGGGCGAGCTGGAATTTTTGGGACGCCGCTTCTCCGTGCAGGACAGCACGGTCACCTTTACGGGCGCCGTTCCGCCCAACCCGAGACTTCGCCTCGAGGCATTTCACTTCCTCGATCGGGCGATCACCGCTGCCCTGGGACCGCCCAGCACCGGTGAGCCACGGGTCATCATCCGAATCAGCGGCACCGCCGACGAACCAAGGCTGGAGTTGAGCGCCGACCCGGCCATGTCGGAGACCGATATCCTCTTCGTCTTGATGACCGGCCGGCCACCGGACCGCAGCGACATCGGTCGCGACGAGGGGGTCGCCAACCAGGCCCTGGCCGCCGTCAGCGGCCTCTTTTTGGGGCTCCTCCAGGACGAGCTGGCCGGCACGGTACCCGTCGACGTCCTTCGCCTCGAGCCCGGCGCCGCCGGCATGCGCGGTGGACGCCTGGAGTTGGGCACCTATTTGACCAACGATCTCTTCGTCGCCTATCGCCGCCAATTCGGCGCCGACGAAAACGTCCCCTCCAATATCGTGCGTCTTGAATACCACTTCCTCCCTCGCTGGATGGTGGAGTTGCTCTACACCGATCGCAACGAGGGAGAACTCAACCTATTCTGGGACGTCTTCTGATCCACCTGCTCCGATTAGCCACGCCAGGCCTGATGGTCAGGAATAGCTTCGAGAGAAGTCATGGGTCCTAACCAACGAAGAGGCGCCCTCACAGCAATTCCGAAGCAACAAACCCTTCAGAATCTCCGCAGGGCGCCGTTCAAGACTCAAGACCCAAGACTCAAGACCCAGAAGTTAGACCAGGGCCTGGTCCAGGTCGGCGATCAGATCGTCGCCGTCTTCAATTCCCACCGACAATCGCACCAACCCGTCGCTGATGCCCAACTCGGCGCGAACCTCGGCGGGCACCGAGGCGTGAGTCATGATCGCCGGATGCTCGATGAGGCTCTCCACCCCACCCAGGCTCTCGGCCAGCGCGAAGATCTCCACCGATTCAAGCATCTTCCTTGCCGGCTCCAGCCCGCCCTTCAATACGAAGGTGATCATCCCGCCGAACCCGGACATCTGGGACTTGGCCAGTTCGTGCTGGGGGTGGCTCTCCAATCCGGGATAGATGACTTTTTCGACGGCGTCGTGCTCGTCGAGAAATTTCGCCACCCGCTGGGCGTTGGCTTCGTGCTGCCGCATCCGAACCGCCAGGGTCTTGACGCCGCGCATGACCAGCCAGCAATCCATGGGCCCCGGCACGGCGCCCATGGAATTTTGCAAAAACCTCAACCTCTCTGCCACCGTATCGTCGTTGGTGATCACCACCCCGCCGACCACGTCGGAGTGGCCGTTGATGAATTTCGTCGTCGAGTGGATCACCAGATCGGCGCCCAAATCCAGGGGGTTCTGGAAATAGGGGCTCATAAAAGTATTATCCACCACCACCGGGATTCCCCGATTGTGAGCCAGGTCACAGATCGCCTTAATATCGCTGATCTTGAGCATCGGATTCGTCGGCGACTCCAACCAGATGAGCTTGGTCGACGGCGTGATCGCCGCCTCGAAAGCATCGAGGTCGGTCATATCCACAAACGAGAACTCCAGGCCCATATCGTTAAAGACCCTGGTAAACAACCGATAGGTCCCGCCGTAGATGTCGTCGCCGCTGACCACGTGGTCCCCGCTCTCCAGAAGATGCATGATCGTCGATGTCGCCGCACATCCCGATGCAAAGGCCACGCCGTGCTTGCCCCCTTCCAGGCTCGCCAGGCAATCCTCCATGGCGTTGCGGGTCGGGTTATGGGTCCGGCTATATTCATAGCCCTGGTGATGGCCCGGCGAGGACTGCACATAGGTCGAGGTCTGAAAGACGGGAGTCATAATCGCCCCCGTCGCCGGGTCAGGCTCCTGACCGGCGTGGATGGCGCGGGTGTCGATTGACCATTCGTGATAACTCAAATTTGGCTTATGCATCGTCGAATTCTCCCATTCACTACTATCAGGGGTCATATTATTTGGAGGGCTTACCGCGCGCCCATCATAGACGCCGCCGCTTATTACTCAACACCAATCCTGTCCATTCCCCCCAACCCTCTCC
The DNA here is from genome assembly GCA_007135085.1 of Myxococcales bacterium. Classification (GTDB taxonomy): domain Bacteria; phylum Myxococcota_A; class Bradymonadia; order Bradymonadales; family Bradymonadaceae; genus SLJM01. The sequence continues at coordinate 7,798 of SLJM01000116.1, forward strand.
ATTCACCTCCCAACCCTCTCCATTCACCTGCCCAACCCTCTCCCTTCACCTCCCAACCC
>SLJM01000169.1 GCA_007135085.1 Myxococcales bacterium
GTTTGGCTCACGAGCAGGTACGCATCGTTGGCGAGCTTTGGGAGAGGGCCATGAAAGAGAATGTGGGACGAACAGACCGAATCATTCGCAGCATCGCCGGGCCGGCGCTGATGGCGGTGGGTTATTCGAAATTGGGGGGGAACCAGGGGGATCTCAAAGGGCTGGCGACGATCGTCGCCGGGGCCACCCTGTTGGAGAGCGCCATAACGAGAGTCTGCCCGCTGAACGGGCTATTTGGCATTGATTCGCGGAGCAAAAAAGAGATCAAGCGAGATCTGCGAAAGACGATCGAGACCTATGAGCGAAAGCCCATCGACACCGAGGCATACGGGCTGAGTATCTCCGGCGCTCCTTCGCGTTAGGAGAGTTCTACGGCCACAAAAGCTCGGCGCTCTCGCGCAGGGCGCGGCGCACCGAGCCGGCGGGGAAGCTGTCGCGGTGGGTCAGGGAGTCGACCAGGAATTTGCCGGTGCGCAGGGCGACCATACCCGAAAGAGAAGCGGGCGCCAGGGCCTTGAAGCGCTCGGGGTCCCAATTTCGAAAGTCCCGTAGAGCTTCCAGCCCGCCGCGGTGGTGGCGAACGGGATCGACGCCGACGCGGTTCTTCTTATGAACCGTATATTCCATGCCGATATGGGGCACATAGACCAGCGGGAAATAGGCGGCGATGCGAAGCCATAGAGCGAAATCCTGACCGCATTTCTTTAGCATCCCCGATTCGGGAAAGCCCCCGCATCGGGCGATACAATCGCGGTGGACGACCACGGTGGAGGTGCCGATAAAATTTCGGGTCATCAACTTCTGAGGGGTGGCGTCGAGGTCGACCTCGGGGTGGTCGGGGTTGACGTCGACGATCTGACCGTCCGGGGTGAATCGCCGGTAGCGGCAGAACGACAGGGCAGGGCGGCGAGTCTTCTGGAGTGCTCCCATCTGGCGTTCGAGCTTATCCGGTGTCCAACGGTCATCGGCGTCCAAAAAGGCGATCCACTCACCGCTCGACTCTGCAACCCCTCGATTCCTGGCGCCGGCGACCCCCGTGTTTTTCTGGCGAATCACCGTGGGCGCCAGTGAATGAGCCCGGGCTCGCTCACCGATATCGTCGGGAGATTCGTCGTCGACGACGATCACCTCGAGCTCGCCGTCCCAGGTCTGGGCAGCGACGCTATCCAGACAGGCATCAATAAATTCCGCCTGGTCATAGGCGGGGATTACTACGCTAATAGAAGACATTCCGTGATTCGGGGCTCGAGAGTGGACAGGTTAGGGGTTCGCCTTGTCGATCAAGCTTTTCAATTTGACGCCGCCCCGAAGCGCCGTGCGCAGGGCGCGAAGGCCAGTGCGGGCGAGCTCTTCTTTGATGGTCAGCTTTCGTCGGGGATAGGAGCGGGCGAAAAATTCCTTCATGAAGCGCGCTACCTCCGGGGAGCGATGGGTGAATTGCTGTGCGCTGTCGGAGTAGCCCGTGACTTTCTTGAAGAAAGCCTGCCAGGAGTCGAGGTAGTCGTGGTGGAGGACCACGTCGGGGACATAAAGGGTGCGGCCGTCGGGACGTGTGTTCTGGAGGCGGTAGCTCAGGGCGATACCCTCGTGGCCCATAATCTCGTCGGGAAAGCCGCCGGCGTCGACATATGATTGGCGCCGAACGAAGGAGGCTCCCTCGGTGACCAGGGCGTCGTCGACGGGGCTGGTGCCGCGGTCGTAGTGGATGGCCAGGGTCGTAAAATAGGGGTGTTCCCGGGGAGCGACGCGGCCGCGGATGGCCACCACGTCGGGATCGTCGAAATAGGGCAGGGCGTTCGTGAAATAATCGTCGGCCACCAGCCCGTCGTCGTCGACAAAGCCGACGATGTCGGCGCTGGCGAGGACGACACCCAGGTTGCGGGCCGGGCTGAGCTGGAGGTTTTTCTCAAAGCGCACCCACCGATCCCAGAGACCTGCCAGCTCGTCGGCCAGCTGTGTGGGGGCGGCGTTGTCGACGACGAGCACCTCGACGGGATGATCGAAATTTTCGGCTGCCCTGGCGATGGCCGACAGGCAGTCACCCATGGAGGCGGCGCCGCCCTCCCAGGTGACGACCACGGCGGTGAACACCGCGTCCTCGACGGGCTCGCCGAGCTCCCGCTCGATGACGGGCTCGTAGCGAGCCCGCCAATCGGCGGCGTCACCGGTGGGATAGCCGTTCAGCATAGCTGCATCACTCATGGCATTTCCCGCTCAGTTGGCGTCTTCGTCAATCGCGGCGGTGGGCTCGGCCTCGACGTCGGGAGCGTCCAACTCGTCGACCTCATCGACGGTCTCCGCATCGTCGTCAGCCACGCCGAAGAGTTCGGGCGGCACTTCGTCGGGGTTGCCGACCACGCCGAATTGGTAGTTTTTCATATACTCCTGAGCCACCCGCTGAATATCTTCGGGCGTCACGGCGAGGACGGAGTCGAGAAATTCGCCGGTGATCTTCCAATCTCCACCGATCAACGCTGCCCGGCCGAGCTGGCCGGCGATGCTGGCATTGGTCTCCAGCCCCATATAGTGGCGCGTGAGATAGACGTTTCGCACCTTCTCGAGCACCTCTTCATCGACCAATTCGTCCTGCAGGCGCTGCACCTCGTCGTAGATGACGGGGATGGTCGCTCCCGGGTCGACGGCGGTGACGTAGAGAAAGCCCACGTTGGCCGCCCGCTCACCGACACCGGAGCTGACGGCATAGGTCAGATTTCGCTTGGTGCGCACCTCTTCAAAGAGGCGGTCGCGAAGATGCTGAGTCGCCAGAACGAGGGCGGGGTAGTCGGGATGCCCCAGAGTGGGAGCGGCGTAATAGCCGAGGATATAATTGGTGGGCAGATCGGCTTGTTCGACGCGAAGAGCTGCCGCATCGTGGCGGATCTCCGGTGTTTCGGGGACTTCGACACCCGTCGTTTCAAGGCGCCCCAGCCGCTGCTGGACGCGTTCTACCAGGCGGTCTCGTTCGACGTTTCCGACGACGACGAGCAACATGCGCTCGGGAGCGACCATATTGCGCTGCCAGGCCCGCAGGTGGTCCGCCGAAAATTGAGAGACGTTCTCTTCGGTGCCCAACATGCGCTGATAATAGGGGTGATCTGCAAAGGTCAGGTCCCGGGCCACTTCGTTAACCAATCGATCCGGGTTGTCGACGATGCTGGCGATACTGGCGAGCTGGCGGTCTCGTCGCAGCTCGACTTCGCTGTCGTCGAAGGCGGGCTCGAAGATGGTCTGCTCGAAGAGTTCCCAGGTCTCATCGAAATAATCGCCGATAGAGCGCATGGCGTAGCCCGAGAAATCACGGTCCGACAAAAAGCTCACCGACGAGCCCATGGCGTCGAGGCGGGCGTTGAACTCGTCCTTCGGGGTCGACTCCGTGCCGCCGTTGGTGGCCACCGACAGGGAGAGCCAGTCGATGCCGGAGGTGGTCTCGTCGAGGTTGGCCGAGCCCCCCTTGAGATAGAGGCGAACGGCGACGACTTCGTTAGCCGGCGTCGGCATATGGAGCACATCCACATTGCCTACTCGAAAGGAGGAGATGTCGTCGGTGGCGTCTAACTCCACGACTTCCGGATCTTCATCGGCGAAGACCAGGTCCCGATAGTCGGGCACGTTCGGCTCGAATGGCGTCACATCCGGTTGTTCGACCACCTCCTCGGTGGGGTCATCCGGTTCGGCTGGGGTAGTCGAACAGGCGATGCCGGCGCTGAGCGCGACGGCCAGGGCGGATAGATAGCAGCGGCTTCTCATCACTGGCCCCCTTCTTCGTCGAGGTGGGAAACTTGGCGTTGTTCTTCGATTTCCTGGCGCACTTCTTCGATGAGCTCCAGCAATTCCTCTTCTGTAAGACCGAGCTCCTCGCGGTCTTCCGGCGAGAGGAGTACGCCCAATACGAAGGGCTCGTCGATGATATATTCGTCGACGTAGCGGGCGATATCCTCGCGGGTCACGGCTTCGATATTGGGCAAAAAGTCCAGGTAATAGTCGAGGTCTGCAATTGCCCACCAGAAGGTCAGAGTGCGCGTAAAGTTGCTGGTCTTCTCACGGCTATAGATGTCATTGACGGTGAGAATCGTCTTCGCCGCCTCCATTTGTTCGTCCGTGAAATAGTCGGGGTCGGTCAACTTCTCGACCTCGATCAGAGTGGCTCGAATGGCATCACGCAACCCGTCGGGCTGGACCTGCACGCTCACCGACGAAGGGCCGACATAGCGCTGAGTGAAATAGCTCTTGCCGGCGGTCAGGGCGATTCGGCTGTCCACCAGATTTCGCTGAAAATTGCTGGCCGGCTGAGACAATACGTAGAGCAATACGTCGGCTGCATAGGTGGCCTCCGGATCATCGAGGACGCTCGGTCCATGCCAGGCGATCTGGAAGGCGGGAACCTGTACGCTCTCTTCGACGATAGTCACGCCGATCTCTTCGAGCGGGGGATGCTCCGGGACGGGCTCGATCTCAAAGGGGTCGGGTCCACGTTCCCATTGGGCAAATTGCGCTTCTGCGGCGGCAAACGCCTCTTCCGGGTCGACGTCGCCGGCGATCATGAGCACCGAATTATTGGGCACATAATAGACCTCCTGGATATGCTGCATCTGCTCTACCGTCGCATTTCGCACGGCCTCCATGCTTCCCAGTGGGTCTTTTCGGTGTGGGTGTTCGTACCAGAGCAACTGGTTGATGCCGCGGCGAAGCCAATAGTGGGGATTGGACTCGGCTCGGTCCGCTTCGCCGACGACCACTTCTTTTTCTCGCTCGAATTCGTCTTCGTCGAAGAGGGGAGAAGTGGTGGCGTGGTACATAAACTCCAACCCCTCCACCAGATTGGTCGTGGGGAGGGTGAAGAAATAATTGACCCTCTCCGTGCTGGTCGTGCCGTTGAACACGATGCCCAGCTCGCGCATGCGCTCCAGATAGGCTTCCTGATTGGGGATATTCTCATTGCCCTTGAAGAACATATGCTCGTAGAGGTGAGCCAGACCGTTGTATTCCTCGGTCTCGGCAAATGCACCGTGGCGCAGGGTCAACTCGATGGTCACCAGGGGCACGGTGGAGTCCTCCATGACCACCACCTCCAGGCCGTTGTCGAGGATGCGAGAGTGAATGACGTCTCGCAACTCCTGAGCTTGAGCCTGGGGCAGACTGAATAATCCCAGCGCCACTACGGCCATCAACGCCGCCGCCCACTGTCCGGGGCGTGGGAGCGAAGGTCCGGTTCTCATGCCTTCTCCTTTAGAAGTAGTCCTATCCAATCTAAAATGTCCTATTCGACGGGGGTAGCCAATTGGGGCCGGGTTTACCACCTCGGCGCCAATCTTCAAAGCGATGGTCTCTTAGTCGCTCGTTGACAAGTTGTCTGTTGGTGTAGTTATGGGAGCGCCCGCCGTGACTTCAAGAATATTGAGGTCCCATTTAATTCCCGAGGCAGTCCCGGGGGGGCCGGCGACGGCGTCGGCAGATTGACACGGTCGGGAATGAGCCGATACAACCGACCACTCTCACTGGTCGGTTCCAAGTGACGGAAATTCGAGTATGAAAAATCTCTCCTTCCCGACGAAACCACGGTGGCGGCGGGGACTTATCGCGCTGACCGTGACCGCGACCTTCGCGTTGACTTTGTCAATGGGGCTGGGCTGCGGTGGCGGGTGTGCATCGCTGGGCGCCGGTGAAGATTTTGTGGCCGGCTATAATACCGAGCACTTTACCTTTGCCGTCAACGCCGATCCACAGACCCTGGACCCGGGCCGCATGAGCGGAGCCCCGGAAGGGCGCATCGCCTTCAATATCTTTGAGGGCCTGATGATGCCCGGTCCGACCACTGAGAATCTGGACAACCCGGAAGATGTGGTCGTCCCCGGGGTGGCCGAATCCTTCGACGTCAGCGAAGACGGTCGCACCTATACCTTCCATCTTCGCCACGACGCTCGCTGGTCCAATGGCGAGCCGGTCACGGCCTCGGACTTTGAGCGCTCCTGGCAGCGAGTGCTGACCCCTGATTTCCCCGGCGACTACGTCAAATTGATGTATGTCATCAAAAATAGCGAGCAATATTCGCAGGGAGAAACCGACGATTGGAGCCAGGTGGGCGTCAAATCACTGGACGACCACACCCTGGAGGTAACCCTGGAGCAGCCCACTCCGTATTTTCCGGAGATGGTCGCCTTCTACACCTTCTATCCCGTGCCCGTCGACCTCGTCGAAGAGCACGGCACCCGATGGACCAGGCCGGAAAATATCATCACCAACGGTCCATATAAGCTGACGTCCTACCGGCCGCAGATCGATATGACGTTAGAGAAGAACGAGCATTATTGGGACGTGGACAGCCTCGCCATCGATAAGGCCATTGCGCGAATCATCCCCGACACCAACGCCGTGGTGAACGCCTACCGAACAGGAGCCCTCCATTATTCGGGGGCATCTCTGCCGGTGGCCCAGATCGCCTCGCTGATCACCCATCCCGACTTTTATCAGGAGCCCATGCTGGGCACCTATTATTTTCGGGTCAACCTCTCCGACGAAGAGAGCGTACTCACCGATCCCAAGATCCGGCGGGCCCTCGCAAAAGCGGTCGACCGACGTTCATTGGTCGAAGAGACGATGAATAACCTCTACGATGTGGCCCACGGCTACGTGCCGCCCATGGCGATGTGGGAATCCACGGCAGATGCGCCGCATTACAACCCGTCGCGGGCCCGAGAATTATTGGCGGAAGCCGGTTATCCCGACGGAGAGGGGCTGCCGGTCTTCGAGTTTCTGTACAATACGGACGAAAACCACAAGCTCATCGCCGAAGCGGTGCAGTCGATGTGGGAGCGCAACCTGGGGGTCAGAATTCGGCTGGTCAATAAGGAGTGGAGGACCTACCTGCTCGACGTGACCACAATGAATTACGAGCTCGCCCGCGCCGGCTGGATCGGCGATTATAACGACCCCACCACCTTTTTGGATAAGTGGCAGACCGGCGACGGCAATAATAATACGGGTTGGTCCGACGAAGATTATGACCGCCTCATGGCCGAAGCCCGGCGCGAAGAAGACCCGGATCGACGGCTGCGCCTGCTTCAAGAGGCAGAGGAAATCCTGATGGAGCGCGGGCCGGTTATCCCCATCTATTATTATACCAACAACGTGTTGGTCTCCCGTTATATCGACGGATTCGAGCCTCATAACCGCGATATCCACCTGTTGAAATATATGAGCCTACGCGATCCATCCGACACTGACGCAGCAGGGGAGTGAACTGACGTGACACGCTTTATTCTCCGGCGACTCATCGCCTCGGTGTTCGTGATTTTCACGATCGTCATCATCTCGCTGTGGATCACGCGGATGGCGCCCAGCAATCCCTGCCTGGAGGAGCGCGAGACCCAGGCCTGCGCCTGCGTGAAACAGCATCACTTAGACCGCCCGGTCTTTCCGCTCTACTCGCCGCCGGCGCTGCCTCCCATGGAGGGCTGCCAATATTGGGAGCCCGATAACGAATGGGTGGTCTTTCCCTTCTCCTTCGACTTTCCCATCCCTGGCGCCGATCCAATCGCGGTGGGGCCCATTCACCTGATTTCTCCGGGAAATTGGGGAGATACTCAATCGGTCATCTACCTCAAGACCTTAGCCAGGGGGAGCCTCGGTGATTCAATGATCACCGACCGTACGGTGATGGAGACCCTGGGCTCGGCGCTGCCCTATTCCATCCAGCTCGGGATACAGGCGCTCTTCTTTGCGATGCTTATAGGCATCCCGGCGGGCTTAATAGCGGGGTTGCGACAAAATTCGATCACCGATTATAGCGTGA
>SLJM01000360.1 GCA_007135085.1 Myxococcales bacterium
CCAGAGGCGTTTGAACGCCGCACGATTGGTGGGCGCTAATTTCATCAGCGCCTTTGCCCAATTTGCGGTGGATATGCCCGAGGGCTATTTCGGGGTGGCCGATACGGTCACTCCCGTGGGGGTGATCTATCTGAGCTGGTTGGCCGTGGTGACCATGGCCTGTCTGTGGGGGCTGTGGTCTGGAAAAACCCGTGTCGTCTATCTGATGTGGGCCAGTCTGTCGGTCAATATCGGAATCTTCGTCGCACCCCTGACGGCGAGCCCCGTGCTGGCGGGACTGACCATCTTGTGGAACCTGCTCATTCTGGCGTTGATGCTCTTTCCCTCCCGTCTGTTGCGCGATCAGCCCCGGGCGCGCGACGACGATACGAAGCATGGCCGCTGGCAGCGGCGGAGCGGACCGGCGGTCCTCCACCTGTTGATGGTCTCCCTCTTCCTCAATATCGCTGTCTTCGGCTACCGCCTCAGTGAGCAGTGGCTGGCCTTCGGGATGACTCTGACACTGGCGCTGGCCGCCATCGTGCTCGCCTTGCCCCCCCTGTGGCGAATGCTACGCCGGGGCCGATGGCTGGTAGCCCTGCTGTTAGCCCCCCTGGCGCTGGCTGCATTCTTCTTGCAGACCCCTGATCTTCTGTTGCTGATGATCAGCTTTTTCCAATTGGGCACCCTTATCGTCCTGGTCTCACGATCGCCGGTGGTCGACGATCTCCTCGATTATTTCTACGCCTACCCGGCGATTCTGGTGTTGGCCACCTTTGCCTTTTTGACCCTGTTGGGGACGCTGCTATTGAGCCTGCCCGCCTCGTCGGCCACAGGAGAGCCGGTGGCCGCTCTGGATGCCTTATTTACAGCTACCAGCGCCTCCTGCATCACCGGGCTTATCGTCCTGGATACACCGGTCGACTTTTCGACCTTTGGTCACGTGGTCATCCTCTTCCTCTTTCAATTGGGGGGGATGGGGATTTTGGTTTTGTCCACCTTCGCCACCCTCCTGCTGGGCAGCAAGCTGGGACTTCGCGCCGAGCAGGCCATCGAGGAGGTCTTCGATCGCCCCGGGGCCGAGAGCACCTATCGACTGACCAAATTCATCGTTGGCGCCACCTTGCTCATCGAGGGGGTGGGGGCCGCCGTATTGACCCGGGCTTTTTTGCGCCTCGGCTACGACCTTCCGGAGGCGACGTGGCAGGGCGTCTTCCACGCCGTGTCCGCCTTTTGCCACGCCGGGTTTGCCCTCCACAGCGAGTCGATGATCATCTTCGAAGATGATCCGCTGGCCCTGACGACCCTCGTCATCCTTATCACCCTTGGGAGCGTGGGCTTTTTGGTCCTCGCCGTGTCCTGGGACTGGATTCAGGGCCGGGGCAGGGAGCGGCGCCGGGTCAATATCGAGGCCCGGATCATCGTGGCTGCCTCGGCGGTGTTGTTGGCTGTGGGGGTCGTCCTGTTCATCATCACCGAATGGAACGCCTCCATGGCGGGCATGGGGCTGTGGGATCGCTTCTTCCACGGTTTATTCCAGAGCGCCACCATGCGCTCTGCTGGCTTTAATTCGGTGGATACGACCCTCTTTTCGGACGCCACCATCTGGGCCTCCATAGGCCTTATGATCATCGGCGGCGCCCCGGCTTCGATGAGCGGCGGCATCAAGGTGACCACCTTCGTCATCATGTTACTCGCCGTCGTCGGCATTGCCCGCGGCCGACCGCGGGTGGTCATCTTCAACCGGATGATCGACCAGGAGGTGGTCTATCGAAGCGCGGCGATCGTCATTTTGTACACCTTGTTATTCTTCGTGCTCCTCTTTTTGCTCTTGTTGACGCAGCCATTACCCTTTGAAATGCTCGCCTTCGAGGCCGCCAGCGGGCTCGGTACGGTGGGCATTTCCGTGGGCGCCACACCCCTCTTGAACGACGTGGGCAAGCTGCTCATCGTCATGGTCATCTTCATCGGTCGCGTCGGACCCCTGGCGCTGGCGCTGGTCCTCGGGCGGGGCGCCAAAAGTCGCCTGGACTATCCCAAGACCAAAATCATGGTGGGCTGATGAATCCGCCAGAAGGTAGGAAGAGAATATGAGCCAATTTGCAGTTATCGGCCTCGGCCGATTCGGGATGAGCGTGGCCCGCCACCTGGCCAACCAGGGGGGCTCGGTGATGGCCATCGATCTGGACCAGGATCTGGTCGATGACGTCGCGCCCTACGTGGACGTGGCCATCCGCGCCGACGCCACCGATCGGCGCACTCTGCGTGAATTGGATCTGGACTCCATGAGCTGCGTCGTCGTCGCCATCGGTGCTCACTCCATCGAGGGCTCGGTGCTGACCACGGCGCTCATGACCCAGGAGGGAGTGCCCCGCGTGGTGGCCCGGGCGATGAGTGAACTTCACGCCCGGGTATTGCGCAATATCGGCGCCGATGAGGTGATCAACCCCGAGGAGGATATGGGTCGCCGGCTGGCCACTCGTCTGGCTCAGCCCAGCATCCTCGAGGAGGTGGAGTTGGGCGACAGCCACCTCGCCGAGGTGGAAGCTCCCGAGACTTTCGTGACCAAAACCCTGGCAGAGCTCGATATTCGAAATAAATACGGCGTCTCCGTCATGGCCATTCAGCGCGGCGAGAAAGTCATCGCCAACCCCCGGGCCACGGAGACCATCGCCAGCGGCGATATCCTGGTCATCGTCGGCTCCGTCGATTCCGTTCGCAAAGTGGCTTCTCTGGCCTGATTATGATCAATTTGCGCACCCGGTTATTGGTGGGATACGGCTATATGGTGGTCCTTTTGTTGCTGACCACCAGCACCGCCATCTTTGGCTTCGTGACCATCAACGAGGCCATCGACCGCATCTTGAGCGAAAAGCTCCAAAGCGTGTCCGCTTCGGTACAGATGATGGAGTCCCTGGAGCTGCAGGAAGAGTTGACCATGCGGGCTCTTCTTGGCGAGGGCATCGATGACGATGAATTAGCTGCAGCCGACGAGGTCTTCGACCAGGCGTTAGCGACGGCCCGGCAGAACGTGACCATCGCCGGCGAGGAGATCTTGCTCGACGAGGTTGAAGAGAGGTTGCTGGTCTATCGCGCCTTGCGGGAGCGAGTCTTCGAGCGCCACGGCGAATTATTATCGCCTCGTTCTTTTGCCCGCGATCTCTTTCCGGCGTTCGTGGCCATCCGTGAGAGCGTCTTCGCCCTCATCGAGATCAACCACCGGGCCATGGCCGAGGCCGATGAAGAAGCTCAGGCCTCGGCGCTCCACCTGGCAGGGCTGCTGGGGGTGATCGTCACCATCGCTCTGATCTCGATGATCATCTTGTCGCGCGCCCTTCAGCAAAAAGTGCTGTTCAGGCTGCGAAACCTCACCCGCGTGGCCGAGGCGATTTTGACCGGCGATACGCACAGGCGCTTCGACACCTCGATCAACGATGAATTGGGAGTGTTGTCGGCTCAGTTAAACGCCGCCCTCGATACCCGCGATGAGCTTCAGGCCCAGATGCGGGGCCGCCTCAATCAGCAAAAACAACTGGCCCTGGGGCTCCTCGACGAGGTCGAGGGCGGGCTGTTGCTCATCGGTCTCGACGGCAAGCTCATCGCCTCTACCTGGGAGGAATTCGACCCGGAGCTCATCGCCCTCATCCAGAGCTGGCTCGTCGAAAATCGCAAGCCCATTCTCCACGACTTCCGCGAAGAGGGCACTCGCGTCGAGGTGATTACCGAGTTCGACCAGTGGCGCTTCCATATCCGATTATTGGCCGCCGGCGGAAAACGCCCGGTAGGGTGGATGATCCGATGTGAAGATTGTGGTGGCGATGACGATAAAAAAGTGTGTGACGGAAATGAAAAAACGGTAGAGTAGGGCTGCAATATTTCCTGATTTAAGTGAGGAGCGATCAATGACACCACGTATCGCCGGATTCCTGATTTTTCTGTTGGCCTCCACTACATTTTTGGTCTCCGCCACCGCTCAGACCACCATGCAGCGCGAGGAGATGCGCCAGCGCGGTGAGCTCGACGAAGAGGAGGAGCAGGAGGAATCCCGGGAAGTGGAAAGCTCCACCACCCGTCAGGCCCAGCAGGCCCAGCAGACCGAAACGCAGCAAGAAGAGCGCTCCGGACCCAGGCCGGAGGATTACGTCAGCTCCGAGTCCTATTTCGTCCATATTCCGGGGCTTCGCCTCGACTTTGGCGCCACCTTTCGAGAAGACGCCGACGCCCTGACCTCAGTGGGCATCGGCCTGGGCTATATGTACGCCTGGGAATGGGAGTTGATGATCGTCCGCTCTGCCTCGAAGCTGCGCATCGGCGGCGGTCCCGATCTGATGTTCATCACCAGCGAATGGGAGCGCCTGGACGCCATCTCCGGCTATTTGAATCTGCGGGCCTCCGGCATCGGCCCCCGAGGTGGACTGACCCTGGAGGGCGGCTTCGGCGGCGCCACCGGCCGCGGCGGCATACGCCCCCTATTTCGGGCCGGCGCCTATTTGGCCAGTGATAATTTCGAGATCGGCTATTATTTCCAGGCCCCCCTGGGATCGCGCCCCTACTGGCTGACCAGCCACCACCTGGGATTGCGGCTGCATATCCCCATGTTCCACCATTGATCGGACGGATTGGTGGATTTTTGGGGCCGATAGTCTCCGACTATCGCCGTTGGGGACGGGGGGCAGATCCAACGAGGGTGGTTATTTGGTCGTCCGCCACCGGGATTGTGTGGTTATTGAATCGTCCGCGATCGGAACGGGGTGGTCTACGATCGTCAGATAGACGTTGGTCGGTTTTGCCACCGTCTCTGCGGCCTCGGCGCGAACTGCGCTACGCAAACTACGCGCCATCAACCGCAGCTACGCAGGCTACGCAAATGCGCTAAAATACAGCGCAAACGACGCGTAGCGGCGCGTCCAACTTCACGCGCAAGCAACTACAAAACCGTCTTCGCGAAACATCTCGACTCGATGACCGCGGTGTCGTTGCTTGCACGCGTTGTGGGGCCGTAGGGACGATGGGAAAACCCGCCAACTACTATATTAAACAACAACCATCCCCGTCACGGTCTCGACTTCCCCATAAAGTGGGCGGCGGAATGGGAGAGGGGTGAGGAGAATAGAGAAATGTGGGGCCGATAGTCTCTGACTATCGCAGTCGCCGGAGGCGGCGGACAGGAGGGTCTGGGTCAATTTATATCGCGTTCCAGAAGATGCGACCGTATCTTCATTTAAGCGAATATCTAGCCGTAATTTCGTTCCTTGGCTGGAACTTTCGGAAGAATATTCATTTTAGCGAATTAAATCAGTCCGAGGCCTGATCGCATTGTTTCTCTTCTAAGTCTGGATTTCGGGCCCAACCGCTGTCACTCAAGCTCCACACGTAAACCACACCACTTGTCGTGACATCGGGAAACCTACAGCCCGTAGCAGGGGCTCGATCATCAATACCTTCCTCGAATTCAAGTGAAATCAGGTCTGTTGCCAGGGCAAAATACAAATCGAGTGCTCCATCACCATCGAGGTCATCGACTACGACTTCGAAAAACTCGTCCCCCTCCTCGCGCGCGGAATATACCTCTAGCGCAGATCCAGCTCGCGCACTGAAGAAAGTGGTTCGTACAAGTTTATCCTGCTGAACAAATATCACTCCAATTCTTCGCAGATAAGGGCCATGTGCCGATGCCATGTGTAACTGCTGCTGACATAACAGCACGTCTTGTATTTCGGTCTGGTGAAAACTACACGGACCGGTTGGAAGTGTATCAATCGCTTCCCAGCTACATTCCGTTCTCCGGAGCAAAATCAACAGTTCAGAATGACCGCAACCATTCACTCGTACGAAAGCCTCTTGCCCACCCTTGCCACTAAAGTCACCTATTACTGCCGATGCATAGCGAAATCGCCCCTCCGGACGGTCCTCCGAACAAGGTGAGCACCATAGAAATGGATGCCTAAACATTTGCTCCTCTGTCGTCCAAATCCGCGCATCCTCGGGACATACAGCGGCAAAAAGCTCGCGTTCTGTTTCGAGGTCTCCCCGTTCCACCCTTTCCCTGACCAGATCAGCCGATTCGCATTGCTCATCGAGAGTACCGTCCGGTTCCGCCGACTGATTCGCTTTATTATCGTCGGTTCGTCCCGTGTCTTCCCCTGGCTCACCAGCAAAGGACGTGGATGCTAAAATCATTAGGATGAGCCACACGCCAATTGCCAACACATTCGATCTTCGTTCCATGAAGTCCACTCGTCACTGTCCATGGTGTCAGCCAACCGACCGAGAGATGCACAAAACCCATTATTTCCGGACCGTATTGAGATTTGACCCCACCAATTGTACCCGAATCGTGGCGACTATTTAAGATCGACGATTTTGCGACCGGGTCATCGAGATGATGCGGGTCGCCCCCGCCTGGCTGAGGCCAGGGGCTGTGCGGGCGATGGGCTACGCTGGGGCTAATGGCCCCGCTCCGCCGCGAACCATCGTGGTTGGTGGGTATGGTTGAATTTGGTTGGGCCATCGGTGGTGTGCGGATCGTCTCAGGTGAGCCGTTCACACTACTCCGCCGCCCGCTCCTCGCGTGCCAACAGCGCCTTCGGTAGGACGCGCCAGAAATTCTCGAGCTCCTCATCGAGATCATCGAGAATAGTCTGGGCGCGCTTGCTGCTGGTCCACAGGACGTGATCGCGCAGCAGGGCTTTCAGGTCGGTGATATCATCGTCGCCGGGGGCCATGGTGCGCAGGGCGATGAAGTCTCGGTGGTGTCGGCTGGCCAGGCGACCGTGGGGGTCGTAGACGAAGGCTTTGCCGCCGGTCATGCCGGCGCCGAAGTTCTTGCCCGTCGAGCCCAGGACGAGCACCGTGCCGGAGGTCATATATTCACAGCCGTGGTCGCCCACGCCTTCGACGACGGCTCGGCCGCCGCTATTTCGCACGGCGAATCGCTCACCGGCGCGGCCGGCCACGAATAATTCGCCGCCCGTGGCCCCGTAGAGCACTGTATTTCCGACCAGGACATCGCGATCGGTCTGCTCCACGAAGGGATGGGATATGGCGATTCGCCCCCCTCCGAGTCCTTTGCCAACATAATCGTTGGCTTCGCCGTGGAGGATGAGCGTCATGCCGCTGGCGGCAAAGGCGCCGAAGCTCTGGCCGGCAGTGCCCTCGAAGTGAAGGCGCACCGAATCGTCGGCCAGCTCGTGCTGACTCAACGCCAGTCGGCCCGCCAGGGTGGCGCCCACGGTGCGGTCACCGTTTTTGATGATATATCGTCCCTCGAAGCGTTTTTCGTTCTCCAGGACGGGCTCCACGTCGGCGAGGATACGCTCGTTTAATTCGTCTCTTCCCGGCCCCAGATTCTTGGGCCACGTATTAAAGGGCGCACACTTTCCGTGGCCCGGGGCGATGAGAGCCGAGACGTCCAATGTGGCTGCCTTGGCATGATCCTCGAACTCTTTGGCCTCAAGAAATTCGGTGCGGCCGATGACCTCTTGAAGGGTTCGCGCTCCCAATCGGGCCAGGATCTGGCGGATCTCCTGGGCGACGGCGTCGAAATAGGCGACCACATTATCGGGATCGCCCTCATATTTTTTGCGTAGATCCTCGCGCTGGGTGGCGATGCCCACCGGGCATGTGTCGAGGTGGCATTGACGCACGTAGCGACAGCCCAGGGCGATTAGAGCCGCCGTGCCGAAGTTGAACTCCTCGGCGCCCAAGATGGCGGCGACCACCACGTCGCGGCCGGTCTTGAAGCCGCCGTCGACGCGCAATTTCACGCGCTCACGAAG
>SLJM01000119.1 GCA_007135085.1 Myxococcales bacterium
CCGATTTCCGATTAAATTTTGGGCGATTTTGATTGAGGTTGGGGGGTGAGATTCACGGTTTCCGATTTCCGATTTCCGATTAAATTTTGGGCGATTCTGGTTGAGGTTGGGGTTGGAAAGCCAATTTTAAATTTAGAAATTGAATCGGAAATCGGAAATCGTGAATCGGGGCGCCAGAGGCGCCTTTTTATCAGGAGTGCCCTGAATTGACGGCCACCACCCCCTATGTTACCGCTTTAATATTGGAACTTCAGCGGTTTACGGGTTGGCGAAGATGAAGAGTGACGAGACACCGACGGGGGAGTACGGGCCGCCGCGAGTATTGGTAGTCGACGACGAGGCGACCATTCGCGACGTGCTCATCGATTTTCTGGAGCTCGAGGAGTTCGACGTGCGCGCCGTGCCCAGCGCCGAGGAGGCGCTGGAGCAGCTCGACGAGTTTGGCCCCGACGTGGTGCTGTTGGATCTGGAGATGCCGGGGATGAACGGGCTCCAGCTTTTGAGAGAGCTCGAGCGACGGGTGCCTCATATCGTGTCGGTGATGATGACCGGCTACGGCACGGTGGAGACCGCGATTGAGGCCATGAAGAGCGGCGCCGATGATTTCGTCTTAAAGCCCTTTAAGGTGCCCGACGTCATCGGCATCATCGAGCGCTGCCTGGAGAAGAAGCGACTTCAGGCCGAAAATGTACAACTCAAGGAATTGGTCGATCTCTACGACGCCAGCGAGAAGGTGGGGGCCCGGCTCAAGACGGATCATATCTACGACGTGCTCGTCGACAGCATGGGAACTCGCTCGGGAGCCCACGCCGTATCGCTGTGGCGATGTGATGGCCAGGAAGGAAATTGCCGGCAGGTGCGCCGCTGGATCGACGAAGAGGCCCCGGCGCAGACCGAGGCCGTTTTAGATGAACTCATCACCCGGGATTTTGTGGAACGGTTCGTCGGCGCTGTGGCGCGAATCGTGGGCCCCGACGATCTGGACGAGCCCATCGAACAGCCCTTTTCGCTGCTGAGCATGCCCCTTCGGGCCGACGGCGATGTATTCGGAGCCGTTTTGGTGCTGCGCCTGCCCCCGCGAAAGCCCTTTCGCGAGAGCAAGCGAAAATTATTGTCCATTCTCACCGATCGGGCGGCGGCGGCAATCGAGAATGCTCGGCTCTATCAAGATCTGCAAAATACGTTCAAACAGACCATCCAGGCCCTGGCCAATATTTTAGAAGATCGCGATCCTTATACGCGGGGTCACTCCGATCGGGTCAGCAAATACGCGCGAATGATCGCCGTCGGGATGGGATTATCCGACGAGATGGTGGAGCGCATCGCCGACAGCGCCTTGATGCACGATATCGGCAAGCTGGGGATTCGCTTCGAAGAGCTCAACAAAGCCGACCCCTTGACGGAGTCGGAATATGAGATGTTCAAAAGCCACACCACCCGTGGGAAGTGGATCTTGGAGCCCATCGAATTTCTCCATCCCTTGATCCCCGGCGTCTACCATCATCACGAGCGGTGGGACGGGCGGGGCTACCCCCAGGGATTGAATGGAGAAGAGACGCCGCTGATGGCGCGGATCCTGGCCGTGGCCGATACCTACGACGCCATGACCTCCCACCGCGCCTATCGGCGGGCCCTGCCCCACGAGGTGGCCATGCGTGAGATCCAAAATTGCGCGGGCACCCAATTCGACCCCGATGTGGTCGAGGTCTTCGTGCGGGAGATGAACAAACACCGAAGCGATCATACCTCCCGGGCCGAGCGCTGGCGGGCGCTCGACGAGGAAGGCATGACCGATCGCGAAGCGTCGGCGTAGGTTGGTTCTCAAGAAGCGGCTTCGACCTCTTCTTCCTGGATGGCGTCGTATTTTTCCTCACGTACCGACTGGCGCGTGCGGTTGGACTCCTCGTGCAGGAAGGGCTCCTTGTCGCGGATGATGCCACGCTCGTAGGCGGTCTCCACGAGCATCTCGCGCATCATCTTACGTCCCCGAAACAGCCGGCTCATCACCGTTCCTACCGGGATATCCAGGATATAGGCGATCTCTTTATAGGCGAAGTCGTTGAGGTCGGCCAAAATGACGACCATTCGGAATTCGTCGGAGAGCTCGCTCAGAGATTCCTGAATCTCCGGGGTAAAGGTCTTGTGGATCGCCTCTTTTTCGGGGCTGTCGTAAAACTCGGTGCTATCTCGGCTAAAGAAGTTCTGCTCGATGGGACGCAGATCATCTGCGTTCAAGATCTCGCGCTCTTTTTTCTTTCGCCGATATTTGTTGATGAACGTATTGGTCAGGATCGTAAACAACCAGGCCCGGCAATTGGTGCCCTTTTCGAAGCGGTGCCAATTGGTATAGGCCTTGATGAATGTCTCCTGGACCAGGTCCTCGGCGTCTTTTTCGTTTTTAGTATACCGAAGCCCCGTGGCGTAGAGCTCGTCGAGGTGTTGCAGTGCAATATCCTCGAAGCCCTCATATCTGGGGTCGTCGGTGCGATTGAATTCGTTGAGTCGCAACATGACGTCTCCTTTCGGTGGTGCGCCGGCTCACAAAGACCAATCAGATTGGGCCTCGAAGAAGCTGTCGGCGCTTCTCCTCGTTTCATGACTTAAGAAGCAATTGAGAGGGAAAAGGTTTCAAAAAAATTCGATATTTATCGAAAAGTTCTAATCAGGGCGGAATCCAGTGGGGCCAGGCGGGAATGATGAGAGGTCATTAATGCTTGGCTTTGCGGCCCATACCGGGCTCAATACTAGCCACGACGACGAGCGGGTCACGCAGCCAGCCCAAACCACCTTGTGTCACAGGCGGGCTCTTGTTAGGTTTTCGCGACTTTTGGCCCCGTCCCGGTTTGAGCCGGGGGGCCACCCCAAAAGACGTCAGATCGTGCGCCGAGGTGCGGCGCCCCAGGACGCAGTTGTCCAGCGAGCAGAAAGGAATCAGGAATGACGGAAAACGCAGATATCATCCCGATTAATATCGAAGAGGAGATCCGCCAGTCCTATATGGACTACGCCATGAGCGTCATCATCGGGCGGGCACTTCCGGATGTGCGCGACGGGCTCAAGCCGGTGCACCGGCGGATTCTTTTCGCCCAGCGCGAATTGGGTAACCGCTATAATACGGCCTATAAAAAATCGGCCCGCGTCGTCGGCGACGTGATCGGTAAATATCACCCCCACGGTGACAGCGCCGTCTATGACGCCCTGGTTCGACTGGCTCAGGACTTCAATATGCGGGTGCCCCTGGTCGACGGTCAGGGCAACTTCGGCAGCGTCGACGGCGACCCGGCCGCCGCCATGCGTTATACGGAAGTGCGCATGGCCAAAGTGGCCCAGGAGCTGCTGGCCGACATCGAGAAAGAGACGGTGGACTGGGTTCCGAACTACGATGATACCATCGAGGAACCGGCCGTTCTGCCCACGCGGATCCCCAACCTGTTGGTCAACGGCTCGTCGGGTATCGCCGTCGGTATGTCCACCAATATTCCGCCCCACAACCTGGAAGAGGTGATCAACGGGGTGCTGGCGCTCATCGAAGATCCGGAGCTCGATTCTCTGGGCCTGATGGAGCATATTCCGGGCCCCGACTTCCCCACGGCGGGGATCATGTACGGCGACGACGGCCTTCGCAGCGCCTATACCAAGGGGCGGGGCATCGTGAAGATGCGCGCCCGCACGGAGATCGAAGAAGACGAAAAGACGGGCAAGAGCTCGATCATCGTCACCGAGCTTCCCTACCAGGTAAATAAGGCGCGGCTCATCGAAAAGATCGCCGCTCTGGTACGGGACAAAAAGCTCGACGGGGTCACCGACCTTCGCGACGAATCCGATCGCGACGGCATGCGCATCGTCATCTCCCTTCGCCGCGACGTCATCGCCGAGGTGATGCTCAATAATCTGTATAAGATGACGGCCATGCAGTCCTCGTTCGGCATCATTATGTTGGCCATCGTCCACGGCCAGCCCCGGGTGATGTCCCTCAAAGAGGTGCTCAACTACTTCATCGACTTTCGCCGCGACGTGGTCACCCGGCGAACCCTCTTTGATCTTCGCAAAAACGAAGAGCGGGCCCATATCCTGGAAGGCCTCGAGATCGCCCTGGATCACCTGGACGAGGTCATCGCCCTCATCCGGGCCAGCGCCTCGCCGGACGAGGCCCGCGAGGGTTTGATGAGCCGCTTCGAACTCTCCGAAGCCCAGGCTCAGGCCATCTTGAATATGCGCCTTCAGAAGCTGACCGGGTTGGAGCGAGATCGCATCCTGTCCGAGTTGGCCGAAGTGCGCGCCGAGATCGAGCGCCTTCGAGGCATTCTGGCCGACGAGAAGAAGTTGATGGCCGTCATCGTCGAGGAGCTCGAGGCGGTGCGCGAGGAGTATTCCGACGAGCGACGCACTCAGATCCTCCACGGTGTGACCGAGCTCTCCAAGCTCGACCTCATCGCCGAAGAAGAGATGGTCGTCACCTTGAGCCATCACGGCTACGTCAAGCGCACCCCTCTTGCCGAGTATCGGGCCCAGCACCGCGGCGGTAAGGGCAAGCGAGGCATGGGCACCAAGGACGAGGATTTCGTCACCGATATGTTCGTGGCCTCTACCCATACCAACCTGTTGATCTTCACCTCCGTGGGTAAGGTCTACAAATTGATGGTCCACGAGCTACCCAGGGGATCGCGCACCACTCGCGGCAAGGCGGTGATCAACCTGCTGCCCATCGAAAAGAAGGAGAAGATCAAGGCCATCTTGCCCTTCGAGGACTTCGAAGAGGGCAAGAATATCGTCACCGCCACCCGCAAGGGGGTCATCAAGAAGACGAAGCTCATGGATTATGCCAACGTCCACTCCGGCGGCATTTTGGCCATGGGCTTTAAGACCGACGATGACGAATTGATCAGCGTGCGGGTCACCGAGGGAGACGATCGGATCTTTTTGGCCAGCTCCGGCGGCCAGTCGATCTGCTTTCACGAATCGGACGTGCGCGCCATGGGCCGCACCGCGGCAGGTGTGTTCGGCATGCGCTTCACCGACGGCGATGAGCTGGTTGGTATGGACGTCATTGCCGCCGGCGACGAGGATTCGACGATCCTTACCATCACCGAGCGGGGTTACGGCAAGCGTACGGACATCGAAGAATATCCCACTCAGGGCCGCGGCGGAAAAGGGGTGGTCACCATCAAGACCAGCGATCGAAACGGCAAACTCGTCGGCGTTCGCGTCGTCGATGATGAGCATGAATTGCTCCTGGTCAGCGATCAGGGCCAGATCCTTCGCACCCGAGTCCATCAGATCTCGACCTACGGTCGAAATACTCAGGGCGTGCGCGTCATGAGCTTGAGCGACGACGAGGCCGTGGCCTCCATCGCCGCCCTGGTCCCGGAGGACGAGGAGGAAGTAGGCGAAGAGAGCCAGGAAGGCGCCGAGGAGACCGGAGAGGAACAGGGTGAGCAGATCGCCGAAGAGGGCACCGCCGACGGCGCCGAATCGGCGACCCCTGAAGACAGCGATTCCCCTGATGAGACGGGCTCCGAAGAGGACTCCTGATAGGGACGGTCACAGGGTTGGTTCCACATGGTTGACGCA
Source organism: Myxococcales bacterium (assembly GCA_007135085.1). Lineage (GTDB taxonomy): Bacteria > Myxococcota_A > Bradymonadia > Bradymonadales > Bradymonadaceae > SLJM01. The sequence continues at coordinate 5,572 of SLJM01000119.1, forward strand.
ACTCAAACGGGTGTGTTAAGTCGGGGCGCCGGTCGTCGAAAGGGCCCTAGATTTCACCCTTTTGACGGCGTAACGGGCGGTCTTGTGACCCGACACTTTCTGTCTCTACGGTGACGAGTGATGGCCACGATTGACCGCAGTTTTATCGACGGCGTCTTCTGGCGCATGATCGGCCTCGGCATCGCAGCGGCCCTGATAACGGGCTGGTTGATATCGCTGCGATTCGGTTATTCCCTGGTCCTTGGTACCGCACTCGGTGCGGCCAGCCTGAGGATTACCATCGTGGCCGTCGAAGGTCTTCTCGAGGCCATCGTCGACGGCGAACGAGCCGGCGCCGGATGGGCCGTGCTCATCGGAATAAAGTTGGTGGCCTTGTTGGCCGCCGTTGTAGTAGTTCTCGCGTTGTTGAAGGCCGACCCCATCGCTTTTGTGATCGGCTTTAAGATGATCTTACCGGCGATCGCCTGGCAGGCGATTCGAAAGCCCCGCTTTTTAGACGGGGATGACGACGCCGCCGACGAAAAAGAGAGTCTGTAGTCCATGGCTGAATTTACGTTCATCGACTTCTTCCCCGACTTCAAGTACCGAGAGTACGAAGAGGGCACCGCGGGATGGAATGATATCTTCGGTAACCCCGTCTTCAATCCGGCCGGGGCCGTCGATATCAAGCACGTCGTCTTTACGGGCGTGCTTCTCCTCTTGCTGTTGGGCATCGCCCTGATAGCGAGACGCAAATATACAAATCGGGATAGGGCGCTCGTCCCCGACGGGCGGTTGACCGTGGCCAGCTTCGTGGAGGTCATATTCGACGCCGTGTTGAATATGATGACCGAGATGATGGGAGAGAAGAACGCCAAAAAATACTTCCCCCTCATCGCCTCGCTGGCGCTGTTCATCTTTATCGGCAACGTCATGGGGTTGGTGCCCGGCCTCTATCACCCCACGTCGAGCCTCAACACCGGACTGGCCTGCTCGATTGTGGTCTTTTTGGTCTACAACGCCGGGGGATTTGCCGAAAATGGGCTGGGCTATGCCAAGCATTTCTTAGGGCCCGTGTGGTATCTGGCGGGGTTGATCCTGATCATCGAGATCGTCAGCCACGCCTTCCGACCGATCAGTCTGGCTGTGCGTCTTTCCGGTAATATGACCGGTGATTCGCTGGTGCTCGATATCTTCGGGGACCTGGCAGCAGATCTGGTGGGCGTACCCTTCTTGCTGCCCATCCCGTTTTTGTTCCTCGGGTTGCTGGTATGCATCATCCAGGCCCTGGTCTTTGCCCTTCTATCTACCGTTTATATCGCCCTTTCCATCACTCACGAAGAGCATTGAGAAGTTTGTCAACGAGTTGTTAACCGCGGGAATAACCAAAAAGTACGGAAGTACTTAAAACCCGAAAAATGGCGCCTCACCGCTGCAGAAGCAGCGAGGAAGCGCACACATCAGGAGGAAGTAGTCTCATGCTGAATAAAAAAGCCGTCGTTTTTCTTAGCACCTTTGCCATCGTTGCTCTCTGGAGCGCCACGGCGTTCGCCGCCGACCTGGGCGCCGCTGACAACGTCTTCACCTCTTTTAGCTGGATCGCCCTGGGCGCCGGCCTCGGCATCGGCATCGCCGCTGCCGGTTGCGGTATCGGCATGGGCAATGGCGCCGGCGCCGCTCTTGGCGGCATCGCACGTAACCCGGGCGCAGCGGGCAAAATCTTTACGCCCTTCATTATTGCCCTGGCCCTTATTGAGGCCCTGGCCATTTACGCCTTCGTTATCTGCATCCTGATGGTCCTGTCCATCGAGCTTCCCGGCGACTACTCGGAGCTGGTCAGCCTGGTGGAAATGCTCAACTAGTCCCCAGTTGACGGTTGACACCTTTCGGCCCGGCGCTCGCAAGAGCGCCGGGCCGTTTGGGTTTCTAGGCGATTTCCGATTTCCGACTCAATTTCAAAGTTTCTAAATCCAAATTCAAAATCAGCACTAACGTCGCCACTGAAGCACGGCGCGTGGCGTCGAGGCCTGCTCGTCAATCTCGACGAGGCGGGCCCCAGAGCGCAAATAAGTGGCGAGCAGGGTGTCGCCGTCGATGGCGCCGGCCTCGACTTGTTGGACGTAGGCGGCGGCGTCGACGGCGGGGGCCCAGGTCGAGAGATTGATCAAAGGCAAGGTGAGGCGATAGCCGCAAAGGCCGTCGCGCTCCGCCAGAAGTGCCCGATGGACGGGGCCGATGAGGCGTAACGCCTGGCGGTGAATTTCCTCCTCGAGTCTGGAGAAACTGCGGGCATCGATCCAGGTGCCGGCGCTGATAAGCCATTTACCGGTTTCGTCCCGAGCCGTGGCACAAGCGGCGATGATTTTTTCGTCGACCAACAGCAATCTCTTCAGGGGCGGGTTCGCCTCGGAGGATTCGACGAGCTGCCAACTGTGGCGAAGCCATGAATCGAGGGCCCTGACCTCTCCGAGTGAGGGGGATCGCAGGCAAAACCGTGCGGTTTGGCGGCGTAAGAGCCGGGCGCCGAGGTGTCCGTTGTGGGTCATGATCGGAGTGGTCGAGGGGAGAGGAAATGAGAAAGGTGCTTAAAACTAGAAGTCTTGCACCCCTTACGTGGGTGTGTTTTAATGCCCGTCAGTGCGTGCCGAGGGTCATCGAATCGAAACGAAAGCCATGTCGCCAGGCCCACGACAGCATCGCCACCCCGCGAAAATCGGTTGATGCCATCGGCATCTCTTCATGTCTTATCTGGAGCAGACTTCGGGATGATTGTCCAGTGTCCAAGCTGTTCAAAACGTTATCGTGTCAACGACGCCAATATTCCTCCTTCAGGGGGGAAGATTCGGTGCCCTGAATGCTCTCACGCGTTCGTGGTCTATCCCGAAGCGCCGGCGAATCCGGCCGGGTACGACGATCCCGGTGAGAAGACCTCGGTGGCACAGGCGCCGAATATGCAGGAATTGTTACGGGGCATGCAGCAGGGTGGCGGTGGCGCGGCTCCTGAGGAAGAGGCAGCTAAGACGGAGGTCATGTCCGGTGCGGAGTTGCCCGATTTCGGTAGCCTCTTTGGGGGCGCCGGCGAGAGTCCGGACCAGACGACGGAGATGCAGAATCCGCTGGCTCCGGGGGGCGTGTTGAGCGCCGAAGACGATCTGGCGACCCAGGAGTTGACGGGCGACAAGGTTAGAGAGAGCCTGGATCACCTGCGCAATCAGGCCAACAACGCACCTCCTCTTGGCGGAGGAGATGACGACGCCACCCAGATTGCAGCCCCGCCCAACCTGGATAATTTGCCTTCCCCAGGCGCTGGCGGTGCCCCTCCTTCACCTTCACCTTCAGCGGATCCGGCCCCCCCTCAACGACGGGCGTCTGCTCCCACGGGCCCCACGCCACCGCCGACCTCCGGGCCGCAAGGGATGGGGTCTACACCCAATCAGCCCCCCCCGTCGTCCGAGGCAGCAATGCCCGGCAGCGGGGCCGCTTCACCGCCCCCGGCTGGCGGGTCCGATGGACCTGACGCCAGTCACGAAGGGCCCTGGAAGCTCAAGACCAATTTCGGGCTCACCTACGAATTTGCAGATAATGATAGCCTTCGCAATTGGCTGTCCAGCCGTGACGAACTCGATGGCTATGAATTGTCGGGTGACGGGGAAAATTTCTATCCCCTCGATCAATTTCCTCAGGTCCAGAGCAACGGGGCAGGACGCAGCGGAGCCAATCCGCAGACCGCCTCGTCAGGTCGCCAGGCGCCGATGCCGGGAGGACTGGGGGCAACCGGTTCAGGGCCTGTGAATTCGCCTTCACAGGGAGGACCGAGTTCGGGACCGATGGGGTCGGGACCGATGGGGTCGGGACCGATGGGATCTGGTCCGTTGCGAAATCCCTCTTCACCGGGAGGCCAGGCCGCCCCGCCGCGAACGACGAGCACCCCCGGCAGCGGTGGCTCCCCGTTCATGACCGCAGCCAGCCCCGCCGTCGGCGGCAATGGACCCCAACCGGGGCAACAAGGAGCGGTCGATGATGGCAAAGAAAAGATCAATCCCAATGAGCAGTTCAAACCACCGTCCAGGGATAGCGCAGCGCTCAACGTCGTGCTCTGGGGAGCGTTCGGGATCCTCGTGGTGGCAGCCCTGGTGCTGGCGCTCCAGCTGATCGGGGTCATCGATATTGGAGTGATGGAATTCCTCGGCGCCGACGACGATGGCGAGGAAGTAGCTGTCGTCGAAGAGGTCGAGGAGCCGCAGGAGGTCGCCGAAGAGCCGGAGGAAGAAGAGGCCGACGACGGTGACGACCTCTATTTCGAGCGGGTCAATCAGCTTCTGGAGAGCGCCGAACAGGATATCGATTCCAATCGACTCTCGTCGGCGTTGGATCGGTTGGACAGCGCGGCCGGTCTCGACCCGGACCGTCCTCGAATTTACGAATTGAAGGCGCAGGTTCATGAGACACTCGGCGAGGAGGAAGTGGCCGAGGAACTTCGCGAGCGCGCCGAAGAGTTGCGTCAGGCCGCCGGTGACGGCGATTCGCCCCCTGCTCCCGAAGAGGAGCTGGACTGAGGACGTCGATTACCCAGGTGATCTGTGATGGACGTCTCCTGCCCGCAATGTGACACGCTCTACGAATTCGATCGGCGACAGGCGCGTGGTGCGGGGGTGACTCTCAAATGCAGCCAATGTGGCTACACCTTTCGCCTCGGATCGAAGCAGGAAATCCGCGACGAAAGTCAACGCCGCTGGATGGTGCGCCAGGCCCAGTCGGGAGATGTGCTTTATTTCGCCACTTTCGACATCCTCCATCAGTGGATAATGGATGGCAGCATTGGGGCCCAGGATTCGATCTCGCGCACCGGGCGCTCCTGGACGCAGTTGGGCGATATCGGTGAATTTACGCCAATCTTTCAGGTCGTGGCGTCGATCGCGGAGTTCACGGCAGCGGCGGATAAGACCAAACAAGATGGGGACGATGAGGCGCCGGCCATGGAGGGGGGAAGCGGTACGGATCCGAGGTTTCGGGCCCGTCAGCAGATGTCGACTCCGGCGCCCGCTCCATCATCTCGTCAGCCTTCACGGCAGAGTTCGCCCACGCCATCCCCTCGCCAGCCGACTCGGGAGAGTTCGCCCACGCCATCCCCTCGCCAGCCCACCCAGGAGAGCGCTCCCGCACCGGCGCCGACCCAACAACCGAGACGTCGAAAACAGACGACGCCCCAATTTCGGGGAGTCAGCTCCGAGAGCCCGGCAGCAGAGCGTGGCCAGGGATCATCGCCGGGCACGCGCAGACCACCCCGTCGAGCGATGCAGAGCACGATGCCGGGAAAACCGGGCGGGATTGAGTCGTCTCAGCCACCGCCCGGTCGCCGGCCCACACCGACGCCGATGCCGGCCGCAGCGGAGAGTTCGGCCCCTGGAGAACAGCGGAATATAAATCTCCAGGACCGTCGCCTCCAATCGGATTTGCCCTCCGAAGGTATCCGAAAGCAGGCACGGGAGCCCCTGGTGGCCGACGAGGAAGGTCCCACCTTTGGGGAGCTCGAATTCGGTGGAGGCACAGATTCTGAAATCTTGGAATTTGAACGCCCCCGGCGCCGATGGCCTCTTGTGGCTGTGCTCCTCGTCGCCCTCGCTGTTGGGGCGGCAGTCTGGCAGCGAGACGCCCTGGAGGATCTGGTAGCCAATATGGGCGACGGGGAGCAAGAGCACGTCGCCGCAGTCGATGACGAGCCCCATGAGGAATTGGGTGATCCCCTTTTCGGGGAGGCACGTCGGGCCGTCGATCATAGCCTGGACAGAGCGGTGGTAGCCCAGCGGGGGGAGCTCGTGGCAGCAGCGATTGGCGAGGCCCGTCCAGCAGTGGAGCAATCGCGGGCGGACGGCGAAGATGCTGCCCGTCGAGCGGTCCAGCCCACGGTGGGCGAGCTTATTGCCGCCGGACGGCGTTCCATCGATCGTGGAAATCCGGAGCAGGCGCTGGAGCGCTTCGAATTTGCCCTTCAGGAGTCGCCGGATAATACGGAAGCCCTCATCGGCCTTGGCTGGGCAAACCTTTCTGCCGGCTCGCCGGACGTGGCGGTGCGCCATTTCAATCGGGTGCTGCAACTGGACCGAGCCGAGGGGGAGGCCCTCATCGGTCTCGGTCGGGCCGAAAGAGAGCGCGGGCGGCCCGAACAGGCCCTCCAGGCATACGACGAATATCTCGAGCGTTTCCCCAACGGATCTCACGCCTCGATTGCCCGATACCAGGGCGAGCTATTGCGCCGTAGCCTGGACAACTAAATCGTCAACCGAAGATGAGAATTAACCGATGCGCCGTCTCTTCATCGCCGTCGACCTGTCGATCCCAGTCGTGGAGCGCCTGGCGCGTCTCCAGCACGACCTGGACGAGCAGATCGAGGAGCGCTTCGACGGCGATCTGCGATTGCGTACCGTCGACGCCGAGAATATCCACATCACCCTGAAATTTCTTGGCGATACGGAGCCGGCCCTGGTGCCGGTCATCGTCGACGTCCTGCGCCGACTCTGTGAGCCACTATTTCCCTTCCAGGTGGAATGCCGCCAGGTGGGCGTCTTTCCCAAACCAACTCGACCCCGCATCATCTGGGCCGGCCTCGACGATCAGGGCGCGGAGGTGCTGGGCTTATTGCAGAAAAATATCGAGAAAGAGTTGGCCGCCATCGGCATTGACGAGGACACACGTGCGTTTTCGCCTCATGTGACGGTGGCTCGAGTTAAGACCAGAAGACCCCATTCATTCGAGGCGCTTTTGGAGCGCTACGACGGGGTCAGCTTCGGCGAGAGCTTTATCAAAGATATGGTCCTCTACGAGTCCCACCTCGACCAGCAAGGGCCGCGTTACGAGGTGGTCGAGCGCCTTAAGCTCGGCTCGTCATAGATCGCCTTCGCCAGGCATTTTTTGGAACGGGCCAGTCAGACCATATTTGTTTAGTTTTCCCTCCAGGCGCCACAGAAGCAGAGCCATGGCTCGGTAGACCGAGAGGGTTCGCACCGCCCGTCGACTTCGTCCGACGAAGAGGTCCTGATTGAGATAGACCCCTTCCGGGGAGGCCAGTCCGAAATGAACGGTGCCCACCGGCTTTTCGGCAGTCCCCCCCGTGGGGCCGGCGATGCCGGTGATGGACAGGGCGAAGTCGGCGCCGCTGCGCTCTCTTGCTCCCCGGGCCATCTCCAGGGCCACCTGGGGGCTGACGGCGCCGTGGTCGGTGAGAGTCTCGGAATTCACATCGACCAACCTCTCTTTGGCCTCGTTGGAGTAGGTCAGATAGCCCTCTTCGAAATAGCTGGAGCTACCGGAGACCTCGGTCAAGGTGGCGCCGAGAAGACCTGCCGTACAGGACTCGACGACCGACACCGTCGCCCCTGCCTCGATGAGCCGCTTGCCCAGGCGCTCGGCCAGGCTTTCTCCATCTTCGGCGACCAGCCAGGGGCCCAGTCGGTGCAGGATCATCTCCGAGATGGCCTGGCAATCCTCGCCGCTTCCCTTCAGTGAGACCTCGACGATGGGAAAAGAGGCCCGAAAGCCGACGCGCACGTTGAGTTGTCCCGCTTTTTCTTCGGCTTCGCTGAGCCGGGTGGCCAGATCGCTTTCGCCGAGGCCGAAAAATGCAAAACGTCGTTGAACGCGACCGTCGGCCTCTCCGCCAGAGGGGAGATAGCGGTCGGCGTACCAACGAAATTCGCGGCGCACGCCGGGGAAGAAATAATACTGCCGTTCGTCGACTCTCATTCGAAACCCCGCCGCCGTACCGACCTCGGTGGCGAGGATCTCCGCACTTTCGGGAAAGGCACATTGGCGGCGATTATTCTCCGTAAATGGCCGCCTCCTTTCCTCGAATCGGGCCCGAAGGCGGGCCACTTCGTCGGTATCTTCCACGACTTTGTCACCTGCAAATCGGGCTGCGCCCTGGCGGGTGACGTCGTCGGAGGTGGGCCCCAGCCCGCCGCTGACCACCACCAGGTCGACACCGCTCAGATCGGCGAGAGCCTCGGCGATGAGCTCCTCGTCGTCGGCGACAATCCGCATCTCCCCAATCGACCAATGACGGATCCCGGACTGCTCCATCAGATAACGCCCGTTGGCATCGGCCACTCGCCCGTCGAGGAGCTCGTCGCCGATGCATAAAATGGCCATTGTCTTCATGCTCTTCTCGTGGTCTGAAAAAATTGAGGACACCATCCTCGGGGCGTGCTGATTCACAATAAGTGAAGACCGTCGTCAGCACACGCAATCTTATGCACTACAAGCGCGAGGTTGGCCGGGGACGCTATTTCCTCACAACCTGGAAAAGGGCCCACCTTGACGGTGGACGGCTCAATTGCGTACATTTGCAGCGATCCTCTTTACGATCCAGTACATTACTGGTCATCGTCGGGCCCGGCGGAACGCCCCTATGGCGGAAATTTTCGGAAAATATCAGCTCCACGAAAAGATTGCCCAGGGGGGCATGGCCGAGGTCTTTGTGGCCAGCAAGCAGGGTGATATTGGTGGTTTTAAGCGCCGCCTTGCGATCAAGCGGGTCTTTCCTCATCTGGTCGATCGGGAGGAGATCATCTCCATGTTCATCGACGAGGCGCGCATTGCCTCGCGGTTGAACCATCCCAATATCGTTCAGATCTATGATCTGGGCGTGGTGGACGGCCAGTTTTTTATCGCCATGGAGTATGTGGAGGGAAAGGACCTTCGCGAGGTCTGTGAGCTGGGCGTGGCGAAGCAGAATTTCATCACCCGGCCCATGGCGGTTCACGTGGTCGCCCAGGTGGCGGCCGGTCTGGATTATGCGCATCGGCGAACCGACGAACAGGGGCGGCCGATGAATATCATCCACCGCGATGTGTCCCCTCAGAACGTGCTGATCAGCGTCGACGGGGCGGTCAAGCTCTGTGACTTCGGTATAGCGAAGGCGGAGAGCCGGATTACGGAGACTCAGGTCGGGGAGTTCAAGGGCAAGTTTTCCTATATGAGCCCCGAGCAATTCGGGAGCACCGACCTCGATCATCGAAGCGATATTTTTACGTTGGGGATCGTGCTCTATGAGACCACCGTGGCGGCCCGGCTCTTTCGCTCGAGCAGCGAGTACGAGGCGATGCGGCGGATCACGGAGGGCGATTTCCGCCCCCCCTCGGCGGTGCGCTCTGATTATCCGCCGCGGCTCGAGGAGATCGTGCTCAAGGCGCTGGCTCTCGAGCCCGACGAGCGCTACCAGACGGCCGCCGCCTTTCATGAGGACCTGGAAGAGTGGTTATTCGAACAGCGCCTGCGCACGGGGGCCCGGCAGTTGGCGGGCTATCTGCGGGAGTTGATGGATAGACCTCCCGAAGACGTGATGGTCTCGTCAAAACCTCTCGAAAAAGAGCCGTCGCCCGTTCGCCCCAGGGCCGTCGAAGAGGAGGAAGGCGAAGATCCCACGGTTCAGATGGCCATGTCCGAAGAGGAGTTGGCCCGCCTCGAGAACGCCCCGGCGGCGGGTGCCGAAGAGGGTGAAGATCCGACGATTCAGATTTCGATGTCTCAGCGCGAGCTGGAGTCACTGGAAGAGCGGCGGGACCTATTGCTCCGACCTGACGACGATTCGACACTGCAGGACGTCAAGCCGCCGACGATGGCCGATGCATTGCGCTCGAAAAAAGAAGCCGATGCCGTCGAGATCCGGCGTATCAGCCCCGAGGAAGCTCGCCGACGGCGAAAAGATGGAGGTAGGGGATTTGCCAGCGACGATGAAAATACGACCAATCCCATCCATGACGACACTGATGCCACTTCCGATTCTCTGCCCAGTTCACGGGAGATTACGGGAAAATGGGCGGAAGATAGAAAGCGTGAAAAACGAGGGGAGCCCTCGTCGTTGAGCCGTCCCAAACTGGCCGATCGGGAGCCGGCCATTCCCCAGGTCCAGCCCGCCGACGGCCAGAAAAGTGTGCAGGTCAAGAAGGACTCCCCGTCCAGTACGAGTTCGTTGATCGGGAAACTCCCCGATCTCAGGCCCGGGGGACGGTCGTTGAGCGGTTTAAACCAGATTCGCCAACGTGGCGAGCCAGGGGCCATTCCCACGTCCGCTCTGCCGGCGGTAGCTGGAAAAAAGGAGTCTGCCAAGAGCAGTGAGTTTCCGTTGAGCACGGCGTTGATCGTAGTCGCCGTGGGAGCTGTGGTGGCCGTGGTGGCCATCGGCATGATCGCCAGCTTCACCGGCAATGAAGAGGAAGTGCCCGGAGCACTCGAAGGGGAGCCGATCGTCGCCGAAGAGGGCGTGGAGATAAGCCCCACGGGCACGTTGGTCGGCGATCGCCAGGTGTCGCTCCACCTGGAGACCGAACCGGCTGGGGCGAGGGTCGTGGTCAACGGAATCGTCGTCGACGGCGTGACGCCCCTGGATGTGGCGCTCGTAGAGGGACGGGACAACGAGATCTGGATTATGAGGCGCCGTCATCGACCGGAGCGATTGTTGATCCCCGGCCACGACGAATCGATGGAGCGCACCGTCCAATTGGAGCGCACGTCGACCACGGAAGGGGCGTCCGTGGAATTCCACAGCGATCCCCAGGGAGCGCAGGTCCTGCTAAATGGTGAAGTCGTCGGCGAAGCCCCGTTCCGAATGGCCAACGTTCGAACCGACTCGCCCGTGCATATTCAATTCGAGATGGAGGGCCACAGGCCTTATGTGGCTTTTCTGGATTTGAGCGCCAACGATCAGGAGCGGCTCGAGGCCACGCTTCCCGCCCGTGACGAAGAAGTGGTGGTCGGGACCTATCGCGTGGCGCCCCGTGGAAGCCGAGTGCTTCGGGAAGGTGAACTTCTGGCGACCACGCCATTCGAGCATCGCCACCATCGCCAGGAGTGGTTGGAGCTCGAAGTGCAGGGCCATCAACGCCAAACCCAACATCACCGCCTTCGCCTCGACGCCATCGGCGGGTTCACCCTGGCCTTTTCGTTGGCCGAAGAGGCCAGAGCGACGGGGACGTTGAGTATCGATGTCGAACCGCGGGCGGCGATTTATGTCGACCATCGCGCCTTTGGCGCGGCCCCGATCGAAGAGGTCGAGCTCCCGGCCGGTGAACAGACGGTGGTCCTGGAGACGTTGGATGGAAAAAGGGTGCGCGTTCCCATCGAGATCGACGCCGACTCTCATCGATCCTATCGGATGGAGATCGACGGTGACGAGGCGAAGGTCGAATTGGTCGATCCCTGACCAGCTTTTTTAAGTTTTTGAAAAATAAGGGGAAGTGGTCGGCCGTCAGGGGCTTTTGTCCTGGTGCTCGGTGGAGAAATTTATCTAATTACGCAAAATCTCCCCAATTCCGTCGACAATAGAGATAGGTCGTAAGCCGAATAGTCAGCGAGGTCTACTATAGCGGGAGCAGACCATGACCGATCCAGTGAGTGGACAGGCGGCCAGCCAGGCCGTGGAGGCCATGCAGCAGAGCGGCGCCCTGGAGGGGCCTGAGCAGGTCGACTCGGCGGCCAATTTTGCAGACGCCATGAATAGCGCCGCCGATGGCGGTGCAGAGGCAGCCGAAGTGGACGGTGTCGATCAGATAGACCAGATCGACCAAATTGACGGGGTCGACCAGATCGACCAGGTCGACCAGGTCAACGAGATTCCCACGGACGACTTCATCCAGCGCCTGCTCAGTGAGGAGTCAGAGATCCAGAAGATGATGGATAAATGCCTCAGCGGCGCCGATTTGGGGCAGGAGGAGATGCTTCAGATGCAGGCTGTCATCTACAGCTATTCCCAGCGCGTGGAGCTGACCTCGAAGGTGGTCGACAACGCCACGGGGGGCATCAAACAGGTGATGAATACTCAGGTCTAGCGACGGGTTAAGAAATGCCGACGAATACGTCCAGTATTTTGAGGTTCCACGCGCCAGATTGGCGGCGACGATGGTGTTGGTTGGTGCTGGCGGTGTTCTGTTTGATCGCCTGCGATCAGCCGTTGCACCACGGCCTCGACGAAGAGGAGGCCAACGCCATGGTGGTCGTCCTCGACCGGGCCGGTTATCAGGCCGACAAGATTCGCGATCCCGACGACGGCGATCGATGGGCTGTGACGGTGCCCTCGAGCCAGCGCGTCGACGCCTGGGAGTTATTGCAAAAGGAGGGGTTTCCTCGGCGCACCGAGGGAGGATTTGGTGATTTTTATCCCGGCGGTGGGCTCATCCCCACTGCCACGGAGGAGCGCATCGTCTTGCAATATGCGACAGCCCGGGAATTGCAGGCCAGTTTGCTGCGGGTCGATGGGATCATCGACGCCAACGTCCATCTCGTCTTGCCCGAAAAGCCGAGGGTGCAGATGAGCGGCAGCGCCCGTGCCGAGCCCAGGGCCAGCGTATTGGTGCAGTGGCGGTTGAGCGACGGGGAGCCCCCGCTGGACCAGGAGGAGATTCGGCAACTCGTAAGCGGAGGCGTCGAGGAGCTGGCACCGGAGCAGGTTCACGTGGTTATGAGCCCCGTGGCTACACCGCAACGGGATGAGGCGGCCCCTGAGCTCGTGCAGGTGGGGCCCATCGCCGTCGCTCCGTCGAGCCAGAATCTCCTGCAGATCATGATCTTATTGATGGGCGCCGTGATCATCGCCCTGGCGTCGGGGTTGGTCTTCGTGGTCTTCAGGGCGCGCCGAAATAAAGGCGCCGGGGGGCAGGTATGAGCGTCGACCTGATCTGCGAGATGACCTCTGCCGAAGCGGGCTTCCTCTACGCGGCCAATCGCTGCAACGACGGGATCGACGGCGACTGGGGGGTCGATGAAGTGACGGCGCCGCCGCTGCAAGAATTCGTCACCCCCGGCGCCGGAAAGTCGGTGGAGTTAGACGAGGAGGCTCTCGAAATGCTCGAGGGGGCCCGCTTTGGCTCCTGGTGGAGAGGCCACAGGGACGAGGCGGAGCCGAAGCGTCGGCGAGTCATCGACCACTTTTTTGCGGGCCCCTCAGATGACGAGTCGAGGCCTTCACTGGAGTCGTTTTGGGGTCGAGCCATGATCGCAGAGCAAGGGCGGGACAGCGGCGGCGATATATCGATTCGAGGCGATCGATATTGCGATCTGCGCAGCTTCATCGACGGTCATGACGCGCCCTCGTTGGCCAGTCGTCTCGTGGTGGCCGGGGCTGTGCTGGTGAGTTCCCTCGATCGGGGTTCTCTACGCCGTCGGCTGGCCGCCAATTTGCGGCGCCTGCCGCCACCTGTGGTCGCCGAGATCCGAGCCAGAGTAGAGCTGGAATACGAATTCGATGCCTCTCTGCAGCGGCGGATCTTCGAGATCTATCGCCGCGTCGCAGCCGATTCGGGAAGCGCAGATGAGGAGTTTGCGCTGGTCGGACTTTGCTTTCTGGTCAGCGCCTGCGTATTTCGGCAAAGCGGCGGCCTCTACCTGATGCATCGCCGACTTCCCGACTCGTTGAGTCGCTGGATCGACCAATTTGCGGGGGCTTGTATGAGAAGTGGAAAGCCCGAATTGATGCCCCTGATGGCCAATGCCCTGGCAGAGGTTCTGGCAGTGGGTGTGGCAGATGAAGAGGAGGATAAAGATGAGTGAGCCCTTGCCCACCGTCTTGTGCCGAGACTCCCCGCTGGTCCAGCGGGCTCGTCCCCTCTGGGAGGACGCCCGGGTGCTCAAGAGCCCCGTGGTCTCCGAGCTTCAACGGGTGGAGTCAGAAATCACCGCCCTCCACGAAGAGGCCCGGCAGGCCCTCGAAGAAGCTCGTCTGCAGGCCCAGGAGATCGAAGAAGAGGCTCGCCAGCGCGGCGAAAAAGAGGGGTTGGCCCAGTGTGTGGAACATCTGGCAGCGGCGCGCTCGGAGTATAAGAAGCTCCGCTCCCGGGCCGAGCACGATATGGTGACTCTGGCGTTTCATATTGCCCGTCGGCTCATCGGCCACGCCATCGAGGTCCAGCCCGAGGTGGTCCGCGACATCGTCGGTGAAGTGCTGGTCACGGCCAGGGGGCGGCAGCAGATCCTGGTGCTGGTCCATCCCGAGGACCGGCGGGAGTTGGATGCCAACCGGCACGAATATGCCCGTGAGCTCGACGGGGTCCCCGTTCATTTCGAGGCCGACCCGTCGCTGGAGCGTGGCGGCTGCGTCATCGAGACCGAGTCGGGGCGAATCGACGCTCGATTGGAGACTCAGCTCGAGGTGCTGCGCGAAGCCTTGATGGAAGGTCGCTTCGACGCCCAGCCCGTGGGGAGGCAATCATGACTGATTATTCGAGCTACACCGAAGTGGCGGGCGAGGACGGCAGCGTATTGGGCCGATATCTGGAGCGCCTCGATCAGGCGGCGCCCGTATTGGTGCGGGGCCGTGTCAAAGAGGTCACGGGGTTGGTGGTGCGGGCCAGCGTGCCCGAGGCGGTGGTCGGTGAATTGGTGCAGATGCGTCTTCGCGACGGGACGGTGCGCCCCGCCGAGGTGGTGGGGTTTGAGGGCGACGATGTGGTGCTCATGCCCCTGGGCGATGTGGAGGGCATCGGACCCAACTCGGAGGTGGAGTCCACGGGGATGCCCCTGAGTATTCGCTGCGGCGACGGCCTGCTGGGCCGCGTCCTAGACGGGCTGGGCCGGCCCATCGACGGCGGGCCGTCGTTGCAGAGTAGGGAATTTTGCGATTGGCCCCTGATGCGGCCCGCTCCCGATCCGTTCCAGCGAAAGCGCATCGAAGAACCGATGTCCATGGGGATTCGCGCCATCGACGGCCTGCTCACCGTGGGGCGGGGCCAACGGGTCGGCTTATTCGCGGGCTCCGGGGTCGGTAAGTCGACCTTGATGGGACAGATCGCACGGGGCAGCGACGCCGAGGTGATCGTCATCGCCCTGATCGGCGAGAGGGGCCGTGAGGTCAATGACTTCATCGACGAGGTCCTGGGCGAAGAGGGCATGAAGCGCTCTGTCGTCGTGGTGGCCACCAGCGATACGCCGAGCCTGGTGCGGCTCAAATCGGCGTTCGTCGCCACGGCGATCGCCGAATATTTCCGGGCCGAGCAGCGAAATGTCTTGCTCATGATGGACTCGGTCACCCGCTTCGCCCGCGCCCAGCGCGAGGTTGGCCTGGCCGCAGGGGAGCCGCCGGCGCGCCAGGGGTATCCGCCCAGCGTCTTCAGCATGCTGCCCAAATTATTGGAGCGAACCGGCAATGACCACGTGGGCTCGATCACCGCCCTGTATACGGTGCTCGTCGCCGGCGGCGATATGGAGGAGCCCATCGCCGATGAGGTGCGCGGTATTCTGGACGGCCACATCATCTTGAGCCGCGATCTGGCGAGCCGAAATCACTGGCCGGCCATCGACGTGCTCCCCTCATTGTCTCGGGTCATGGGCGCTGTCGCTTCCAGAGAGCATGTCGCCGCCGCCGGCCGATTCCGAGAGGTGCTGGCCACCTACGAAGCCCAGCGCGATCTGATCAGCCTGGGAGCTTATCAATACGGCACGGACGAGAAGGTCGATCTGGCCATCGATTATATCGAGGAGATGGAGGAGGTCTTAAAGCAGGGGTTGGAGGAGCATACGGAGTTGGATGAGACCGTGGAGTTACTTCTCGATCTTTTTGGATAGAAAGGGGGAAATAATGAGTGATGAGGAATATGAGCTGCAGGTGTTGTTGAAGCTGCGCAAGCAAGAACGGGATGAGGCCGAGGCCCGATATGCTTCGGCGTTGGAGGCCCACCAGAAGATAGAGCGCAAGGTGCAGGAGCTGGAGCTGGCCCATCACCGCCTGGCCAGGCAGCGGGTCGAGAAGTGTCGGGCCTTTGACAAACGTGTGGCCAGCCAGCCCATCTCGATGGCCGAAATTCACGGATTCGATCGCCACGTGGTGGGCCTTCGCGACGCCGAGGAAAAAGCCTGGCAGAAGGTGGAGCAGGCAAAGAGAGAGCAGCAGCGCCTTCGCCGGCAGATGGAGACGGCCCACCAACAGATGCTCCAGGCTCTGCGCCAGTTAAAAGCGGTGGAGAAACATTACGAGAAATGGCAGCGCGAACAGGCAGTGGTACAGAAGCGACGGCAGTCGGCGAAGATGGATGACGTGGCCGCTCGACTGTGGCGGGGACAACAAGGTTAGAAGTAGGAGATGAACATGACCAAAATCGATAGCAACGTCGGCGGCCCCTGGCCGGCGCAGGCCCAGCAGGAGGTCAGCCAGCTTCGCAAGGCGATTACGGCGAATATGGACGAGCCTATGGTGTCGTCGTCGGCGGCGCCGATGATGGGGGAATTGTTGGCGCGCCTGGAGGGGTTCTCCCGTCCGCGGGACGTCAGCGAGTTGCAGCCGCCGCAGCCTCCCGACGGTCACCGAGAGGTCTCACCGGCTCGAGCTCAGGCCCTGCTTCACCAAGCCTGTGGGAGTCTGCGTGAACAATTATTGAGCGGCGCTGGTGACGCTCAGCGTACTGGGGCCTTGCAGGCCATGGTGGACGTGATCGAGAATCATCTGCAGATGAAGGGTGAAATCCTGGCCCGCAGTGCCAGTGATTCCACGCCCGGGTAGTGACGCCGTCGTATTGGGAGTGTCGATGTCGAAGTCAAAGTTGGGGATTATCGGAGAGCAGCGACCGCTGTGGTTGTTTCGCGACCTCGTCGATGGTGGTGAGGGCGACGATTTACTGGAGGCTGCCTGCCGCCAGGGGCGCGTCGAGCGTTGGGGGCACGAGGCAAAAATCCCGATCTTCGCCGGGGGCGACGACGTGGTGCTCGTCGTGGACGGCACGATCATCGCTCAGGGCCCGCCGGGGGGCAGCGGCGTCAGGTTGACCCGAGGCGACGCCTTCGGCAAGACACCGATGGGTCGTCTGGCCACCGTGGGCGACGACGCGATCGTCGTGGAGGCGATCCGGGAGACCACGATCTGCTCGATTCCCGTCGAAGAGCTTCGCATGATCTGGGACGCCGAACGCGCCAGCCGGGCCGTGCGCGCCGGCGGCTGGTTCAATAAGGAGACCCTGAAGGTGCCGCTGTGGCCGCTTCTGGGGGCCATGCCCACGACGCGGCTGGCCAGAATATTGCTCCACCTGGTTGAAAATTACGGGGAGACCGACGGCGATCGCGGCCGCCTGCCGCTGACGATTCGACCTGTTCAACTGGCCGAGTTGGCGGGGCTGGATAAGAAGCGATCCGCCCGGGTGTGGCAGGTCTTCCAGGGCACTGATCTGGTCGGCGTCGAGGGCGGCGGATTGGTGCTCAAGGATCTGAGCACCCTGCGCCAATATGCATTGGCCGGGTGAGGCTTCACGTACCTACCACGGCCTTTTTCGGCGCTGCTTGTTGTGAGCTTTCTTGAGATGACGCTTCACTATCATCGAGCTCACCAGGCAAAAAGACGTATTCCTGGGTGGTCAGATAGAGACCGAAATTATCGAGCTTGAAGCCCGCCAACTCGATGCGTCGGCGAAGCTCGGCTAATTGTTCCGGGGCCAGGATATTGGTCATGCCGTCGCGCTTATCGTGCATGGCCCACCAAAGATAGTCCGGGACCAATTCCAGGAGATCGTCCATATGATCGCGGACGAAGGGGATGCTCAATCGGCGGGTGGAGCGATAGGGATTATAGCCCGGAAATTCCATACGCACCTGAGCGCTGACCAACTCGCAGCCCAGGTGGTAGAAGGTTCGGTCGAAATTATATGGGGAGGTGCGCTGCTCGAGCTCGCCATAATCGCTTCCCGTCAACGCTAGATCGAGGCGATGTGCCCGCTGCGCATAATCCCGGAGGGCCTGGAAACGGCGGCCGGCGCGGCCGTCGGCGCAATTTTCCTCGTATCGCGCGATCAGGCTGTCGAGGACGACGGCGGGGCTGTAGGCAGGGAAACTCTGGTCGGGAAATCGATTTCGCAGGTTGCGGTGGTATTCGCGCAAGAATAGTCGGAAATCGAATTCATCGAATTGGATCCCCAGCACTAAGCTGGTCTGGATCTGTTGGACTGTTCCCTCAGGCGTCATACATACACTCGCCAGCCAGCAGAGAGGTTAAAGAGATTCACCCATCGCTCCATGGTTGAGCGATGGGTGAATCTTACAGCGAAGTGGGCCCCAGCGAAAGAGTCAGAAATGACGTTTGGGTTGAACCGGCGGTGCGGTGAGGTTACGGTTCCGGCGCGGAAGGTCGTCTAATTTAGCTCAACACAACTCAGTAACAGGTATGATGATGGAGTTTTATCCAGTTCTCGTGGGCATTCACAATATTCTTCGTTGGGTGATCATATTGGCGATGGTGGCGGCCATGGCCGGGGCCTGGCAGGGGTTTTTCAGCGGCCGGGAGTGGGGCAAAGGCGATCGCCTGCGCTCCGTGGTGCTCGTAGCCTCATTGCACTTGCAGCTCTTGCTGGGGCTGATTCTATACGTGCAGAGCGATATCGTGAGTGCGGCGATGGCTAATGTCGGTGCCGCCATGGGCGAAACAGCGGCGCGATACTACCTGGTGGAGCATATCTCGATGATGATCCTCGCCGTGATCGTCGTTCAGGTGGGATCGATCCTGGCAAAGAAGGCCGACGACGACAAAGAAAAGCATAAGCGCGGCGCCATCTGGTTTACGGCGGGATTCGTCATCCTCGTGCTCGGTCTGCACTATGTGTGGATGAATGCGCCGTTGATTCCGTCGTTCTAGCTCACTCAATCTTTCTCCCCGGCGACACAAGGTCGACGGGGCCGAAACGGTTGCCCGGCGACAGAAGGTCGGCAGGGCCGAAACGGTTGCCCGGCGACAGAAGGTCGGC
>SLJM01000292.1 GCA_007135085.1 Myxococcales bacterium
AGTTCGTGGGGAAGGCTTCGCCTTCGAGGAGCGCGATGAGGACCTGAATATTCCTGGACGGTGACGTGGAAGTTGGTGCCCCCGAAGCCGGAGGCGCTCACCCCTGCGCGGCGGGGGCGCTTAGAGGAACGGAACCAGGGGCGGACCTCGGTGTTGAGATAAAAGGGGCTATCTGCCAGGGCCTGGTTTGGTTCGTCGATGCCCGCCGTGGGCGGCAGGACGCGATCGTTTAAGGCCATGATGGCCTTGAATAACCCGGCTGCACCGGCGGCGGCCCTGGTATGTCCGATCTGGGATTTAATCGATCCGAGAGCACAATAACTTTCGCCGCCTTCGTCGCCGAAGACCTGCTGCAGGGCTTCTAATTCAGCCCCGTCTCCGGCGGCGGTGGCCGTGCCGTGGGCTTCGACGAGCTCCACTGTCCGGGGCTCGTAGCCGGCGTCATCGTAGGCGCGCTCGATAGCGCGGGCCTGGCCGGCGGCGCGCGGTGCGTAGATGCTCTTGGCCCGGCCATCCGACGAGGAGCCGATGCCGCCGATGACGGCGTAAATGGAGTCTCCCTGAGCTTCGGCGTCGTCCAGGCGCTTGAGGGCAAATAAGCCCAGCCCCTCTCCAAGGAGGGTGCCGTCCGCATTCTTGTCGAAGGGCCGACAGCGCCCCGATTTCGAGAGAGCTCCCACGCGAGAAAAACAGGCGTGGAGCACGGCGTCGGTGAGCAGATCGACGCCGCCGGTGATCATCAACTCGGCCCGGCCGCCTCGAAGCTGGTCGACGCCTGCCTCCAACGCCGCGAGAGAGCTGGCGCAGGCGGCGTCGACCACACGGTTTGTCCCGCCCAGATCAAAGCGATTGGCCACTCGCCCCGCCACGACGTTGGCCAATAGACCGGGGAAGGTATTTTCCTGAAATGGGACGTACATCTTCGAAAATTCGTCGGCCACTGCTTCGATGGCCTCCCCGTCGAGCCCGACGCGGCGCATGGCCTCTTTTAGGATGGGCTCCTGGAGTTTGCCCGCCGTATGAAAGGCCAACTCCGTGGCCGCTGCCACACCGAGGATGACGCCCGTTCGCTCACGGTCGACCGTCTCAAGTCCCGGGTCCCCCAGGTCTTTAAAGAGACGCTTCGCCGCCACCAGCGCCAGCAATTGCCCGGCGTCGGTGGCGCTCAAATTCTCGGGAGGAATGCCAAACTCCAGTGGATCGAAGTCCACCTCGTCGATAAACCCGCCGCGCCGCGCATCGATCGCATCGCCATAGTCTGCTGCCAGCCACCGATCGCCGGGGATCTCACCCATCAAATCGGCGCCGACCAGGATATTGCGCCAGAACTCCCGGCTCGAAGAACCGCCGGGAAATAGAGCGCTCACCCCAATAATAGCGATAGGTATATCCACCACGTTACCTCAGTGCCCTCTGCGCTCTTCGCGGTGATCTCACTCGCTTCTCTCTCTGACACGCATCGCCAGCGCCGCCCCGTAGATCTTCAACCCGTCCACCCACAGAGTGGCCTCGGCCCGAGCCGTCGTCTCCCCATCTTCCTCCCGCACTTCTTTAAGCTCCAGCAGGATCGAGACCTTCTCATTCTCCGGTAAGACCTGGCCGCGGTAGGTCCAGACCAGCTCCTCATCGATGGCGACCGGCTCGATATGGGGATCATCAAACCGGCGGTGGTAGCCGCCTTCCAGGATGGCGCAGCGAAGGGTCTGGAGCATGGCCTCGATGCCCAGCGAGCCCGGCTGGACGGGATCTTCAAAGAAGTGAGCTTTGAAGAACCACTCCGCCGGGTCGATCACTTTTTCGGCGCGATACCAGAGGCTGTCTCCTTCTTCCCACCGACCCGTGAGGCCATCGATCATGCGCAATTGATCCCCCGGCCATAGCTGTGGGAAGTCGCCGTCAGGAGGCGTCGACAGGTCGATCTCTCGATTATTTGGTGCGCCCAATTTTGCCAGTTCTCGTTCTTCTTTGGGTAGCCCCACCTGATTCTCCAGCGCCTTTTGCGGGAAGAATCCGAAGGTGGTCTCCAGATCGAAGAGGGGTTCTCCGTCGACGGTGCACTCCACGTCGAAGGTATGGATCACCATGCCGCCAGAGCGAGAGTGGCCGGTGAGCGTGGTGCGAGTGACCATGGTCTGTGCTCCCGGCTCGATCTCGCGGTGGACCGTGCCCGTGCCGTCGAGGTTTCGATAATAGAGGGGCTCTTTGTGGTCGAGGATGGCGCCCGAATAGAGCGACAGCCAGCCGCATGGTTGAAGGGCTGCCTCCAGCAAGACGGCGAAGGGCATGGTGGGCTGGCCGCTCTCGTCGAAATACCACACCTCGTCGGGGATATCGTATTCCACGACCGCCGTGGTGCCCGGATCGGCGTCGCCGGGAGAGCCGCCGGCTTCGGTGACACGGGTCATGAATTGGAAGGGATCCCGGGGCAGCCGGGGCATCCTGGTGGGCCCGTCGAAGCGCTCATAGCGCGGGCCCATGCACATCGTGGCAGGGCCCTTGCCGGTGGCGTCCATGGCCAATGCGTCGTGGATGAGCTCTCCCTGCTGAAGGGCTCTCGGGTCGCGCTCGGGGAGGCCGTCGACGATCAGCGATTTTGACAGCGGAGTGTCCGGGACGAGCTGCATCTGCATGGCCCGGCAATGAAAGGCTTTGAGGCCGTCCACGGTGGCCATGATATCGGCCACCAATCGAGGTTCGTCGCCGTCGATGACCTCTTCGACAAAGATCTCGTAGACCAGCTCCCGGCTCGACGGGGTGGCCTGGCCGCGGCATCGAAGGTCAAAGGGCACGTCCGGCACGGGCTCAAATCGCCAGCCGTCGCGATCGAGGGTCATCCCGAGAGCGATCATATAAAAGCTCATGACCTGCATGCCCCCCTCGAACATCAGGGTGCCCGGCATGCAGGGATCGTCTTTGAAGTGGCCGTCGAAAAACCAGCTATCGGGGCGAAGCTCATAAGAGGTGCGCATATAGCCCCGGCCCCAGGGGCCGCCATTGGGCTCGAGGACGTCTATGTCGCCGACGAGGCACATCTTTCCATCGTCGATATTCGGCGTATCGCTATGCGTAAATAGCCGTTCATAGCCTTTGCCGAAGCAGGCCGACACGTCGCCGTCGGCGAAGTCTTTGACTTGTTTGGCCGATAGTTTTTTCGGGATGAACTCGGCGTCGACCCGGGGCGGATCGAGGCGCGCGTCGTCGCGAATCTCAGCCGTTTCGGGCGTCCACAAAATGCCCATGGAATTGGCCAATTCCTCGTCGGAGAAGAAGCCGGCCTGCCCGTTTCTTACGGAGAGTCGAATGTCGCCGTCGACGCGGCAATCGTAGTGGAAGAAGAAGAGCCGTACGTCGCCCTGATTGGCGTGGCCGTCGATATGGATATCGTATTTGAGGGTGTCTCCCACGGTGGGCAGACCACGGCGATAGGTCAGCTCGCAGCCGAGCAGGCGATAGATGCGTTCGCCTTTATTGGCGAAGTCGGCGCCCATCCAGGAGATCAAAAAGAGATCGGCCTGACCGGCCTCGATCATGACGCCCGGCGGAATGCGCCCGTCGCGTAGATACCAGGCGTCGGCTTTGATATCCGTCTCGGTCCACACCGTGCCCGTGCCTACTACGCCGGGCTCGGCGTCGATTCCCGTGACCCGATGGGCCAATAGCAGCGGCGGCTCGGGCATGCGCACCTGGCGCGGAAAGCTGCGCTGGCGTTCGAAGAGGGGACCGAAGATATCGCAGATATCGCCCGAGGCGTGGACCAGGAGATCGTCGTAGGTAAAGGTCGGGCCTTTAGGCGCGTCAATGGAGCGCGGCCTGCTAGGCCGCTTTGGGGGCGTGATGGGAGGGGCGATCGCGCTGTCTCCCACCCCACTCACCATCTCCCACCCCCGCCGGGATTGCTCCAAAAAGGCCTGGTGGACCTTCGACTGGGTGGCCACCACTTCCATATAGCGCTCAAAAGCGCGCTTCTGGTGGTGGAAGTAGGCGGGGAGATCCGGTGATTGGGGTTGTTGTGAGGGGGGGGGGTAGTTCGCACCACCTCGATATTCCAAACTCCCAACCCCGGGCAACGCCGGAGCCTCCGGCAAGATCACCACATCATCACTCATCGTCTTCTCATCTTCGATCACAACTGGAGGCCTGTGGCCTGCAAATTTCAGAGTTCTCTTATCACCCCGATCGCCGCGGGGGCCGAAGCGGCGCAGATGGTCGTTAAACCTGTCGACGTCGACGTCGACTCCCCAGGCGGCCAGTTGTGCGATGCGGTTGGCCAGGGTTCGCAGGGTGGTGCTCGGCCCGGCGTCGAGGGCGATGACACGGTGCGGTCGGTCGCCCAGAATCTTTGCGATCCAGGGGCTCAAGGTGGTGCGCGGGCCGTGCTCGACGAAGGTGCGCACCCCGTCCTCCCAGGCTTTTTCGATGAGCGCCGGGAAGTCCACGGTCTTCGTCGCCTGACCCAGCAAGGCCTGGGCTACTTTCTGGTCGGTCGGTTCGTAGTGGTCGCCGAAGGCGTGGCCGTAGATCCGAAGGTCTGTGGGGTAGGTCTGTCGGGTGTGGACGGCGTTCCACTGCTCGGCGAAATGCTCGACCTCCGGACAGTGAACGGCGATATCGTAATCCAGGGGCATGGAGTGATGATCGCTGAGCTTCTCGAGCACCCGCCGCACCGCCGGGGCGTGGCCGCCGATGGAGACGTCGTCGGGGGCGTTGATCAAGATCAGATGTACCAGAGGCTCGTCGGCCAGGGCCTCCTCGATGGGGCGGCGGGGGCCGGTGACTCTGACGCTCTTCCAGTCGGGCTTTTCACCATCGGCGAGTTGGTCGGCCCAGACATCTTGGAGAACCTCGTATTCGCCTCCCAGATATTGGCCGAAGGTTCCGCTGTCTTTGAACTCACGAAACATATCGTCGAAATCGCGCCACACCCCGGTGGCAAAGAGGGCGTTCGTCTCACCGCTGCTAAAGCCGATGGCGGCGTCGAATTTTAGCCCCAGAAATTGGGTGCTGAAATCGCTGTGCAGTTGGGTCAGGACGCTGGCGGCGAAGAGTTTGTCCAGCGGAGTTGGCGGCGTATTGGAGTCGGGGTGGAACATCCACCGCGTCGCCTCATCGAGCTGATCGAAGCGCTCGGCGAATGAGTCTACCAGGTGGGGGAAAGCGAGGATCAGATCGCGGCCCATGCCGTGGTAGGAGGCGGCGGCGCCCGTAAAGACCTGGGCGACCTCGCCATCAAGGGGCGCCTCGTCGGCGTAGAATCGGGCCTCGCGGCCCTGATCATTTCCGGCGACGCGATAGCCCGATCGGCCTGCTTCTTCGACCCTCTCGATGATGGGCATATCGACGATCACCGGCGCTGGCTTGCGCCAGAGGGTGGTCTGTCGCGGAGGCGCCTGTAGGGCCGTCGTCTCGACGGTGGTCGTATCGCTGATGCCTGTGGCGGCGCCCCTTCGGGGCAGCGCAAATTGGGGCACGGCGATCGCCGCGGCCACCTGAAGCAAGCCGGTGGCGCTATGGGCGTTCGGCGTCCGTATCTGGATGGGCTCCGATCCTGGAGAGCAGAGGGTCGCCAGCCCGTCTTCTCCACGAGTGATGACCATGGCCACCGCTGCATCGACCAGCGGTTGTTCGCCCTCGACGGCGTCGGCGTGAGCTTGAGCGGTGGTCATCTCCACGGCGCCCACGACGGCGGCGTCCAGATCGCCTCGCTCGATGGCCTCCATGGCCTCGCGAAGGGCGACCTCTCCCGATTGCTCCTCGGCGGAGACCGAAAAGGAATAGCCGCCGAAGTCGAAGTGGGAGTTGATGCGATTGGTCACGATATTGGGCAGCGAGCCCACCACGGCCGCCGATGTGAGGGGCTCGGCAATCTTATCTTGAGCATCTTTGTCGCCGCCGAATTTTGCGCGCAGGCCGTGGCGCACGATATCGGGATCGGTCTGCATGCCGATGAAGACCCCCGTGCGCTCCCGGTCGAGGTTTTCACGACCCACCTGATCGACGGCGTCGCAGGCGGCGCGCAGGATCGCCAATTGTTGGGGCAGACTCTGGGCCAGATCTTTTGGTGGAAATTTTAGTCCCTCCAGAGAGATCTCGATCTCATCGAGGCGCTTATTCTCGGAGACTTTATTGGCGGCGAGTAAGAAGCTGCGAAATTCGTCGAGGTTCTTTGCCACGCCGCTGACGATGCCGAGCCCGGCGACGGTGATCGGGTCATGCCCTGGAGCGCGGACTGCTAGTCCGCATTGCGGCCAAGCTGGCCGCGCACTAATGGGGAACTGGCCTCGCCAATTCTCGACGACCAGGTGGCTGTTGTTGCCGCCGAAGCCGAAGGCCGACAGGGCGGCGACCTTTCGATCGTCCTCCCAGGGTTCGGGTTCGGTGACCAGCCGAAAGGGGGTGTCGTCGAAGACGTCGATGGACCGATCGCAGTGGATCGTCGCCGGGATGATGCCATGCTCCATGGCGCCCAGAATCTTGAAGAGCCCGGCCATTCCGGCGGCCGTGATGGCATGTCCCATATTCGACTTATGGGAGCCCACGGGGATCTGGGAGTCCGGGCGAAAGACGTCGGCCATGCTTCGGATCTCTCGGCCGTCGCCCACGGCGGTGCCCGTGGCGTGGCATTCGACGTAGCCCACCTCTTCCGGGGCGATGTCGATCTTCTCATAGGCGGCGCGAATCGCCCTGACCTGCCCCTCTCCGGCGGGGACCAACAACCCGTCGGAGCGACCGTCGTTGGACAAACCAACGTCGTGGACCACCGCTAAAATCGAGTCACCATGATCGACGGCGTCGTCCAGGCGCTTGAGACCGACAAATGCCGCTCCCTCGGTGGGGATCAATCCGTCGGCGGAGCCGTGAAAGGGGCGGCTTCGGCCCGTGGGGCTTAAGGCCTGGAGGGCGTCGAAGCCGATATGCAAAAAGAGGGGATCCGCCCGGTTTACGGCTCCCGCAAGTACAAGATCGGCCTGGTTTTTCCGAAGTTTTTCACAGCCCAGCTTAATCGCATAGAGCGAGGAGGCGCAGGCGGCGTCGAGGCTAAAGGCGTCGGCCTTCCTTCCCAGCGCCGGGCCCACCAGATGAGCGGGCAATCCGCTCATGAAACGGTTGAAATGATGGGGCTTTTCGCTGCCTCGCCAGACCGCTTCGGTCCATCGGGCCAGGCCCTGTGAGGGAAGGGATAAATTGCCGAGCACGACGGCCAGATTCCCAGCGTCGGCGCGGTTTATCCCGTGATATGCCTCATGGGCAGTGTGGAGCACCCACAGGAAGAGCGGGTCCAGGGATTGGAGCAGATCTGCGTCTAATTCAAAGGCATTTCGATCAAATATTTCGTCGAAGCCGCAGACGTAGCCGGCGCGATGATTCCAGCCGTCGACCTCCATGGCTCTTGCCGGGTCGACGCCCCACCTTGCCGGGTCAGGTTTGGTGAGGAGATCACGACTTTCCAACAGGTTTTTCCACAGGGCTTGTGGAGAAAGGGATCCCGGGAACAAACATGATTGAGAGACGATGGCGATCGGGGCGGCGCTCATGAGTTGGTGCTTCCCTTGGCGGTCGTGATTTTTGCGCCCTGGCCGGCCCCGTTTAAGACCGTCGACGATCGATGGACCTGGCTGTCGAAGAGGGAGTCTCCGAAGAAGAACATCTCCA
>SLJM01000326.1 GCA_007135085.1 Myxococcales bacterium
AAGATTTCTCACCACTTCTCCCACCATCGAACCACCTGATACTCACACAATAGTCTTCGGTGGGAAAAGTGTCTAACACAGATGCTGCGCCACAGAGAGTAGTGATTACTCCTCGGCGATCTCGACCTGGTCGAAGTCGAATTCCACCGACGTGGGTCGACCGAAGATCTCGACGAAGACGCGCAGCTTCTCTTTGTCTTCCTGAACTTCTTCGATGGTTCCCGTAAAGTCTTTGAAGTTGCCCTCGACGACGCGGATCTTGTCGCCTTTTTGATAGCTGTAGCTGGCCTCGGCGGTGAGCGTTCCCTCTTCGATGCGATCGGAGATCTTTTTGACCTCCGACTCCGGTACGGGAGTGGGTTTGCGATCGGAGCCGCCGACGAAGCCCACCACCTTGGGGGTGTCGTTGACGATATGCCAGGCTTCGTCACTGAGGTTCATCTTGACGAAGATATAGCCGTTATAAAACTTCTTTTGACGCTCCCGGCGCTTGCCGTTGCGCATCTCCACCACGGTTTCGGTGGGGATATAGATCTCCTCGAAATCGTCTTCGGCCTTGTTGGCGCGAATGCGTTCTTCCAGAGCAATTTTGGCCTTATTTTCGTAGCCCGAAAAGGTCTGGACGATGTACCATTGTTTGGTGTTATCCGCTGCCGCCATGGGTCGTGTTCCTCTAGGTCTCAAGCCTGATACGTCAAAGGCGGCGTGTCGCCGCCTCGCCCGTTATAAGGGCTCACCGTGCCGAGTTCGAAGTCTAAAATCCGATGGTCAAAATATAATCCGTGACCGGTCGCCATACCTGATCGGCGCCCCATAAAAAGAAGGCCAAGATCACCGTAAACACCGTCACATGGATGGTGTTGGTCTGGGTGTCTTTCCAGTTTGGCCAGGTCACCTTTCGAAGTTCGGCGGCCGTCTCGTGAATAAAGGGATCGATCTGGGGGTGCTTTCGCATCCAGATGATGAGCACCACAGCGCTCACTATGGCCAACCCATTGGTGAGCGACAAGATTCCGAAGAAGACCTGTTGCTGCAGAGCCTCCACTTCGTGCCAGATCCATTCGAAGGTCTTGCCGAAAATGACAAAGGCCAAGATCCAGGTGCCGATATAGGCGAGAGCTACGATTTGGGATTGCGAGATGTTCATACTGACTTCCCGTGGAGGGGCCTCGAAAGGCACCAGCGCCGAAAACTAGGTTATCCTGTGACCGACCGGTGCAAACCTAAAATAGCGAGACGCAACGTCGGCGCCCCGCACGCGTCGGTCCGGTGCCGGAAAACAGGGCAGGAGGGACTCGAACCCCCGACCGTCGGATTTGGAATCCGATGCTCTCCCAACTGAGCTACTGCCCTAAGGCCCGGAGGCGACGACAGGGCGCAAAGCGCGCCCTGTCATCATTCGCGTGGTCAACGCGTTAAACCTGCGGGTTTATTTCACACCCGGTGGTGAAACTACTCGATAATGTTGCTCACCACACCGGCGCCGACGGTTCGGCTACCTTCGCGAACGGCAAACCGAAGGCCTTGCTCCATGGCGATCGGGGTGATCAGCTCGGCGGTGATCGTGATGCGGTCGCCAGGCATGACCATCTCGACGCCTTCCTCGAGGA
This sequence comes from Myxococcales bacterium, assembly GCA_007135085.1. Lineage (GTDB taxonomy): Bacteria > Myxococcota_A > Bradymonadia > Bradymonadales > Bradymonadaceae > SLJM01. Next base: position 1,611 of record SLJM01000326.1, read on the forward strand.
AGATCTCGCCGGTCACGTCGGTGGTACGGAAGTAGAACTGGGGACGATAGCCCGCGAAAAACGGCGTGTGACGTCCACCCTCTTCTTTGGTGAGGATGTAGATCTCGGCGCCGAATTTGGTGTGGGGGGTGACGCTTCCGGGCTTGGCCAGAACCTGACCACGCTGGACGTCTTCCTTCTTCACACCGCGAAGCAGGCAACCAACGTTGTCGCCGGCCTGACCCTGGTCGAGAAGCTTGCGGAACATTTCCACACCGGTGACGACAGTCTTTTCGGCTTTTTCCTGCATGCCGACGATTTCGACTTCGTCCTGGGGGTGAACCACACCGCGCTCGATACGACCGGTGACCACCGTACCACGACCGGAGATGGAGAAGACGTCTTCGATGGGCATCAAAAACGGCTTGTCCGTCTCACGCTCCGGGGTGGGCACGTAGTCGTCAACGGCGGCCACCAGGTTAAGGATCGCCTGGTCGCCGTACTCGCCCTTTTCGCCTTCCAGAGCCTGGAGGGCGGAACCGACGACGAGGGGAACCTCGTCTCCGGGGAACTCGTATTTGTCGAGGAGCTCACGCACCTCCATTTCCACGAGCTCGATGAGGTCGGCGTCGTCGACCATGTCGGCTTTGTTCAAAAAGACGACGATCGCCGGCACTCCGACCTGCTTGGCGAGCAGGATGTGCTCACGGGTCTGAGGCATGGGGCCGTCGGCAGCGGAGACCACCAAAATGGCGCCGTCCATCTGGGCGGCTCCGGTGATCATATTCTTGACGTAGTCGGCGTGACCGGGGCAGTCGACGTGAGCGTAGTGACGGTTTTCCGTCTCGTATTCCACGTGGGAGGTCGCGATGGTGATGCCACGCTCCCGCTCTTCCGGCGCCTTGTCGATATCTTCGAACTTCATCCCTTCCATGCCCGCCTGCTCAGCGAGAACGCTGGTGATGGCGGCGGTCAACGTGGTCTTGCCGTGGTCGACGTGACCGATGGTGCCCACGTTGACGTGGGGTTTAGTTCGCTCGAATTTCTCCTTGGCCATGTTCTTAACTCCTCTGGCTCATTCGCCAAATAAATGTTTGACACCTAGCTGGATGAACGGGGCAGCGCTCAGGCCGACAACACGACCGTCACGGCGCCACCACTCGACTACCGGCGTTGCCTTACCTACTTATTCAGCAGGTTTTCGTCCAGTGGCGTTGCCGTAGAGCCCTCGACCGGACTTGAACCGGTGACCCCTTCCTTACCATGGAAGTGCTCTACCACTGAGCTACGAGGGCATACTATGTGGGCCGTCGACATGGTGCCTGAAATCGACGGCGGTTGGACTAAGCGGGAGACGGGAGTCGAACCCGCGACCCTCAGCTTGGAAGGCTGATGCTCTACCAGTTGAGCTACTCCCGCAAACGCCTCATCTAAATCGTTGCCGATCAAATGGGCGGGTCAATCGATGGTGGGGGGAGGATTCGAACCTCCGAAGGCTGAGCCGTCAGATTTACAGTCTGATCCCTTTGGCCACTCGGGTACCCCACCGTCAGGTGGTACCTACTTCTTTTTGTGGACGGCGTCAACCACCGCCACAGCTTTATATGACAGGCCATGTGGCCTTTTTTTACGCGAGAAAACTCGCGTCCAAGCTGGCGACAGGAATCGAACCTGCAACCTACTGCTTACAAGGCAGTTGCTCTGCCAATTGAGCTACGCCAGCGCAAGTTGTCTGGCGTCGCATCGGCGTCGCCGCAGATCCGGCCGGGCATCGCCAGCGGGGGCAGATAGATATAAGGCCCGTTTCGCAGTGTCAAGCGAAAAGGGTGCGAAGTCGATCATAGAGGGTGATCGCCGCCGCTGCCGAGACGTTGAGGCTCTCCACTCCGGGCTGCAATGGCACGGTGACGCGAAAGTCGCATTCCTTTTCCACGCCGCGGCGCATTCCCTGATGTTCGCCACCCATGACCACCACGGCGTCCATCTCCCAATCGAGCTGCCACAGGGGCTGGCCGTCGTCGGCGACGGTGCCCACCACCCAGAAGCCCTCTTCTTTAAGGGTGCGCAGGGCTCGGGCCAGGTTGGTGACCTCTACGATGGGCACCCGAAAAGCCATCCCTGCCGAGGCTCGCACCACGGCGGGGGTGATCTTGGCCGATCGGTGTTTGGGGATCATCACCGCGTCGACGCCCATGGCCGCGGCGCTTCGAAGGATCGCCCCCAGATTTCCCGGATCCTGGACCTGGGCCAGGGCGACGATGCAGGCGTGGCGATCGCGATCTTCGGCGATCACCTCCTTCAATTGCCGATAGGGATAACCCGACACTTTCAGGGCCACCCGTTGATGATTCCCGCCCTCGGCCAGGCGATCGAGCTCGTCACTTCCCACCGATCGGGTGCGGATCGAGTGGCGCCTGACCAGATCGGCGATCGCCTCAAATTGGGAATCTCGAAGATTGCCGGCGATCAGAAGCTCCTCGACGCGATCGGCGGAGTGTTTGAGGACTTCTTCGACGGGGTGAATGCCGTAGATGATCATGAGAATTGGGTGGTGGGTGGTGGGTAGTATACGTGGCCGCAAGGCCACTCAATTTCCGATTTCCGATTTCCGATTTCCGATTCCAGTTTCAACTTTCAAATTCCAAGCTCTAATTACCCTCAACGGCAACTCAATTCGGAAAAATTGAATCGGAAATCGGAAATCGGAAAACGTGAATTTCTCTGGTGCAACACCGAGGTATTTGTACGTTCAAGTGAACTACTTGGCCACCAAAGACTCGGCGATCGCTTCGACGACCTGGGAGGGGTCGGGGGCCTGATAGATGGGTCGGCCCATGACCAGAAAACTGGAGCCAAGGCTCAAGGCCCGGGCCGGGGTGGCCGTACGGGACTGGTCGTCGCCGGCGACGAGGACGTCGGGGAGCCTGATCCCGGGAGTTACCAGAATCGGGGCCTGACCGTGGTGCTGACGAAATTCGGGGACCTCTTTGGTCGACGAGACCAGGCCGTCGGCGCCGGACTCAATCGCCAGCGCGCCCAGCTTCGAGGCCCATTGACGAACCCCTGTGGAGACGCCGATGTCGGGCAGGTTCTTTTCAGAGAAGCTGGTCAGCGCCGTGACGGCCACCACGCTGGGAGCATTTTCCTCTCCCGCCGATCGGGCGCCCTCGACGGCAGCGGCCACCATCTCGGCGCCGCCGCTGGCGTGGACGGTGGTCAAAAAGACCGCCTCGTGAGTGGCGATCTGGGCGCAGGCCCGGCCCACCACGGAGGGGATATCGTAGAGCTTGAGATCGAGAAAGACCTCCACCCCTCGTCTGGCACATTCCTCAAGGATCTGCGGCCCGTATCGCGTAAAGAGGCGATAGCCGATCTTAAAATATCGGATCTGATCGCCCAGAACGTCGACCAACTCCATCGCCTCCGCCTGGGTATCCGTATCGAGGGCGACGATGATCCGATCTCGGACCAGCTTTCGCGCTTCCTCGATATTTTTTGCCGGCACAGTCGTCATTATCGACCTTCCATGGCGTCTTTGACGCCTTCTTTGATGAACTCCACCGCTTCTTCGACGGCCACGGAGCTGCGATCCTCTTCGTGGCGCCACTTCACTTCCACCTCTCCATTTTTGATCCCCCGATTGCCCAGGGTGATTCGAAGGGGGATGCCGATCAGATCGGCGTCTTTGAATTTGGCGCCGATCCCGGCGTCGCGATCGTCCATCACCACGTCGATCCCCGCCTCTTGGAGCTCGCCATAGATCTCGTCGGCGGCGCCCATGACGTCGTCGTTGTCGGGATGAAGGACCGTGAGCAATACCTGATAGGGAGCGATCGGCATGGGCCAGATAATCCCGTCGTCGTCGTGATTTTGCTCGATCACCGCCGCCAGAATTCGCGTCACGCCGATGCCGTAGCAGCCCATCTGCAGGGGCTGGGCCTTACCGTTTTCGTCGAGGAAGGTGGCCTCCATGGACTTCGAATATTTGTCGCCCAGCAAGAAGACGTGGCCGATCTCGATGCCCCGATTGCTCTCGAGGGTGCCGCCACAGCGAGCGCATTTGTCGCCGGCTCGCGCCATGCGCAGGTCGGCAAAGGCGGCGACCTCGAAGTCGCGGCCGTAATTGACGTTGAGGTGGTGGGCGTCCTTTTTATTGGCGCCGACCACGAAATTACTCAATCCCTCGACGGCCATGTCGGCCACCACCGGGATGTCGAGATCGACGGGTCCCGCAAAGCCCACGGGGGCGCCCGTGGCCTTCTCGGTCTGAGCGTCCGTGGCCATCTCGAGCTCCGTGAACTCCAACTCGAGCGCGTCGCGAAGGGCGGCGGCGATCTTGATCTCATTGGCCTGGTGATCGCCTCGGATCAACACCGCAACCGGCTGGTCGCCGGCGCGGTAGATGAGGGTCTTGACCACCTGGTCGGCGGGCTTGTCCAAAAAGGCGGTGATCTCCTCGATGGTGCGAGCATCCGGAGTGTCCACGGTCTCCAGGTCGACCATGGCAGACTCGTCGCGCTCTTTGGATTCGACCCTGGTCTCTGCCTTTTCCACGTTGGCCGCATAATCGCATTCCGTGCAGCTTACGATCTCGTCTTCGCCGGTGTCGGCCAAGACCTGAAATTCGTGGGAGGCGCTGCCGCCGATATTGCCCGTATCCGCCTCGACGGCGCGATAATCAAAGCCCAGTCGCTTACAGATCCGGTGGTAGGCGTCGAACATGGCCTGGTAGCTCTCCTGGGCCGAATCGAGGTCGGCGTCGAAGGAGTAGGCATCCTTCATGATGAATTCACGGCCCCGCATCAGGCCGAAGCGGGGGCGGATCTCGTCGCGAAATTTGGTCTGAATCTGATAGAGATTTAAGGGGAGCTGCTTGTAGCTCTTGATCTCCCCCCGGACCAGATCGGTGATCACCTCTTCATGGGTGGGCCCGAAGCAAAATTTGGCACCCTTTCTATCTTCGAAGCGCAACAATTCGGGGCCGTATTCGGTCCACCGCCCCGACTCCTCCCACAGCTCCGAGGGCTGCACCGCCGGCAGCATCACCTCAAGCGCCCCGGCGCGATCCATCTCCTCACGCACTACGGCCTCGATCTTTCGCACGCTCCGCCACCCCAGGGGCAAAAAGTCGTAGATTCCCCGGGCCAACATGCGGATATAACCGCCGCGGACCAACAATTTATGGCTCACCACCTCGGCGTCGGCGGGATCTTCTTTTCGAGTGGGGACGAAATATCGGGACAATCGCATGGGCGTACACTCTGGATGCTGAGATGGGATTATAATAAGGATCGTCGATCGTCTGGGGAATTATCGCACCCATGGTGGACTGTCAACGTGGGTGGTGGTCTGGGTCCGAACGCAGGCTTCGATGTTGCGGCGAGGTCTGCGGTGACCCCACTCTAACCTCCGCCGTGGGTAGCTCGTGGGACGTTTGATCCCCCTTTGGGGGACCGTCGCGCAACGCGCGACAGGGGGTCTTCGCAAACCCCGGTGGTCCGGACCCGAACGCAGGCTAAACGATAGTTGGTGTGCGAATTGTGGGGCCGCTGGTCTCTGACCATCGCCGGCGGCGCTATGCGCCGTTTTCATCGGTTTGTCCGCCGGTTGCGATAGTCAGAGACTATCGGCCCCAAAAGATGTTGAGCGGTTTTGCGACGATCCGACGGGCCGAAGGCCGCGCGGCTGCTCATGTCACGCTCGCAAACAACGCTCCCGTGATGATGCTCGGGGGCCAAGGCGCCCCTGCGCTACGACACGACGTTGCCTTCGGTGTGATTTGGTGGGTTGCGATGATCCTGTTCCGAACCATCGGGGTGATTCTACTGCCAGGCCAGGGATGGCCTGTGGACCAACTACTGCCAGGCCAGGGATGGCCTGTGGACCAAACAACTACTGCCAGACCAGGGGTGGCCTGTGGACCAACTACTGCCAGACCAGGGATGGTCTGTGGACCACAAAACTATCAAGACTATTCCTCTGAACGCAGGCGGTTGAATTCTTCCTGAATTTCCGCCCGTACTTCAACCTGGCCGTTGAACGCA
>SLJM01000449.1 GCA_007135085.1 Myxococcales bacterium
CCGTCCTCGGCGATGGTCACGTCCACCCCGGGAAGCGGTTTACCCACGCTGTCGAGGCGAAACTCATCGGGCATATTGAACGCCACCACCCCGGAGGCCTCGGTCAAACCGTAGCCCTGCAATAGGAGCACCCCGGTGGCGAAGAAAAATTCGGCGGTCTCCGGCGACAGCGGCGCCCCGCCGCAGATCAGAAAACGCATTCGCCCGCCCAGCCTCTTTCGGACATCCTCGAGCAATAATTTCGAAAATAGCCGGTGCTCCGCCCCCAGAACCAGTCCCACCCGATCGCCGCCCTGGCTTCGCTGGCTAACCGTCTTGCCCACCTCCAGCGCCAGGGGAAGCAAGCGAGATCGCCAGCCTCGGTTTTCGATACGCTCTTCAATCTCCTGCTGCAGGCGCTCGTAGACGTGAGGCACGCTGGCCATCAGCGTCGGCGAGGTCTCGGCCAGATCGTCGACCAGCCGCCCCGCCCCCCGACCGATGACGGTGGTCATCCCGTAGGCGATCCCCGCCAGATATAAGACCCTCCCGAAAATATGGGCCAACGGCAAAAACAATAATTGCACGTCTTCGCTCGAAAAGACCTGCAGCGCCGACAGAGCCTGGACCTGGGCGTAGAGATTGGCATGGGTCAACACCACCCCGCGGGCCCGATGACTGACCCCTGCCGTATACAAAATGGTCGCCACCGTCTCTTCGTCAATAGCCTGACGGCGACGAGAGACAAAGCGCGGATCATCGGCCAGCGCCGCCCGCCCCCGGCCGCTGACCTCATCGTAAGATAAGACCTCCACAGGGTCGGGAATCTGCAGGGATTCCACGCGGATCAATTCCCCGCCGCTCCGCCCTCGAGGGGTAATCCATATATCGCGCTCCAGATAGACGATCCGCTCCACCGACGAAAAATCGTCGACCGCCTCCACGACCTTGGCCAATTGGACCGGGTCGTCGACCACGAAAGTGCCCACCTCATTGTCGGATAAAATATCCCGCAATTCCTCCGCCGAGGTCGTCGGATGAAGGGGAATGCTCACCGCCCCGGCCATGGCCAGGCCCATATCGACGACCACCCATTCGGCGCGATTGGACACCAGGACGCAGACCTCCTGCTGGAGCAACAGGCCGGCGTCGATCAGCCCCGCCGCCAACCTCTCCGAATCCTCCCACCACTCCTTCCAGGTGATCTCCTCCCACAATCCGTCGCGGTGGCGACGCATTGCAGCACGCACACTGGAGCGGTGAACCTGATCCTCGAAGAGCTCGACAATGGTCTGGCTCATGGCCTCTCTGGCGGAATCAGCCTACACTTCGTCGTCGGCCTCTCCGCTGGCGTCCTCTCTTAGAATGACAGCAGCGGCGACGGGTCCGACGTGGCCAGATCGCCGAGCGAACTCTCGATCTGATCCAGGCGCCCTTCCAGCCCCTCGGCGTGATGCTTCAGCCGGTTGATTCGACGGGAATAGCGCTGCAGCGCATTGTCTGCGTCGATCTTATAGAACTCGGTCACATCCAGACGCGCCACTCGTTGGTGGTTCACCCGATCGGTAGAGCTGTTTGCGATGACATAGACTGGAACCTCTTCATTTTCATCGGGCTCGACGTCCTTGTCGACCAGCACCAGCACCCCTTCTCCGGGAAAGAACACCACCGCAAGCTCTTTGTCGTCCTCCAGACCGTCGGCGTGCTCTTTGAATGCCTCCAACTCTTCGCGGTCGAACCGGGAGGTCAGGGCATGGTGCTCTTCGATGAGATAGGTGAGCACGTTGGATTCGGCCACGTATTGGTTTAGCGGCCGCAGCACCTCTTCGCCCATGAGCATCCGGTTATTGGGATAGATTCCGGCGTCGATCCAGAATTCAAGCTCCGCCAGCGCCTCGGCGGCCTCAAAATCGATCTCCATCGGATCGAGGGACTCGATAATCGCCAGGCCTTGTCTCAACGCCTCGAAGCGCTCATCCAGCTCTTCGACCATCGACTGGGCGTCGTTGATGCGCGTGGTCTCGACCTGGCGTGACTGGTTGGCCTCGGCAAAGAACAGACCGAAGGCTCCGCCAATGACGAAGAGCACCCCAAACAGAATAAGCACGGGAAGGGAGAACATGCTCCCTCCGTCCAGATCCACCTGATCGAGGCTGATATCTTCGGACATCCCCTCGGCCTGGCCCCCATCGGAAAACTGGGCCCGCTGGCGCTGCTTTGGCGGCGCCATGGCCGTCGGCGGCGGCCCCTGAGCACCGGGAGGCGGTCCGTGACCGCGCGGCGCCCCACCACCGGCAGCAGTCTGCTGCGGCTGGGCGGCCGGTTGGTCGAATTCATCGAACCCGTCGTCGCCTGCCGGCTCCACCGCTGCTGGCTCCGGCTGCGGCTCGGGCTGAGACTTGAGCGTCGACTTCTTCAGCGCCGCAAGTCGGTCATTGACCCCGCCGCCTGATCCAGCACCGGCACTTTTCTTCTTGGGCTTGGTCAACGTTGCCTGCCCACCAGAACCGATGCTCTTTTGCTTCTGGTCGCCGTCCTTGGAAGTGCCAGACGATTTTTTCAGGCCCAGCCGGGATTTGAGATGGGAGAGATCCGGTTTGTTATCTTTGCTCGACAAGGACGTCCTCCTGCGTTTGGAGCAGCCTTCGCGGTAGGTCGAACGGCCCGAATCAATAAAGAGTCGAGCCGACAACTAATTAATACTCTATTTACATGCGAGTTCGCCGACATCAAGCTATCCCAGCGGTGCGATCTTCGTCAAGCATCGCCGACGGTCCTCGCCGTCGGCTCCACCGGCCCCTTCGGACCGCCCTGGAGAACCGAGAAATAGGAAACCTTCCCTTCATTGTGGTTGTCTATCTTGAAAAACGATGGACTATCGAACAAACTCAGGTGATCCCGTCGCGACGGCTTTGTAATCAGCCGTTGGGCCTACTCCAGAATCCCCCACGGACTTATGACCGTAATTTCAGATCGATATCTCAGCTTGGCCGGCGCCCTGGCGCCCTTGGCTATCGCAATGGCTGCTCTCTTCGCCCTGGCAGCTTTCAGCGCGGCCTGCGGCTCCGACGACGCCAAGGGGGCGGGCACCCTCACGGAGGTGTCGGTCTCTCCCGAGGCGGGCTATCCCGATGTGGAGTTGACCGTTTCACTTCAAATCGAACCGGAAGACGGCGCCGATGCCGATGATTATAGCTGGCGCGTCGACTTTAACGATGGAAATTCGCGCTCCGGCCAGGGGGCCAGCGGCCAGGCGGTCCACGCCTATGACGACGTAGGAGAGTATTCCATTCTGGTCGAAGCCCTGCTCGACGGGGCCGTTGTCGATTCGGCCCGGCTCGACTTCCCGGTCTACGACCCTGTCGATCTCATGGTCGATTCCGTGCTCGCTCAGCCGGCCAACGTGCGCGTCGACGAGAACGTGACCATCTCCTTTGACGTCCACAACCAGACGGCCAGCCCCATCCTGACTCCCTTTGAGGTGCGCGCCTATCTGGCTCCCGACAATCAAACGACGCGAGATAATTTTGCCGATCGGGTCGCCGACGGCGACCTGGTCCCCGTCGGCGACCAGACTCTGGCGCTCGACGACGACGGGATCTCACTTCGCGCCGGCCAGCGGCGAAACGTGAGCATCAACAATACCGTGCCGGACGTCCCCACCGGTCATTATCACGGCGTGGTCGTCATCGATCCCGACCATCACCTCTCGGACCGCACCCCCAATAACACCGTCGCCTCCAGCACCAGCACCATTCACGTGGAGAACCTCGACCAGGGACTGCCCAATCTGTCGGTCCAGGCGCTGGAGGTCAGCCCGGAGCGTGCTTTCCCGGAACTAAACCACTTCACCCGCGCCTTTACCCTGATCAACCTGGGCGGCGAAGATATCTTTAACGTCGTGCACCGCACCTACGTCCAGGTGGGCTCACCGCAGCGCGGCGACGACGCCGTGCTGGTCCACGAAAGCGATCCGATCAATCTCTTCTCCCAGGGCCAGCAGCAGATCGGTCCCGAATCCTTCGTCCTCACCGAGCCGATCATCCCCACGGACGGCGAAAAAGAGGTCTACGTCATCGTCGAAGCCTTCTCCGAGGACGGCGACGTCGAGGAGATCACCCAGACCAATAATATCGCCGCCTCCAACCCGCCGATCACCGTCTCTGACGAACCCGTCGACGGGCCCGATATCGCGGTCCTCGATTTCTCGATCGCTCCCGACAGCACCTTTTTGGGCGGCAGCCTGGAGATGAATGCCACCATCGCCAACGAGGGCACCCAGGACGTGGGCAGCTTTTTCTGCGGGATCTATATGGGCGCCGAACCCAATATCAACCCCTCCGGCGATCCCCAGGTCAGCACCGTGGCAGTGACCAGCCTGGACGCCGGCGAGGAGCGTTACTTTGATCGAGAACTCTCCATCTCCGCCGTGCACAATCCCGGGGTCTATTATTTTTATATCGTCTGCGACCCCATGGGGGCTATCAACCAGCCTTTCCGCGGCAATAGTCAGGCCATCCAGTTCGACCCGATCACCATCACCGACGAGGCCGACATCGATCTCTACGTCGCCGAAGTGGAGGTCCCGGAAACGGCCGACGACGGCGATCTGATCACTGTGACCACCACCTTCTGCGTCATGGGGTCCAACCCCACGGGCACCACCACGGCCGCGCTCTTCACCTCCCCAGGCTCTAACGTCGATTTCGACGCCGAACCGCTGACCACCTTCAGCGTCCCCAATATCAACCCCAGCGAATGCCTGGAGGTGGACGTCGAAATCGAGGCTCAGTGCCAGGACTTCGACGACCAACTGAGCATCGGCGTCCTCGCCGACGCCGAGGAAAGCCTGCCCGAGGACAATACCTCCAATAACTACGGCACCGCCGACGATCCGGTGCAGCTCGACGGCCTGTATTGCGAATGTATCGAAGATGACTTCGGTCCCAACCAATCGCCCTTTGCTGCCACACCGATGGACTCGGGCAGCTACGAGGCCTCGCTTTGTACCGCTTCGGAATGTGATTTTTATTCAGTCGAACTCGACGCCGGCGACTCCCTGTTGGTGACCACCGAGCACGACAGCTCGCGTGGGGCGCTGGAGACCACCCTCTATGCCCCGGGCGGCTACCAGCAACTCGATAAAGACACCAGCGCCGACGTTCAAAAAGTGGGCGTCTTTTTGGCCAGCACCGACGGCCTCAACTACGTCATCGAGGTCTGCGGCCAGACCAACGACGTTCGCAACTATTACGACCTGGATATCGAAGTCATCGCCCAGCCCTCCGACGTCGACGTATTGCCCCGCAATATCTCGATCCCCCCGAACGACACCTTCTCGGTGGGCAGCGTCATCGACGTCGACTTTCGCATCTACAACCTCGGCGAGCAGCTCACCGGCGAGTTCGACGTCGACCTGGTATTGACCAGCGCGCGAGAGCTTGGAAACGCCGACGACATCACCCTGGCCACCCACACTATCGACTCTATCAGCGCCGGCAGTCACCGGGACGTCACCCTTGAGGCCCCGCTTTCAACCCTGGTCGCCGACGACGACTATTATATCGCCGTAGTCCTCGATCCGGCACAGGTCCTCAACGAGACCAACCGCGACAATAACGTGGGCTTTACGCCGACCATCACGGTCGAGACCAGCTGCTACGATCCCTTTACACCCAACGACTCGTTCTCCACGGCGGCCTCCATCGGTGAGGGCACCTATAGCAACCTGGTGGCCTGCTCCGGAAGCAGTGACTACTACGAAATCTGCGCTCCCAACGGCACCAGCCTCGACGCCTCGGTCACCTTCGACAGCACCCAGGGCGATATCGACGCCATTCTCTACAATCAGACTCTGGAGTCGGTGGACTCATCAGCCCAGAGCGGCGTCGATCTCGAGCAGGTGGGCGTGGACTATGTCGATGGCGATCAATGCTTTTATCTGCGTGTCGTTCTGGTCTCGTTGGATGCCGATGCGGAGAATAATTACTCCCTCAACATCAACATCAACGAAGTCGATCCCGATCTCCAATGCGATCCCACCTTCGAGCCCAACGATCACTTTGGAACGGCCACCAGCCTCTGGGCGGCCCTGGACTACGACAGCACCATCGATCGCTGCCCCAAAGACGACGTCGACTTCTACTACGTCAACCTCTCGCCCCAGTCGACGGTCGACTTCAGCGCCGGTCTCGAGCCCGCCAACCAGTCCGGCACTCTGCGCCTGCAACTCTACGGCCCCAACCTGGTTCCCATTGAAACCGTGGAGACCGCCCCGGGCATCCCCACGGCCGAGATCAACGACTTCCAAGCCTCGACGACGGGCACCTATTATCTGCAGGTTTCGGTCAGCGGAAACGAGCATCGCGTCCACTATTCGCTCGACGCAAGCGGATTGCCCGGCATCGATCTGGCCGTCGTCGATCTAGGCATCGGCCCCGGCACCTACGTGCCCGGCGACACCGTGCGCTACGGCTTTGATCTGGCCAATTACGGCGGCAACGACGTGGCCTCCGTCGACTATAAGGTCTACCTCAGTTCGTCGTCCTCCCTGGATCCCGAAAACGATCAAGTTCTGGGTCAATTTACGGTCGACGACGTCGACGCCGACTCGTCGATCGAGATCGATGGCCAGCTCAATTTACCGAGCAATATCAGCGCCGGAACCCACTATTTCCACGTCTTCGTCGATCCCGACGACGACTTAAACGATGTCAACCGCAACAATAATCGGGCTTACGTCACCGTCCCCGTCGTCGCCGATGACGACGGCGACGATAACGGCGACACCTAAAAAATGAGGTCCCCGACAGTTGGGGATCCGTCGACTTTGCGGTATGGAGGGGCAAATCTTCTGGTGCCTATGACTGTTAACTCACCCGGATTAATTGCCAATGCGTATCGGCCACATCTCCGACCTCCATATCCTCCATCTCGACAAGCCCCGCCCCTGGCAATTTCTCAACAAACGCCTCGTCGGCGGGCTCAACCTATTGCTCAATCGCTCCAAGGCCCACTCGGTGCGCGTCGTCGAGCGAGCTCTGGAGCACCTGGACGGGCTCGACGTCGACCATATCGTCATCAGCGGCGACCTCACCAACCTGGCGCTCAAATCGGAATTTGCCGCCGCTGCCGAGGTGGTGGCCACCATCCGCGACGCCGACAGCCGGGTGAGCATCGTCCCCGGCAACCACGATTATTATACGCCCGGCGCCGTGCGTGACCGGCGTTTCGAGACCTATTTTGCCTCCTATCTAAATAGCGATCTGCCAGACTACCAACTTTCCCACGGCTATCCCTTCTGCCACCTCCGCGGCGAGGTGGCCATCATCGGACTCAACAGCGGCATCGCCACCCCCTGGCTCTTTGCCACAGGTCGGGTCGGCGACGACGAATTGGAGGCCGCCTCCCGGCTGCTCGACGACGGGGAAGTCAAAAAGCGCTTCAAGATCGTCGTCGTACACCACCCCTTGCTCCCCGACGAGCACCACTCGGTGCAATTTAACCGGGAGCTGAAAAACCGCGACGAAGTGCTCGAGATGGTCCGCCGAAAGGACGTCGATCTGGTCCTCCA
>SLJM01000474.1 GCA_007135085.1 Myxococcales bacterium
CGCTCCGCTCGCGCCCCGGGTTGGAGGGCCCTGGCGGGCCCTGGCGGACCCGGGGTGGAGCGGCTGTACTGCGCCGCGGGATGGACTGCACGACAACAAAAACCAATGTGACAATCGACTCCTCATTCTTGCCGTGTCCGGTCAAGCGAACATATTGTAGGCCCTTTTCGAAATTTATGATTATCGCTCACTTGGGCGCAGTGAATGAACCTCTCCCAGATCATACCTGGTCGTCAGGGCGACACCCTGCGCAACCTCTTCGGCGCCGTGCGCCGGCGCTATTGGGCCTCCCATAACCGGGCTCATATCGAATTGCCCGACCTTCAGGGCGATGAATACCGCGATTTTGCCCGCACCGTGGTCGCTGAGTTGGAGGGCGTCCACGGGGTGATCTGGGCCCGCTCCAACGGGGCGTTGCGGCGGGTAATCGTGACCTGGGAAGAGGATCTGGTCGAGCTGGAACAACTCCTGGAGGTCTTCGATCAGGTAGAGCATCGCTTTAACCTCGATCCCGGCGAATATTGCGACGAGAGCGCCGATCATCCCGGCGACGACGAGCACCTGGTGCGGGGACTTGTACGCCTGGCCTCCTCCGCCCTGGGCACCGCCGCCGGCATGACCATGAAGGTCCTCCGTCGAAAGCCCGGGTCCACCCGCCTCGACCTGGCCGCCCTGATGTCGGTCGTCGACAACGTCCCACATATTCGAAACGCCGTGGTCGACAAGATGGGCCGCTCCCCGGCGGAGATGTCTATCGGCCTGTTCAATCCCCTGATCCAGGGCCTGGGCAGCGGACCTGTGGGCCCGGCGATCGACTTTTTATATCAGGGCACGCTCTTGATGGGCGCCATCGAGCGCCGCTTCAGTTGGCTCGATCGAGAGCCCGATCTATGCAGCCACCCCGACCGGGTGGAGGCCCCTCTTTTGGACCACCCGCCGCGGCCGGTGCCCGTCCCCGAAGGCCCCATCGAGGCCTACGCCGACGACGCCTGGAATATGTCGCTCGGCGGCTTCATGGTGGGCCTTGCGGACACCCAGAAATTGGAGCGGGCCCTCACCCCAATCCTCGACGCATTGCCCAAACCGGCCCGCTACGGCCGAGGTGCTTTCTGTGCCTCCCTGAGCGGAGTCTTCGCCGATCGGGGCATGGTGGTCATGGATCCCGACGTCCTGGAGCGCCTCGACCGCGTGGACTGCGTCATCATCGACGACCGTCTCCTCATTACCGATCGATGGGGCCTGGAAAATCTGTACTGCCCCCAGGGCGATCCCGTCGAGGCTTTCCAGAAGGCCGACGAATTATTGGATCCCCACAACCCGGAGGTGCGCCAGATCGACGGCGACTGGGCTCTGGGTCCGGCCGATCCCTTTGATATCGATCCCGCCTGGGAGGAAAAGCTGCGCCAAAAGGGGGCTACAGGTGATCTCCTGGCGTTGAGCCGAAAGGGCGAGGCTGTCGCTCTTTTTTCTCTAAAGGCCCGCACCGACCGGGTCTCTCGATCGCTGGTCAAGGCTATCAAGGACGCCGGCCTGGAGTTGATCATCGCCTCCGACCAACGTCTGTCGGTCGACGAATTTCATCCCGATCGCGTGGTAGAACGAGCCGGCCTGCACCGATTTATCCGACATATCCAGCGCGACTTTCAGGTCGTGTCCTATATTGGCGCCACCATGCCGCGGGCCATGATCGCCGCCGACTGCAGCGTCGGCATTTGCCGCGAAGGTAAACCCGTGCCCTGGGAGGCCCATATCCTGGCCTGCCAGGATATGGAGGGTGTCCTGCTGGTGATGGACGCCATAAAAAAAGCGCGGCAGGTCTCCCGTCGCTGCGCCACCCTGGCAGGACTGGGGGCGGGCATCGGCGCTCTGACCGCCAGCAGCGGCCTCGAGGATATTCACCCCACTCGGGTCATGCTCTCCGTCAACGCCGCCTCCATGGTCGCCCTTATCTACGGTATCTTTCAGGGCCGAAAACTCAAATATGAGACCTATCCCCTGCCCGACATGGCCCCACCCTGGCACAGGCTGCGCCGCGCCGACGTCCTGCAAAGGCTGGACAGCACGGGCCGGGGGATCGACGAGGCCACGGCCCGACAGCGACACGAAGGACCACCACAGCGCCCGCCCCGACCCATCCGGGTGTTGAAAGCCATCGGCGGCGAGCTGGCCAATCCCCTCACCCCCGTGCTGGCCGCCGGCGCTGCCGTCTCGGCTGCCGTGGGATCTGTGACCGACGCCGGGATCGTAGGCGCCGTCATCGCCGCCAATGGGCTCATCGGCGGCCTGTCCCGATTTGAGGCCGAAGACGCCATCTACGAGATGTCCCGCCGCGAGATCGTCACCGTCGACGTCTGCCGCGAGGGCAGGTGGCGCTCGTTGGACGACGACCGCCTCGTCGAGGGCGACCTGATCCGCCTGGAAGCGGGCGACGTGGTCCCCGCAGATTGTCGGATCCTGAAGGCGCGCCACCTCGAGGTCGACGAGTCGACCCTCACCGGTGAATCCCTGCCCGTGCCCAAGGGCCCCGATCCGAGCTTCGCCTCCAACCTGGCCGACCGCACCTCCATGCTCTACGACGGCACCGCCGTGGTCGCCGGCACGGTCACCGCCGTGGTCGTCGCCACCGGTGAGGCCACCGAACAGGGCCTGGGTCAGCGCCAGACCAGCCCACGCAGCCAACGCCCCACCGGCGTGGAGGCCAGGCTCCAGGAATTTTCGGAGCTCACCATTCCCATGGCCGGCATCGGCGGCGGCTTCTTGATGAGCCTCGGCGTGCTGCGCCACCGAAAGCTAAAACCCCTCATCGGCCCGGCAGTCAACCTGGCCGTCGCCGCCGTGCCCGAAGGGTTGCCCCTGCTGTCGACGGCGGCACAATTGGCGGCGGCGCGGCGGCTGTCGGAGCGCAACGTCATCGTCCAGAACCAGAGCGCCATGGAGGCCCTGGGAGGGGTCGACACCCTGTGCATCGACAAGACGGGCACCCTCACCGAGGGTCGACTGCGCCTCCACCGCGTCTATGACGGAGCCCATATCGCCAGTCCCGATCATTGGGAGGAATCACACCGACAGGTGCTGCGCGACGCCCTGCGCGCCACGCCCTACACCAACGGCAGCGGACCCCTTCCCCACGCCACGGATCGAGCCATCGACCATGGCGCCAGACATCATGGCCTGGACCGAGGGGACTGGGATTTGATCTGCGAGCTTCCCTTCAAATCACAACTGGCCTTTCACGCCAGCCTGGGCCGCAGCGAGGGAGAGTCGATGCTCGTCGTCAAGGGGAGCCCCGAGGAGGTCATCCCCCGATGTGTGACCCACAGGGGCGGCAAACTCGACGATCAGGCCAGGGCTGAATTGCTGACCCGCGGTGATCGGCTGGCCGGTCGCGGCCTGCGCCTGCTCGCCGTGGCCAGTCGACAGGTCGACGTCAACGGCTCCGCCGATATCGACAAGGATCAGGTCGATGAATTGACCTTCCGGGGCTTTGTCGCCCTCAGCGATCCACTGCGAGAGTCCGCTGCCGAGGCCGTCAAAGCACTGCGCACCGCCGGGGTTTCACTGATCATGCTCACCGGCGACCACCCCGAGACGGCCCGCCGCATCGCCCGGGAGGTGGGCCTCGACGACGGTTCTCATGTGGTCACCGGCGACGACCTGGACCAGATGGACGACACAGAATTGGCGGAAGTTCTCCAGAGCACGCGGGTCATCGCCAGAATGACGCCCACCCAAAAGGTGCGTATCGTCGAAGCCCTCCAGGAGGCGGGCCGCCGGGTGGCCATGACCGGCGACGGCGCCAACGACGCGGCGGCGATCCGACTGGCCGACGCCGGTATCGCCCTGGGCGCCGAGGCCTCCACCGCCGCCCGCCGCGCCGCCGACCTGGTCGTCATCGACGCCCGCATCGACACCATCGTCGACGCCCTGGTCGAGGGCCGGGCCATGTGGCGCTCCGTGCGCGACGCCGTGGCGATTCTGATGGGCGGAAATCTCGGCGAGATTGGCTTTATGCTCGCCAGCGGCGCCGTCCACACCACGCCGGCCCTCAACGCCCGCCAGCTCTTGCTGGTCAACCTCTTCACCGACGTCGCCCCATCGCTGGCGATTGCCCTTCGGCCTCCGCCGGATATTTCCTACGAGCAACTCCTCCACGAGGGCCCCGAGGAGTCACTTGGCGACGTCCTCGATCGAGATATCACCTGGCGGGCCTTCCTGACCGCCTCGTCGTCGTTTGCCGCCTGGATGACCGCCCGCTACACCCTCCAGCGCCGGCGCGCCCCCACGGTGGGCCTGCTCACCGTGGTCTTCGCTCAACTGGGCCAGACCCTGACCGTCTCTCGCCCCAGCCCGGCCGTATGGGCCGCCGGCATCGGCTCTGCCGCCGCCCTTTTAGCTCTCGTCGAAACCCCGGTGATAAGCCACCTCCTGGGCTGCAAACCATTGGGCCCGATGGGCCTGACCACGGCCTTCTCCTACTCCGCCGCCGCCACCGCCGCCTCGGCCATCATCCCCCGGGTGCCGGGCTGGATCGACTATATCGACGACAAACTCCCAACCCCCGTCGAACCAACCCCGGAAGACCACCTCCAGGACTTTTTCCGCGCCACCGACCACCTGGCCACCTCGCTCAGATAATCGCCTCCACGCCCGCGCCGAGGCCGAAGGCGATCGCCGCCGCGCCGGCGCCCATGGCCAGCGTGCCCAGCGCGCTGCGCAGGGGATTGCGGCCAAACGTCCGACCCCGCACAAAGCCGATGACCGCGAACGCCGATAGGGTCATGACCGCGCTCCACATAAACAGCCCCTCCCCCTCGAGATCCATGAAGACATAGGGCAAAAGCGGCACCGAGCCGGCGACGACGAAGGCCAAAAAGGTCACCCACGCCGCCTTGAATGGCTTGCTCGACTCCGTGGTCAGGCCGTATTCCTCACGGATCATCGTATCCAGCCAGACCTCTTCGTCTTTGCAGATCGTATCGACCACCTTCTCCAGGAGCTCGCCCTCGAAGCCCTTGGCCGCGAAGAGCTG
Source organism: Myxococcales bacterium (assembly GCA_007135085.1). Lineage (GTDB taxonomy): Bacteria > Myxococcota_A > Bradymonadia > Bradymonadales > Bradymonadaceae > SLJM01. Next base: position 5,030 of record SLJM01000474.1, read on the forward strand.
GCGAATCTCCTCCCGCTCTCCCTCGGGCGCCACCTCGATATGACGCTCCTCTTCTCGGCGGATCTGGTCCACATGCTCCCGGTCGGTCTCGGTGGCCTGATAATTACTGACGGCCATGCTGAATCCATCGGCCATCAGGTTGGCGATCCCCAGGATCAACGCCGCCGCCGCCGGCAACCCGGCGCCGGCCACACCGCTGACCACGGCGAAGGTGGTCACCGTCCCGTCGATGGCCCCCAGCACGGCGTCGCCCGAATAACTCGGCGAGTGAGGCTGTGCCAGGCGGTGTTTAATCGCAGATGGTGAATGGTCATGACTCAGCGGTGGGTCCTGTTCCATAGCAATACTTCCATTCAGTGGGGTTATTCGGGGTCCTTAGACGATGATCGGCTTAGATACCGCCCGGTCAAGGATAACGGTCGCCCAAGAGCGATCCCCCAAAATAATTTTGCATAAACGCCCCCCCTTATCCCGTCCTATGGCTCGCGGGAAATCAACTGGACGTTTTAATTGCTGGAGAACCATAAGGATAGACCATGCACCGCCTGCTCCTGCCCCTATTTTTTGCAATCTTGCTCGTCACCGTCGGCTGCGGCGAATTTATAGACCCCTTCGATCGAAGCGACGGTCGCCACCTGGCGCAGGGATTTACACCCTGCGGGGATTTCTTAGCCCCTCCCGGCGAAAAGGTGATCTGTAACCCCAACCAATATTGCGCCGACGCCACCTTCTCCAAATGCTTTACGGGCTGCCTCTCCGAATATAATTGCACGGAGAACCAGCGCTGCGTCAAAGAAGAAGGCGAAGACGTGGGCTATTGCGAGCAGCTCTACTGATGGAAGAGGCGTCTTAAGCGCTTCAGCGCTTGACCTCGTAGCTCGACAGGGCGCGCTCCAGAGCGTCTCGAGCACCTTCGAGGCGATCCTGGCGGCCCCCGGCGTCGATGACGTGGATATTGTCCTCGGTCACGAAGAGGACCATCCAATATTGGTAGGGCACACCATCCTGGTCGCGGCCAAACTCCATTCGCGTGCCCCGGTGGCCGTCCACAGACTGCACTTCTCGCTCCTCGAGCAGCGCATAGCCGCCGCGAGTGCGCATGCGCTCCCGCACGGACTCCACCCAGAAATCGTGGCCCGCCCTGGGCACGTCGTTCACACCCTCGCCCTGAGAATGGACGAGGACGCGCAACACCACCCCGTCATGGGTCATGGCCACATATTCGCGGTTGCTCTCCTCGACGGCGACCATCTCGTCCGGCGTTTCGATCTCGAAGGTGGCGCACCCCACCAGCGATATCGCCACAAGGCAGAGCAACAGCGCCAACACTCCCAGCGTATTTCCTGGAGCGCGGACTGCCAGTCCGCTTTGCGGCCAAGCTGGCCGCGCTCCAATAATCCAATTATGGCGGCTCATCGGTACACCTCCGGCGCTCGCAACAAGGACTGCAATCCCAACGTATTCAACCATCTAAAGGGCAATAAGAACTCGTCGTCCGGCACGTCGTCCACCCGTCGACTGCGGAAATTGATCTGGATCGTCGAATAGGCGATGCGGTTCTCAAAGCTCTGCAATTGGCCGCGGATCCGCTCGATCTCGAGGGTGATCCGCTCCAACTCCCGTTCGATCTGGAGGGCCTCTTCGATGGTCTCCACATCGTCGAGGAGAGCCTCCAGGCGGTCTCGAAGCCCCTGGGCGTTGCGGAGGCGAATATCCAGATCGCGCACCTCGTCGCTCACGTCCTGGGCGTCCCAGCTTCGGTCGAGGACGTCGCCCAACGCCCCGATATCTTCCATGGCGGTGCGAAATTTCGGCGCCGGCACCCGGGCGGTCAGGGCGTTGGACGAGCGCTTCGAGATATAGCCCTCCATCTCCTCAACGAGGGCCACCACCTTGTCCTGGGTCTGCTCCACGTCGTAGATGGCCAACACCAGCGCCCCCGTATAGATGAGCAGCTGCCCCCGCGTGGGCTCCTCATCGACCTCCGGCGGCGTGGCGTCGGGCTGCGCCTGCTGCCCCGGCGACGGCGAAGAATCGACCACGGCATGGCGATCAGCCGCGCTCTGCGGCCGGGCGCGCTGTTCGCCACGCGCCGCCGGCGCGCTCTCGGCGAGGTAAATCATATCGGCGTCATCCGCCGCGTAACCACCGCCATAGCTACTTCCACTGGCCTTGGGCGGCGAATAGGAATGGGGCGAATGGGCGGAAGCGGAGCTGCAGCCCAGGAGGGTCAGCAGCACCGCCAGGCCCAGGGCACCGGCGACTGAGAGTTTTTGGGTCCTACGACGCATTACGTCCTCGGCGTGTTGGTTGGCCAACTACAAATCTCCGCTCGATTTGCTACTTCACTTATACTTCTCTCACAATCTTTGGGGTTTGTCGAAATGCGGTGTGTTTTGGGGGCTTCGGTGGGGGGCTTTGGGTTTGCGGAGAGCCCCCTGGAGCGCGGGGCGCTCCGTCCCCCAAAGGGGGATCAAACGTCCCACGACTTACCGCAACTCGTTTAACCTCCG
>SLJM01000071.1 GCA_007135085.1 Myxococcales bacterium
CGAGGAGGTCGAGGAAGTGGAGCCGAAGGCCGAAGAGATTCACGAGGAAGCAGCGCCGGCAGTGGCCCCCATGAGGCCCGACCCTGCCGACCTGCGGATACCGAAGGGGATTATGGCCTCTCCGGCAGCACGGCGAAGGGCCGCGGAGCTGGGAGTAGATCTCGAGGGGGTAGAGGGGACGGGGCTCCAGGGGGCGATCACTGTCGCCGACGTAGAGCGAGGCCGGGCTCCTCGTATCTCTCCCGTGGCCCGCCGGATGGCCGATGAGGAGGGGATCGATGTGGCTACAATCGAAGGCTCGGGGCCCGGGGGAGCGATTCGACGGGGCGACGTGGAGGCGGCGGTCGCCGACCGGAAAGGCCCGCAAGAAGTACAAGAAGAGGTAGAAGAAGAGGTGGCGGAAGAGCCTGGCGAAGAGACGAGTCCAATGGCGGCCATGCGTGAGGCGATCGCCGTCGCCATGGCGCGCTCCAAGCGGGAGATCCCCCATTATTATCTCCAGGAATCGGTGCCCATGCACAACGCCCAGCAGTGGCTGCGGGACTATAACGAGGATCGCCCCGCCTCACAGCGGCTGCTGCCGGGGGTGATTCTCATCAAGGCCGTCGCCCTGGCCTGTCGTGAGTTTCCGCAGATGAACGGGGTTTTCCAGGACGACAGCTACGAGGCGCGAGAAGATATCAACCCCGGCTTCGCCATATCCCTTCGCCAGGGGGGCGTCATCCCCCCGGCGGTGCACGAGGCGGACAAAAAAGAGCTGCCTCAATTGATGGATGATCTGCGCGATCTGGTGCGGCGGGTGCGCCGGGGAAAGCTGCGCTCCTCGGAGATCACGGACGCCACCATCACCATCACCAGTCTCGGCGAGATGGGCGTGGAGGCAGTCTACGGGGTGATCTACCCACCGCAGGTCGCCATCGTCGGGTTTGGTAAGATCTCGGAGCGCTTCTGGAGCGAAGATGGCCTCATGGGAAGCCGTCCCGTAATGACGGCGACCCTCTCCGGCGACCACCGGGTCAGCGACGGCATCGCGGGCGCCCGGTTTCTCTCGACCATCGCCGATTATCTGCAGCGCCCGGAGGATCTGTGAACGACGCCGAAGCGCGGGAAATCATCGTCGAGATCATCGCTGACGTCGCCCCCGACGCCGATCTGGAGGATCTTGGGGGCGACGAGAATTTCCGCGAGCGCTTCGGCCTGGACTCCATGGACTTCCTGTCCATCGTCGAGGATATCGCCGACCAGACCGGAGTGGAGATCCCGGAGTCGGATTACGATCAGGTCCAGTCCCTGGACGCCATGTCTGCCTACGTGGCCGACCGAGCTTGAATAGTTCCTTTGATAAATCGGTTTCAGCGAAGACGGTTGCACACTCCCCCGCGGTAAATATCTGGTTTGAATTGCGGAGGGTGTAGTTCAAGACTCAAGACTCATCAAGACGTAGGAATGAGGTAGGAGGATGTCGATAAGTCGGGAGCTGCGTCACTTTCTGATCGCCACATTCGTCATCAACTGGCTGTTGGCGGGGGCGTTTTTTTTGTCCCCATTCGACTACGGTGGTGTGGCCGCCACCATCATGGCCGTGACCTATATGTTGGTCCCCGGCGTCGTGGCGTTGGTTATTGACCGACGGGCGGGCCGAAAGGTCCGCGATAGTCTATGGCTCAAGTTCAAACCCAATCGATGGTGGGTGGTGGCCTGGTTATTGCCCGTATTCCTGGCGTTTGCAGCCCTGGGGGCGGCGGTACTTATGCCGGGAATCAGCTTCGACCTCGGCATGGAGGGGTTCTTCGAACAGCTTGGTAGCTTCTTGTCCGAGGAAGAGATCGACGAGGCTCGAGAGCAGATGGAGGCCTTTCCAAGCGGGCTTTTCATCGTCATTCAACTCGCTCAGGGGCTGGTCTTCGGGGCGACGCTCAACGCTGTCTTCGGGCTCGGCGAGGAGCTGGGGTGGCGGGGGTTGATGCTTCGAGAACTCGCCGGACGTGGATTCTGGAAGAGCGCCGCCATCATCGGTGTGATCTGGGGTATCTGGCACGCTCCCCTGATCTTGCAGGGGCATAACTATCCGGAACATCCAGTGATCGGTGTGGCCTTGATGACGTTGTGGTGTGTCGCCTTATCGCCCCTCTTCTCGTGGGTGACGCTTCGCTCGCGCTCGGTGATCGCCGCGGCGATTATGCACGGCACGTTAAACGCCACCTTTGCATTTTCGTTTATCTTCCTCGATCAGATCATCATCCTGGTCACCGGGCTCAACGGCCTCATCGGCATCGGTGTGCTGGTCGTTGCCAATATACTCCTGTTTTTTGTGGCTCCACCGATGCTGTCGGAAGAAGACTGGCCAAAATGAGTTGGCGGCCATGGCCGTGGCGAGGTGGCTCGAAGAACTCGAATTTTTATGGGGCCCTCGGAAATCTGGGGTGTGGGGATGGCCTATTGGCCAGAGGTGGGATGGGCATATGGGCCAGTAAACCCGAGGGGGGTTGGTGCTTTCGGTCTCGATTGCCTTTGGTCGTATCTGGTGTGGAATGGGAATTGCATTTTTGGGCGGATGCTGGAATTACTTGCCCATCAAAGGTTCAATATCATGCGAATTCTTGCGGCTCTTCTCATTCTAATTTTTCTCTCGGCCTGCGGCGGGGAGGGCGATGGCGCCGGTGGGGATTGGGACTTCGATGAAAACGACGGCGATGAGCAGTCGGAGAACCAGTCGGAGAACCAGTCGGAGCCCGATAACCAGGTCGTCCCCGATCATTGCGACGGACCGATCGGCGCCGATGTCTCCCATTTTAGTGATGACCAGGAGTATTGCGCCGCCGGCCCGGAATGTGGCGCTGAAGAAGAGCCCTTCTGGGACGAATGTGGCTGCGGCTGCCTCTGGGCCGATGTCCCCGCCTGTCCCGATCCCGACGAACCGGGCGTCGAATATGTGGGCCATAGCCCGGAAGAATGCGCCGATATCGACTTTGATTGTGGTGGTTGGCAGGAGGGATTCAGCGACGAATGTGGCTGCGGCTGCCTGGCAAGAGAGGAGCTGTCGGGGCAGCCCTGTGATATCGACGACTGCCCCGACGGTTATTATTGCCAATACGAAGACGGTGTCTGTGGCGAGGCGGGAGCTGAGGGAATTTGCGTAGCCGCTCCGGAAGAACTCGCTGAGAATTGCTTCGAAGACGAGCTGGCCACCTGCGGTTGCGACGGCCAGTTCTACCAGGGGGGAGCGCATTGCTATGCCGCCATCGATGGGGGCGTGGACGCGCATTACGATGGCGGAAGTTGTGGAGGGTAGAGCGCTGACGCCGGCGGTCATCATCGACGGCCGGCGTCGGCGCTGGTTCGGTCAGGTCGTCTCAAGACTCAGAGTTCAGCCAGCATATCGTCGAGGAATTGTTGGGCTTCCTCCACTTCGGGTCGATCCACCTCGTCGGGGTCGGCGAGCTCGATCAAGGCCTCGAAGTAGCGGGCGGCCACGTCCGGTTGTTCGGCCTCTCGGGCCGAGATGGCAGCGCCATAATAGAGGTGGTAGCGATTGGGGGTCATCTCCAGCGCATTTTCATATCTGTCTAGCGCCGCCGTATATTGGCCGTCTTCGTAGAGCATCATGGCCAGAAATTCGCCGGCTTCCAGAATCCGTCCCGGCATGGTGGGGTGTTTGTCGAAGGAGTCCTGGAATTGGGTGACCTCTTCCATCATCTCGATGGCCTGCTCCGTATTGCCCTGTCCGTATTCGTAAAAGGCCTCGACCAGGTCGCGGTAGGCCTGTGCGTGGGGAGCCCAGTGGGGATCGTCTTCTTCGGCGACTCGGGCGTTGAGCTCTTCGACGCTGCGAAACTCCTCCTGGGCCTGCTCCATATCGTCAGTGTAGACAGCGCCCACGGCGCGCACCGTATGCTGGACGAGCTGGGCGACGGGCCACTGCTCCATGGGAAATTGGTCGGCCAGCAGGGGCTCGAGCTCGGCGGCGGCCTCCCAATCTCTCTGTTCGACGGCGATTCGCGCGGGGATGGCCACGGCCGGATAAGCCGAGCCCAGCAGGGGCTGGGGATTTTCGGCGCTCTCAAACCACTCTCTGGTCTCCTCGGCATCAGCGTCTAGCCCCTGCTGCAGATAGGCATGAACCACATAGTCCAGAGAGTGATAGAAATGCATCGATGTCTGGTCGTTGACGCGATGCTCTTCGGCCACTTCGGCAGCTCTCGTATCCCACTCGATGACGTCCTCCCACTCCCCTAAGCGCACGAAGATATGGGCCGGCATATGCAGCGCATGGGGCACGGCCGGTGCGATATCGGAATAGGCGCGGGCCACCTCTTCGGCCTGCTCGGCCAGAGGCGGAAAGTCATAGGCGTGGAGTAGATAATGGTGGCCTGCCGGGTGACGGGGCTCCTCTTCCAGGACCTCTTCCATCATCGCCCCGGCCTGGCGTTGTTCTTCGTAATCTTCGGTGATGGTGGGAGCAGTGGCCAGAATCCCCAGAGCGTAGAAGGACTTGGCTTCTAGATCGTCGGGATCGCGCTCATGGGCTTGTTGCCAGCCATCGCGAAAGGCCTGAGCGTGCTCGCCGTGGTTGGCCTGGTCGTAGTCCTCGAAGAAGGCGGCGATGGCGTCGATAAAGGCCTGCTCACGCTCGGTGGCCTCCAATTGCTGGGCCCGCTCCACGGCGAGGGTGCCCGATTCGACGGCCTCCTCTTCCGGTGGATACCAAAGCGGCGTGTAGTGGGTCATGGCCAGTCCCCAATAGCCCATGGCGCAGTCCGGATCGGCTTCGATGACCCCCTCAAACCCCTCGCGGGCCTTGACGTACCACATATGGTGGAGCAGCCCGAGAGCGACCTCGAAGTACTCCTGGGCTTCTTCCTCACAAGATGTCTGGAAGTGGACTTCGCCGATGTCTCCGACCTCCTCGGCCAGTTCGATCGGTTCCTCCTCGACCTCCGGTTCGGTGATGACCGGGTCGTCGATCACCTCCGGGCGTTCGCAGGCCGAAGAAGCCAGAAAAATGAAGATCGACGCTGTCGTGACAAACCTCTTGGTATCATATCTCATCGTTTTCCCCCTCGATTGTGGAAACCCATCAACAAATTTAGGGACTCGAAGGAGAGGACAAAATAGAGCGTCCCCAGTGATCTGAGCGCCTGGTTAGTTCTATTCACCACCTCCTCGTGGCGGGATATTGAAGGTACCCCGGAAGAGGTTGTCCGGGTCGTATTTGGCTTTGATACGGCTGAGGCGTTCGAAATTGGTGGCGTAAATATCTTCGATATCGTGCTCCTCCTCGGCAAAGCCGGGGAAGTTGAGATAGAGCCCTCCCGGGGAGTGTTTTTGGAGAGCCTCGAATTGTTGGCGTGCCCAGGCGATATTGGCCTGTGATTGGTCGGGGTCGGTCCAGTTGGCTTCGACGCTCGCCATAAACGGGGTATATCGCTGGGGATAGGCGGTGTCGTCGGGGGCTACCTGGGAGATGGCGCCTCCGAAAAACCAGATATCCGTATTGCTCAGCGGCGAGGGCCGTCGATCGTGGAAGTCGGCAAGGATCTCCAGAACTTCGTCGTCGATGCGGTCCAGATAGGCGGCCTTCCAATAGTAGAAATGACCGTCGGGATAATCGTCGTCGAAGAAGCGATTGATCTCGACAAAGGGCATCTGCCCGCCGAAGTCGACGGGGGAAGAGCCCAACTCATAGAGGGGCTTTGTGACCTCTTTGCCCTTATCGACGGAGCCGTAATAACAGCCGACGGTGGTGATGACCGGTTTGCCGCGTATCTCAGCGGGAACCTCGGGATCGTCGGGGGCGTTCCACAGACTGGCCAGACCCGATAATTCATGGGGAGCCTGACCCATGAAATTGGCAAATCTGGCGAGCACTTCCTTTCGCTGGGAGGCCGGGTAGGTGGGGGCGGCGAGCCACATCTGGGGCTCGATGGGGTGAGCCTGAAATTCAAAGACCGTGACCACCCCGAAGTTGCCACCGCCGCCGCGCACCGCCCAGAAGAGGTCGGCGTTAGTATGGGCGTCGGCATGGGTGAGCTTGCCGTCGGCGGTGACGATTTCCACGGAGGCCAGGTTGTCGATGGTGATCCCGAATTTTCGCGACAGCCATCCATATCCGCCATGAAGTGTGAGGCCGGCCACGCCCGTTTCGGAGACCACTCCGGTGGGCACGGCCAGGCCGTATTTCTGGGCCTCCACGTTGAGATCGTCTAGAAGAGCGCCGCCTTCGACGCGGACCCGTTGGTTGTCAGGGTCGATGGACACGCCGCGCATCAGCGATAGGTCGATGAGCATCGCTCCGTCGAGTACGGACTTTCCTGCCACGTTATGCCCGCCGCCGCGCACGCTAAGGCGCAGGCTGTGTTGACGGACGAAATTAACGGCGGCGACCACGTCCTCGGCGGTCATACACCGCACGATGAACGCCGGGCGCCGATCGATCATCCCGTTCCACACCTGCCGTACCTGCTCGTAATCCTCGTGGTCGGGCAACACCAGCGGCCCCTGCAACCTGGCATCCAACTCGTCGAGTTTAGTGGTCGCCAGCTCTCGAATAGTCCCGGTTACGGTCTCGATCTGCATCGGTATTCCTCCCCGCCATGAGGTGATTGTCGAATACCGAAAAAGCTATTCCCCATGGCCCCGAGGAAAACTCGAAAGTGACCGCTGGCGCCAAGAGAGGTTATTGGGGGGCGTGGCCCACGAAGAGGTTGACCACCCCGAAGGTCAGGGGGGTGACCGTCACGTCTTGAAGGCCGGCCTCGCTCATCATGGCGCAGAAGTCCTCGGCCGGTGGGAAGGCGGCGATGGACTCCTGGAGGTAGCGATATTCCTCGCTGCCCGACAATAGAGCGCCCACTCGGGGTACCACCTGGTGGACGTAGAGTCGGCTCATACCGGCCATGACCCCGCGGCGCGGTTCGCTGAGCTCTAAGATAACCACCGGGCGGCCCGGTCGGACGACGCGGGCCATTTCCTGCAGACCTTTGAGGCGGTCCGGGAAGTTTCGGATGCCGAAGGCCACGGAGGCGCCGTCGAATTGATTATCCTCAAAGCGCAGGTCCTGGCCGTCTCCTTCTTCCAGGGTGATCCGATCTGCGAGGTCACCCAATTTGGGGCGACCCTGAGCGAGCATCTCCACGCTGGGATCGACGCCGACGACCTCGATATCGTCGCCCGCTTCGGCGATGGCGATCGCCAGATCGGCGGTGCCCGTGGCGACGTCGATGATCTTATGGCCCGCCGAAAGGTCCAGGGCCTCAACGGCCCGGCGTCGCCACCGGCCGTCCAGGCCGAGTGATAAAATTCGGTTGAGCAGATCGTAGCGTTCGGCGATGCCGTCGAAAAATTCGCCGTCCCCGCCGTCGAGTTCTTTAGTTGCGCCCTGTAATTCGGTCATTTTCGTCTCGTCGAAAGAGCCAGTTCCAGCAAGTTATTCGATGCTCTATCATAAATGGGCCCAAACTTTCACGGCATATCG
>SLJM01000089.1 GCA_007135085.1 Myxococcales bacterium
GCTGGAAGGTGGCCTGTCGGCCCTTGCAGGGAGTGATGTTTCGTCATCAGCAGCCGAAAATGCCCGATGCCACCCGCTATCTGGCGAGCTGGCCCCACGGTTATTTGACCGAGGAGGAGTGCCGAGATTACGCGCCCTATCTCCATCAGCGGCTGGTGGAGTTGGCCATCGACATCGGCCTGGAATGGGACGTGGAGTCCATCAGCGACCGCCTGGCCGAGCCGGCAGAACTTACGGACGAAGAGCGCTTCGAACTCAATAATCTATGCGCCGGCCGCAGCTCCCGCGAGGTCTGGCAATTCCAGCGGGGCCTGGGGCTGTTGGAGGCCATGCATCACGCCATCGAAGCCGAACGCGACTTGATCTCCGTCGGCTATTGAGTCGTGAGTCACGACCCAAGACCCAATACGTATGAGTGACGTAAAGAGCAGTTCTCTTCGCAAGATTCGCGAAAAGTTTAAGGGATGGGCCGTGCCCGGCCCGGAGCCCGACCGGGAGGCGATGCATCAGGTGCCCTGCGGGCCCGGTGAATCGCTGGATGCCCTGTGCGGGCATTTTCGGATCTTTCAGCTCAAAGACGGCCATCGCTATTCGACCGACGATATTCTCACCGCCTGGTACGGCACCAGCTGGTGTCCCAGCGCAGGACAGGTCCTGGACCTGGGAAGCGGCGTGGGCTCGGTGGGTATGACCGCCGCCTGGCGATTGCGGGGCGCAGATTTCGTGACCGTCGAGGCCCAGGATATCAGCGTCGAGTTGGCGAAAAAATCGGCGCGCTATAACGGGCTTGGCGATCGGTACGAAATCCGCCACGGCGATTTTCGAGATCCTCAAGTGCTCGCTGAAGACGAGAAATTCGATCTCGTATTGGGGAGCCCTCCCTATTTTCCCGTCCCCGCAGGGACGCAGGCCGACCATCCCCAGAAGGCGGCCTGTCGCTTCGAGATGCGCGGTGACGTCGGCGACTATGCAAGCGTCGCTGCTCGCCACCTTGCACCGGGCGGGGTGTTTTGTTGTGTCTTTCCCATCGATCCCGATCCCCAGCATGAGCGGGTCATCAGAGCAGCAGAAGAAAGCAAATTATCAATTCTGCGATGGCGGCCCGTCGTATTTAGTGAGGGACGAAAGCCGCTGTTGGGCCTGTTCATCATGGTCCGCAGCGACGATATCCCCCAATCAATGCGCGGCCCCGCCTGGGTGGAACCGCCGCTGGTCATCCGCCGCGGCGACGGCTCGATCCATCCCGAATATCGGGCGCTGAAGATGAGCATCGGCTTTCCGCCTTGAGATCACTCCACGGGTTCGGTATCGGGCCGTTTCCGTATGGTCCACAGGCCATCCCTGGCCTGGCAGTATGGTCCACAGGCCATCCCTGGCCTGGCCGTATGGTCCACAGGCCATCCTTGATCGCTACGCCCTGATGCCTGCGCTTACCGATTGGCATTTAACGGCGCCGAGATACGCGAGGAAGCGAGGTATTCCGCACCCAGACGTATCGGGTCTTTCGCCTCACCGTATGGCCGAGAAGATGAACGCATCCCTCGGTTCATCACCGATTTGCGGTCTAATCGCATATCGTCGTAACAATCCCTCGCGCGCCATCCCTGCCTTTTCCATGACACGCATTGAAGCGGTGTTTTCCGTGTCGGTCGTGGCCGAAATTCTCCAGATGGTGGGCTCGGACAGGGCCACTCGAATTATCTGGTCCAGCGCCTCAGTAGCGAATCCTCGCCCCTGGAACGTTGGCGAGAACACGTATCCTACAGAAGCAATATGCCCCTCGGTATTGAGTTCGAGCATCCCCACTGGGGTGCTGTGTTGGTCGTCGTTCCGTCATTGCTCGAAGATAGAGGACGCGTCCTCTACCTTCGGTGGGCGAAACTCCAGTCTTTGGGATCTCAGGCTTTCGTCAAACATGAAGCTCCAACTCGGCGTCGATCTCATAGATCTAGAATGTGGCCAGATGGGGACCATAGTGATTAAGGGATCGCAAATTTTCAACTCGTCGGCCGATTCGGCGGCAGTGATCAATTCCGCGAGGTTCGCAGCCGCGTGGTCTTTGGCCCGTCGGATGGTGGGTAAACCACCGAAACCAATTGGGGCGGCGACCACCGCGATAGTCAGAGATCATCGGCTCCAAAAACCAAAATCCCTGGGGCCGATGGTCTCTGACTATCGCTCACTCGGTGGTTTGTTGCCGCGCCCGGTGTCCGGGAAGCCAGCAGATGCTAGCGGCAAAAGAAGCGGCGCAAGGCCGCAACAACAAAGGGGGGGAGCGGAAGCGGTGGTAGCTATTCGATCTTTGCTCACCAGCGGCACAAGGCACGCTGGGGCCACGAACGGCTTGGTTTTTATTGGATTGGGGAGCCTGCGGGGGCACGATATCGGACCATCGCATACCGCCGCGTTACGACACGACATTGCCTTCGATGGTCGCCGAAAATTTGCGGCTAGTGGCCCGGCTCCAGAGCTCGCGCCAAAAGGAGGCGCCGCATATGCTCGCTCAACGTCTCGTAGGACAGCGGCTTGTTGAGAAATTGATCGCACCCCAGGCGCAGGGCCTTTTCCTGGTGGCGGCGGGTACCAAAACCGGTGAGCAAAATGGTGGGGATCAGGGGGCCGATTTCTCGAACGGCATCGAGCAATTCAAAGCCGTCGAGGCCGGGCATGCGGATGTCGGAGACGATCAGATCCGGCAGGTAGGCGTCGGTCTTCTCCTTGAGGCTGGTCTGCAGAAAGTGGAGGGCGTGGGCACCGTTCTCGGTGCTCGCCACGTGGAAGCCGTCGCGGAGCATTTTCTCTGAGAGCACATCCCGATAGGCGTCGTCGTCTTCGACGAGCAAGATCAGCGGTGGAAGTCTGGCCTGTTGCTCTCGATGCCAGGCCCGGACGACGGAGTCGGCCCAGCGGTCGGCGTTGCGATAAGAAGTGGGTGTTCGCTGCATGGGGAGCCTCGAAAAGGGTTGATTAAATCGTGGGAACCTATGCTCATCCCGACCGTATTTCTTGGCCCGACCTCATTGGACACAGATATCATCTCAAAGCGCAAAAAAAAGGGCGCCGAGCCGAATAAGGTGGTCGGGGGCCCTATTCGATCCGACGCCCGTTTGAGTATCAGCAGGCTCTTAACGAGCGGTGCTGACGACCCAACCGTATAAACCGGTAATACTTCAATTCAAGCTCTGTGCCAGGCCTTCGAAAAATCTAGTTTTGGCTCCGCCCAGACTCCTGTAAATGGAGTAATAGTCGGGGAAAAGCGGGGAAATATATTTTTTTCAAGAGCCCATTTGAGCGCACCACGGCGGTATTTTTGGCGACATAGAGACGTCGCTTTTGGATACATGTTGCAATATTCGACACTTTAGTTGTGTTGTCAGTGCCCCGAGACCTACGGAGGTTGTGTTTAAGGAATTAGATGCGGTTGACCTTTAAAATTACCCTGTTTTTTATAGGTGGCATCTGTCTGGTCATGGCATGGCACGGGTTCTCCCGTCTCGATCGAGAGCGAGACCTTCTGGAGACCCAGATGCGTCGCCACCACTACGCCATCGCCCAGCCCCTGGCGGTGATGGTCGGCGAGTCCTGGGATGATCTGGGGGAGGTCTACGCCTATTCGTTGGTGGAGAGCTCCAATGAGGCCGATGAACGGGTCAGGATCCGCTGGGTATGGACCGAAGCGGAGAGTCCGGAGCGGATTCGTCCCGAGGCTCCCGACGGCACGGGCTCCCAGCTGGCTCGCGGGATGGCCGTCAGTTGGGTCGATCCCGACCAGATCGGCGCCGGCCGGCTCTATACCTATGTGCCCGTCGTCCTCGATGAGGATCGAATCGGGGCATTGGAGTTATCCGAATCCTTCGCGCGCCAGGAAGCCTATCTGGCCGACTCCCGGCGAAGGATCGTAGAGACCACTTTGTTGATCCTGTTGATGGCCGCCGCCCTGGCCTGGGCCACGGGGCTCGCCTTCATCGCTCGGCCTGTGGAGGCCCTCATCGAGCGGGCTCGTGCCATTGGCCGCGGTGATCTAGAGGCCACCATCGAATTGGAGGGCCATGGGGAGTTGACCGAGCTGGCCCGTGAGATGAATTGGATGAGCGTCCAATTGCTCACTGCCAGAAAGCGCCTCGAAGAGGAGAGCCAGGCTCGGCTGGCGGCGTTAAAGCAACTTCGCCACGCCGATCGACTCAAGACTGTGGGCACCCTATCGGCCGGCCTGGCCCACGAATTGGGCACTCCTCTAAATGTGATCTCCATGCGCTCACAGATGATCGAAGACGGAGAAGTGGAGGGCGATGCCATTCAAAAAAATGCGTCCATCATCACCACCCAGACCGACCGGATCAGCAAGATCATTCGCAAATTGATGGACTTCGCCCGGGTGCGCTCTTTGCAGGCCGAGAAAATTCGCGTCACCTCCGTCGTCGACGAGGCCCGTCAGCTCGTGGAACCGATGGCCGCCAAAAAACGGGTGACTATGAATCTAGACGGTCCCGACGAGGAGCTGGTGGCCGTCATCGACGCCGATCAATTCGTGCAGGTCATGACCAATCTATTGGTCAACGCCATTCATGCCTGTGAGGACGCCGGCGGCGGCAACGTAGACATCACGGTGCGATCAGTGGAGCGCATCCATCCCGACGAAAGCTCCGACCGGTTGCGTCCCTATGTGGCAGTTCAGGTGGCTGACGACGGGGTGGGCATCGCCGATGACGATCTGGAGCAGGTCTTCGAGCCTTTTTTTACGACCAAGCCCGTCGGTGAGGGCAGCGGATTGGGGTTGTCCGTCTCCTATGGCATTGCACGAGAGCACGGGGGATGGATCGAGGTGGAGAGCAGTTATGGCGAGGGCACCACTTTTACGGTGGTGCTACCCTTTGAGGAGGATGAATGAGCGGAACGATTTTGATCGTCGATGATGACGCGAGCATGTGCGACGTGCTCGTCGAGCGTCTGGAGCGTCGTGATTATTCGGCCAGCTATTGCACCCGCGCCGATGAGGCGTTGAAGCTGCTCGATGAGCAGCCCGTCGACGTAGTGCTCACCGATCTGAATATGCCGGGCATGAGCGGTATCGAGTTCTGTGAGCGCGTCGTTGACCACCGCCCGGATCTTCCGGTGATGGTGATCACCGCTTTCGGCAGCCTGGAGACGGCGGTGGCCGCCATCCGGGCCGGGGCCTACGACTTTTTGACAAAGCCCGTCGACATCGATGCCCTGACCATCGCCGTCGATCGCGCTCTGGAGCATCGACAGCTCAAAGAGGAGGTGCGGCGTCTTCGCCGTCAGGTTGGTCAGCGGGAGGGGACGGGCGGCGAGATGATCGGCGACAGCCCGGCGATGCGCGAACTCTTCTCGATGATCGACCGCGTGGCTTCGGCCCCTTCGTCGGTGCTCATCATCGGTGAGAGCGGCACGGGAAAGGAATTGGTCGCCCGCTCCCTTCATGAGCGAAGCGATCGCAGTGACGGGCCTTTCGTGGCCATCAACTGCGCCGCCCTGCCAGAGAACCTGTTGGAGAGCGAACTCTTCGGCCACGTAGAGGGAGCGTTTACGGACGCTCGAAGCGACAAAGACGGACTCTTCGTCCAGGCCCACGGGGGCACTCTATTTCTGGACGAAGTGGGCGACCTTCCCCTGTCGCTGCAGCCCAAATTATTGCGCGTCCTCGAAGAGCGCACGGTCCGCCCCGTCGGCGGCGATCGGCCCCTGGAGGTGGACGTGCGCATCCTGGCCGCCACCCACCGCGATCTGGAGCAGTCGGTCAAAGATCAGAGATTCCGCGAAGACCTCTATTTTCGGCTCAACGTCATCGAACTCGCTCTGCCTCCGCTGCGCGAGCGGGGGCGAGATATATTGATCCTGGCCCAGCATTTTATCGAGGAATTCTCAGAGCATACCGACCAGAAGGTGGTCGGGTTATCCGCCGAGGCCGGCCGGGCGATGATGCAATACGATTGGCCGGGCAACGTGCGCGAGCTCCGCAACTATATAGAGCGTGCTGTGGTGTTGGCCCTTCAAGAGGAGATCTCCACTGAGGATCTGCCGGCCAAGGTTCGCGGCGCCCGACGAAACGGCGCTGGCCTGAGCCAGGGGGCGGCGGCGGATATGCTCACCTTGCAGGCCGATCTCAGCGATGGGCGATTGCCCACGGTCTCGGAGCTGGAGGCCCGTTATATCGCTTTCGTGCTGGGACAGACCGAGGGCAATAAATCACGGGCCGCCCAGATTCTGGGGTTCGATCGGACCACCTTATATCGAAAATTGGAGCGCTACGACATCGACCTGGACACCGCAGTGGAGCAGGCATGAAGTTCACTATGACAACCTGGGGCTTCATGGCGGTGCTTATGGTGACCACGGCCCTTGCGGGATGTGCCGACGACGCTGAAGAGACGCGACTCCACGTCGAGGAGTTTCGCGTCGCCGAGCCCCTGCTCGCCCATGGCGAGTCGTCGATCACCGATCAGTGGGAGACCATCACCGCCGTGACCGAGCCCTATGACGAGGTGGAAGCCAGCGTAGACGACGAGCCGGAGCGCCTGGCCGCCAACCGCCGGGAGCTCGAGCTTCAATGCGTGACCGTCCTCAAGGAGATAGCCTTTTGCACCGGTGAGGACCCTTTTTTGGACGTCATCGGAGAGGCGCCGAATCTTCAGACTCCCGGTCAGAGAGAGCGTTTTTTAGATCTCGTTCAGATCTGGTTCGAGCCCGGCGGGACGGCCCGGGATTGTCGGCGAATCTTGTCTGGAGACGAAGCGGATACACGGGAGGCCAAGATGATGTGGCAGCGCACCGCCAGAGCCTCTGAAAAGGTCTGCGTCCCCTTTGCCGAGGAGTTGATCAGCAGCGCTGCCTTTTCCTCAGTAGGAGATCTGTGGGAGGAGTAGGGTCGGGTTGTATCCAGGGCAAGTTTTGATTAGCTTGCGGGCAGAAGAGCGTGAATTTTTCGATCAGCGAGAACGGCAATGAGCAAGAAAGTACATATGGTGTCTCTGGGGTGCCCCAAAAACCGGGTGGACTCCGAGGTGATGGTCGGCCTGATTCAGGACGACGGCGATTTTGAGATGGTCGCCGACGCTGACGACGCCGATATCGTGGTGGTCAATACCTGTGGGTTTATCGACGCCGCCAAAGAGGAATCCGTCGACACCATCCTGGAGATGGTGGACCGCAAGAAGAAGGGGGCACTGTCCAAGGTGGTGGTCACGGGATGTCTGTCCCAGCGCTACTCCGACGAGCTCGAGGTGGAGATCCCCGAGGTGGACGCCCTGCTCGGGACTAAAACCTTTACCTCCATCAACCAGGCCCTTCGCGGGGAGCTGAAAGACAAGGCCTATATTCAGCCCGGCAGCTTCATTATGG
Source organism: Myxococcales bacterium (assembly GCA_007135085.1). Lineage (GTDB taxonomy): Bacteria > Myxococcota_A > Bradymonadia > Bradymonadales > Bradymonadaceae > SLJM01. The sequence continues at coordinate 7,360 of SLJM01000089.1, forward strand.
ACAACGAGGTGGCCCGCACCAATACAGTGCGCGGCGGCACGGCCTATCTGAAGATCGCCGAGGGCTGCTCGCGCTCCTGCAGCTTCTGCATCATCCCCACCATTCGCGGCAA
>SLJM01000247.1 GCA_007135085.1 Myxococcales bacterium
CCGCAATTTCCGTGGAGCGCGGACTGCCAGTCCGCATTGCGGCCAAGCTGGCCGCGCGCCAAGGAGAGACTGAACGCATACAGAGTGCCAACAGTATTGCCACAGAGCCTTGTTTCCCCGACAATTGTCCTTATTAAATCGAATCAGTAAGCCAGACTTTCTCTTTTAAGGTGAACCCAATGAAGATCGTATACGGCACGGACCTTTCCCTTGAAGCTATGCCGGGGGCCAAACTCTGCTCCTGGATCGTCGACGCCTACGCCGACGACGATGAGGTATCAGTACAGTTGGTCCACGCCGTGCCGCCGCCGCGCCGCAGCTACGGGCAGACCTCGGCGCTGGCCGACGATCCCGATAATCTGCGGCGTATAAAGCAGGGCGTGCGCAAGTGGATCGAGGAAAATATCGAAAACGCCGATTCCTTCGATGTCTTCATCGACGAAGGCCATCCGGCTGAGATTCTGGAGGAACAAGTCCTGGCCTCAAAGGCCAATTATCTTGTCCTGGGCCAGACCGGCAAGGGCGCCTTTGCACGCATGATGCTGGGCTCTACGTCTCATCAGATCGCTCAGGATCCGCCGTGCAAGTTATTGTTGGCCCACCGAGAATTCCCCAACTTCGTCGATCTCGAGCGCATCTGCGTGGCCGTCGATTTTGAGGCCCCAAGCGGGCGAGTGCTCAAGGCGGCCTCCGATCTGGCCCGCCACTTCAGCGCCGGTATCTCCGTCATTCACGCCTATGCTCCCCCGGTGACGCCCACTTTCGGCGGTCCACTCATCAACTACACCGTCGATGAAAACGCCGCCGCTCAGGCCGAGGAGATAGCCGAGAGACAGATGACCGAATTTCTCGACGAATATAGCGACGCCCTCGAAGGGCTCGAGGTACAATCGGCGATTCTGCAGGGTACGCCCACCCGTCAGATCGTGGACTTCGCGGCCAACTCGGGAGCGGACATCCTCTGCCTGGGCACCCGACGAAGCAACCGACCCGATTATAATATGCTCGGCACCATCGCCAGCGGCGTGGTCCGCCATATGCCCACCACCGTACTTCTCGTCCCACCGACGAACCGCTGGGAAAAATAGTCGGTCCTGGTAGACGCCGACGACGGCGAAGCGATAGGCTCTCTTTGAGAGCTATCGTTTCCCGTCAAGTCAGGCTGATATGCGCAGGCTATCCAAAGAAGTTCGCTGGACCATCTACGTCTTCATCATCGTCGCCGTCATGGGCTTTGGCTATTGGGTGACCTTTACGCAGAGCCCCGACAGCTATACGCCGCGGGAGGCTCCCGATTCATCGGTCTACGGTGATGTCGAGCCTGCTGGCCAGGACGAGCAAGACGAGCAGGACGAGCAGGACCAGTAGATGCCAGCACCGGACACCGACGAATTAAACGAATTTATCGACGATATCCTGGGCTCGAAGTTACAGGTGCTGCGCAATGCCCGAGCTAAGCGCGGGATTCGACGGCGCACGATCTTGGCCATTATGGGGTTCCTCTTCATCCCGGCCACGGCGATCGTGACCTGGGCGGTCGGCGTCGACGGATGGACCGGTCAATTCGACCCGGCAGCCCTGTTGTGGGTGCCGGCGATGATGATCGCCATCTTTGCCGCCCTCTACTTCCCGCTTCGCTGGGCCTTCACCGGTGCCAAACTGCCCTTCGAGTACAAGCCGGATATGGTGGTGCCTCTGATCCACTTCATCGATCCCCGCCTTAAGTCGCAGCCCAGGAAATCACCGAAAGACCTGGTCGAGGCCTGCCCGATCTTCGATGAACCCGTCGACGACCTGCGCTACCAGGACTATTTTGGTGGAGAGCTGCGCGATATGGAGTTGCACCTGAGCATCCTGGAGTTTGGCGACCGTCAGGGATTTTTCGCGGCCGCCAAACTCCCCCGGCAAATTTCGGGTACTCACCTCGCATTTGCTCATCTCGAGCCATCTTCGGTCGGGCAAGACCTGCCGCTGGACCTACAGGAGCAGGACCGACAGGAGCGATGCCGAGAGCTTCGCTTTCGAAGCACCGACGCTGAGGCCGCTCGGGAGCTTCTCGACGCCCCCATATTGAAGCGAATATGCGGTCTCTTTGACGCCTTTCAAACCGGCGAGACCACGCCGGTTGCGCTCTCGCTGTCAGGGGATCAGTTCTCTCTATTTGCAGAGAAACCGAAGCACCTGGATCGCCCGAAAGGACTCACGAGCATCACCGACACCTCTCACCTCCACGAATTAGGCGACCAATTATCGCGCATCGTCGACCTCGCCGAGGCCCTGCGCGATCGGTTCCCGTCGGTAGTCCGCTGATGTTCCGGAGACCGACGTCAGAAATTGCCGATACCAGGTCTTGAGTCTTTGAGTCGTGAGTCTTGAACTACACTACACCCTCCGCAGTTCGAGGGCTTCCAATACACCCCATTCATCGCAGGGTGCCGTTCAAGACCCAGGACTCAAGACCAGAGACTCCAAAAGATTCGCTGATTCTCAGGGACAGGATTACCGATCAAGGTGGATCACTCTCCCCGATCCCATTGTCTCAGGCTCCGATTCCGGCGTCGCGCAAGGAGTCCGGTGTAACCCCCTGGGCCCCGCAGCAATCGAGCAATTGGCCGTCCATGAACACCGCCGGCACCGAGGCGACTCCGAGATTGCGGGCTCGCTCGGCCACCTTGGGATCATTCATATCGAGCACTCGCACGTCGAATCGGTCGTCGGCCATATCCTCCACCGTGGAGATAGCACGATCACAGACCGGGCAGCCGGCGCTAAAGATTTCGATTTTTCGTTTGTTGGCCATCGTTTCTCTCCGTTTGATTATTCTGTTGGCAGCTTTTACGTCTTCTCACCCGGGACCCACAGCGTCTCGTCGCCTTAATCACCGAATTTGGTCCGGGGCTGGCGGTCTTTACTGCTCTGCGACAATTCAACGGGAACCTATGTTCATCTCTCCCGAGGTCAAGCAACTCAAGAAACCACCGCCGCGGCGGCGACGAAAAAATAATCCGGGGGATTTTTCTTCGACGTCCGTTCTATTTACTGGAGGCCAGGCGAAGGTTTGAACCCGAGTTGGTTTGAACTCGAACTACCGCCGTCTCTGATGACTTGCTTTTCCCTGACTCGAGGTCGCCCATGAAATCCAGCACGACACGGATCTTTCAGGCCCTTCTCATCGTGTCGCTGACCCTGAACCTGGCCCTAATTACGGCCTGGCTCGTCAGCCCCGCCGGGCCGCTGAACCAATTTGAGCACGACCTCGAACAAGAAGCTCGACCCGATCTGGGCATCACGCAAGACCAACTCCAGGAGCTGTTGTCGCTGGAAGAGGAATTTTATTCGGCGCGACATGCTCTCTGTAGGGAGCTTCAGGAAGATCGGCAGAAATTATTGATCCTCCTGGAGACACCGGGGGCGACGGCGTCGACGGTGGAGGAACAACGAGAAAGAATCCTCGCTGCCCAGGGTGAGATGCTCGACGTGACGGTGGAGCGCTTATTGGCTGAAAAAGAAATCTTCGACGAAGAACAACAACAATTATGGTTCAAATCGCTGCGCGATCGAGTGCGATGTCGTGCACCGATGACTCCCTGATTTTGGGGCTTTCCCCGACGGGATTCCCTGCACAAGCCTGGCTTCTTTTTCGAGGTGTCGTAACTCGTGGCGAGCAAGCGGACCATTTTGGACAGCACTGACGAACAATTAATGCAGCAGGTCGCCGATGGAGACCTTGATGCATTCGGAGAACTCGTCGAGCGCCACCAGCAAACCGCCTGGAGGGTCGCGCTTCGATTGCTGGGCGATCCCGCCGAGGCCGAGGACGCCGCCCAACAGGCGTTCTTGAAGATCTTCGAGGCCGCCCCCCGCTACCGCCCCACCGCTGCCTTTCGCACCTATCTCTACCAGGTGATCACGCGTCACTGCCTGGATCGACTCGAGAAAAAGAAGCCCATCTATACCGACTCCCCTCCGGTCATCGAAGACCACACCCCGGGGCCGGCCAAAGACCTGGAGATCAAGGAGCGCCGACAGGTCATCCACCGGGCGCTCGAAGAGCTTCCCGAGCGCCAACGCACGGCAGTGGTCCTCTTTCACTTCGAGGAGTTGTCCTACAAGGAGATCGCTGACTCGATGGAGATCAGCCCCAAGGCCGTGGAGCGACTGCTCGGCCGAGGGCGTCTGGCCCTGGCCTGCATTCTCAGCGGTGCGCCGACGTTGAAAGAAATTTGAACTTTTTGCGGGGGTTTTTCGCTCCTGCTCCGTTTTTCTAATCGCGGAAGCGATAACCCCTTCGAGGAAAGTGGACAGCCATGAATTGCGACGAAGTCCAATCCAAATTGAGCGCTTATCGCGATGAACAAGGTTCAGCGCAGCAACGATGGCAGATTCGCGGCCATCTAAAAGACTGCGCAGAATGCCGTCAGGCCCTGGAGCGCCTCGAGGATCTATGTGCACTGCTGACCCCCTCCCCGCCGGAGGTCGAGCTGTCGGCGGATTTCGCACAGCGCGTCGTCGAACAGGCTCGTCAGAACCTGGCGTCTAAAAACCGGATATCGGAAAAGCCGACATCGGAAGAGAAGCCCTCTGAGCGCCCCGCTCATCCCCGGCGAGGGTCGGGCCTGGTCCAACGCTTCGCCACTGCTGCGGCGGTCCTCATCGTCGGCGTGGGCAGCGGCCTCTGGCTCAGCGATCCCCTCTGGGACGACGCCTCCACCACCACGGAGCGGGCCCAGGCCGCCGTCGAGCCCCTCGACGAAGCCCCTCCGGGCTCGCTGCCGGCGGCCTATCCGCGCATCGAAGAATTGTCGGCTCGATGATCTAATATCCCACTCCCGGAGAACCCTCGTGTCACCGAAATTACTCATCCTCATCATCTCCCTCTTCATTCTCGGCGCCCCGGCCGTCGTCTGGGCCACCGTGGAAGAGGGAGACGAGCCTGAGTTGTCGCTGCCCGATCTCGACGGGGAAATAGTGAACCTGTCTGACCTGAAGGGCTCGGTGGTCCTCATCGACTTCTGGGCCACCTGGTGTGCCCCCTGTCACCACGCCCTGCCATTCTACGAGGAGCTGAGTTCAAAATATGCCGACGACGGCCTGGTAATATTGGCTGTCTCCATCGATCGCAACTCGCGGACCATCGAGGGCTATCTCGACCAGCATTCACTGGACCTCTTAGTCCTCCACGACCGTCGACAACGGGCTTTCTCCGCCTTCAACCCCACCTCCATGCCGACCACCTATTTTGTCGATCGTCAGGGTATTGTGCGTTCCGTTCATGTGGGATTTCGCAGCGACGATCGAGATCAGATCGAAAATGAAGTCCGCCGATTGATAGACCAGAAGTAAGCGTTCCCCCCCTTGGCGCGCGGAACCGACGTGGAGTAGAGATGAAAAGCCACAACAGCGATGGACCTCTTCGCAGCATTTTCGGCCTGGCCAGGCAGATCGTTCTCGCCCTATTGATGGTGTCGACCGGGGTGATGACCCTGTCGTTGACGGCCGGGCAAGCCCACGCCCAGGCATGTTGTACGGCCACCGGCGGCGGGGAGTTCGCCGTCGTCGGCCGCTGCCACCAATCGGTGGTGACCGGCCAGCTGACCTTCGAGCCCACGTTGGGAACCTACGACTCCAACGGGACCTATCGCTCCTTTGAGGGAACCCGTCTCTACGACACGATACTCACCGTGGGAGCAGGCAGCCGCTTCGGCACCGAGCGCTTCCAGGCATACGGCAACGTCCCCCTTCGCCTCCAATATCGAGAGCTCGCCGGAATGGATGGCGGCACCGGCTGGGGGGTGGGAGATGCCTCGCTGGGGGTGCGCTATACCCTCCTCGAAGATCTTATGATCGGCATTGAAGGTGGTCGACCCGACACCTATGCGCCATTTCTCGACATCTATCTCAACGGACATATCCCCAGCGGGCGCGCTCCCGATTCGAGCAATGACCCCGTCGGCGCCGATATTACGGGAAACGGTCATTGGGGAATGACCGGGGGCATACGGGCGTCAAAATTTCTCAATATTCGCCACGTCATCGGCGCCTATGCCGAGGCGAGCCAGTATTTTAACCGTGATATCGAGCGCCTTGGCTCGACCGTCAGTTATCGACCGGGTACGGAGGTCGGCTTTGGCCTGACCTATATGCACCTGGTCTCCGTATTCTGGTCCTGGGGAATGACGGCCGGTCTGCACCACGGTTTCGACGCCTGGCAGGGCGGCCAGGTGTTATCGGACAGCGGCACCCGCCGTCTGGTGGTGGGCGCACACCTCACCCGCGATGTGGCCTTTCCCTTCTGGGAGGTCACCTTGAGCGCCACCAACGACGCCTGGGGAGATCATCTGGGAAAAAACCTCCCCTTCGTCGGCCCCTCTGTCGCGTTGTCTCTGCAGCGAAACTTCCTGTAGCCCGGCCCGCCTTGCCTACTCCACGGTGACGCTCTTGGCCAGATTGCGTGGCTGGTCGACGTCGGTGCCCTTGAAGTCGGCGATATAGTAGGCGATGAGCTGCACGGCGAGGACCGAGATCAGGGGTTGGACGAACTCGGGCACCTCCGGCAGGGGAACGACGGTGTCGGCGAAGGCCTCCAGCCGCTCGTCTCCCTTGGTTCCGATGGCGATGATCTTTCCACCCCGGGCCTTGACCTCTTCCATATTGGAAGCGGTCTTGTCGTAGACGCTATTTCTGGGGCACAAGACCACCACCGGCAGGTTGCGGTCGATAAGGGCGATGGGCCCGTGCTTCATCTCGCCGGCGGCGTAGCCCTCGGCGTGGATATAGCTGATCTCTTTGAGCTTGAGCGCCCCCTCGGCGGCGATGGGATATTGATTTCCCCGGCCGAGATATAAGAAGGAGGAGGCTCGCGAGTATTGGCGGGCCAACTTCTCGTATTGTTTGACGTCGTCGAGCATGGACTCCATCTCGGCCGGCACCTGACGAAGGGCGTCGATGAGCTCCCGGCCCCGCTGTTGATCGAGCTTGCCGTTGAGCCGCCCCAGCTTAATGGCCAGCATGGCCACCGCGGCGAGCTGGGTCGTAAAGGCTTTGGTGCTGGCCACGCCGATCTCGGGGCCGGCATGGGTATAGAGCACGCCGTCGGTCTCGCGGGCGATGGTGGACTCGATGACGTTGACGATCCCCAGGGTGCGCGCCCCGAGATTGCCCGCTTCTCGAATCGCCGCCAGTGTGTCGGCGGTCTCTCCGGACTGGCTAATCGCAATGGCCAATGTCTGGTCGCTGACGATGGGATTTCGATAGCGAAATTCGCTGGCCAGGTCGATCTCCACGGGAATCCGGGCCACCTCTTCGATCATATATTTGCCGATCTGAGCGGCGAAGAAGCTGGTGCCGCAGGCCACGAAGATGATCTTGTCCAGGTTGGCGACGCTCTCCTCGTCGAGGCTCAACTCGTCGATATAGACCTCGCCGCGATCGACGCTGAC
>SLJM01000413.1 GCA_007135085.1 Myxococcales bacterium
AGGCCCTTAAAGCGCTGAATATTGACCTTCCAATTGCGCTTTTGCTTATCCAGGCGGGCCAGGATCTTTTCGCGATGATCGTCGTCGAGGGCCCACTCCGTATTCGACCCGTAGTCGATGCGATACAGCGGCGGCTGGGCGATATAGAGATAGCCCTGGTCGATGAGCTGCGGCATATAGCGATAGAAGAAGGTCAGAAGAAGGGTCGAGATATGGTGGCCGTCGCTGTCGGCGTCCATGAGCAAGATGATCTTGTGATAGCGAAGCCGAGAGGCGTCGAAGTTGTCCTCCAGGCCGCAGCCCAGTGCGTCGACGACATTGCTCAACTCTTTATTTTTGGACACCTTTTTGAGCGACGCCTGCTCGGCGTTTAAGACCTTGCCGCGAAGGGGCAAGATGGCCTGGGTGCGCCGGTCGCGGCCCTGCTTGGCGTTGCCCCCGGCGGAGTCGCCCTCGACGATGAATAATTCGCTCTCCTCGGGGTCGGTGCTCGAGCAATCGGCCAACTTGCCGGGCAGGTTGAGCCGGTGGCTCACGGCCCGCTTTCGCTTGACCTTCTTGGCCGCCGAGCGGCTGGCCTTGCGCGCCTTGGCGGCCTGGATGATCCGCTGGGCGATGTCGTGGCCCGTCGAGGAATGATCGTGGAGGTATTGCTCCACCGTCCCCCGGACCAGGCTGCTCACCAGGCTTCGAATCTCCGGGTTGTTGAGCTTGGCCTTGGTCTGCCCCTGGAATTGGGGATCGTTCATAAAGATGCTGACGATCGCCTTTAGGCCCTCGCGAATATCGTCGGATTGAATGGTCAGATTCTTCGGCGCCAGAGCGTGGGCGTCGAGATAATTTCGCATCGCCTTGACCACGCCGTCGCGAAATCCCTGCTCGTGGGTGCCGCCGTCGACGGTGGGGATGCCGTTGGCGAAGGTGCGGATATCCTCGCTCGTATCCTCGGTCCACTGGATGGCGATCTCCACGCGGGCCACCTCTTTGGCGGCGTCTTCTTCGCGGATGGTGATGATATCGGTGTGGATCGGCGGCTGTTTGCTCTTCTTCTGGACGTGGGTCAAAAAGTCAGCGACCCCGCCGTCGTGCTTGAATTCGTGGTAATTGCCGCCCACCTGATCGCGAAAGACGATGCGCAGGCCCTGATTCAAAAAGGATTTGATCTCGAGCCACTCGGCGATCATCTCCGGATCGAATTCGATCTCCTCGAAGATGGTGGCGTCCGGGCGAAAGAAGATCTCCGTACCCGAGCCCCGGGCTTCGCCGATGACCTCGATGGAGCCCTGGGGAATGCCACGCTGGAAGGATTGACGATGGCGCTGTCCGTCGCGCTTGATCGTGGCCACCAGCTCGTCGCTCAGGGCGTTGACCACCGACGAACCCACGCCGTGGAGTCCGCCGGAGGTAAAATAATTGCCGTTGTCGAATTTCCCGCCCGCATGAAGGGTGGTCAGGATGATCTCCAGGGCGCTGCGTCCCTCTTCGGGGTGGATATCAACCGGGATGCCCCGACCGTTGTCGGAGACCGACATGGACGTGCCGTCCTCGTGGAGGGTGACCTCGATGGTGGAGGCAAAGCCGTTGATCGCCTCGTCCACGGAGTTGTCCACCACCTCCCACAACAGATGGTGGAGGCCCGCTTTTCCCGTGCCTCCGATATACATCCCCGGGCGCTTTCGCACGGGCTCGAGGTCTTTGAGGATCGTAATACTTTCTGCGGTATACTGACTGGCCATAGCAGGTCGTACTGGGTCGAGGGTTCGTAAAATGGGCGGCGTGACGCCGATCGGCGCAAGAAAACCACGGTTCGGGCCGATTTATCAAGGCTCACCGTCGAAGAGTTCCACCCAGGTGCCCGATTGGCCGCCCGGGTCGACCTCCTCGGGGAGCCGAAATCGGCCCTCCCTAAACGCTTCGGGCCACCGCTTCAGTCCCGACGGAGGCTTTTCGTTGCGCCGTGGATGATGCCACAGGAGCCGACCTTGACCGAGGAGCTCGTAGAGGGCAAGGGCCAACCGACCGAAGCTATGGCGAGCGTTGATCTCCGTGATCGGCCGCACGATTTGCACCTCGGCCCACCGGCCCACCATGGCGTCGATGCCCAGGGGCCCGAAATAGCCCTGTTCGGCCACCGCTTGGGCGGCTTCGCGGGCGCCGTCGATGATCTCTTTGGGCACCTCCAACTTAGGATCGACGTTGATTCCTCGAAATGTACCCGTCCTGTCGGCGAGGAGTCGGCAGTTCCCCAGGTGGGTAATGTCTTGCTGTTCTGTGATCTCGAAATGGACCGAAGACTCTTCGCTGATCTGAAGACGAGGTTCCAGAATGACAGGATGATCTTTGAGCTGCGAACTCGCCCACCGACGCTGATTCTCGCTGAGTTGACCGGCCTCACCACGCATCTGGCGCCGGCCGCTCACACCCCAGGGGTGTTTGAGCACCCAGGGGCCGTCTATCTCGGCGACGGCGCCCTGTAATTGAGCGACGTCATTCACCAACCTCGCGCCGGGCAGGGCCAGGCCGAGGCGTTTTTCCAGCCCGTGTGAAAAGACCTTCGAGTTGACCCGCTCCACTACATCCAAGGGCGGCGCCTGGGCTTGCAGGCCCTTTGAACGCGCAAATTCAACGACCGCCGGCGTCCATCCCCAGGGCCATAATTCCTCCCCTGCTGCCACTTCACCACCGAAGTCGACGGGATCGACCACCTGCCCCTCGGGACATACCAACCGCAGAATAGCCGCCCACCGCCGCGACACCTCGCCCACCGCCTTCGGCACCGACCCGCCGCTCCAGGCGTATTCAAAATCCAGGTTGGTAAGTAGATGGGTCATATGAGGGCTACCGAAACGTCCCGATCAAATTCAACGCCACCCACCAACCACAACGGTCCGGGGCGGAGCGGGGCCATTAGCCCCAGCGGAGCCTTTCGCCCGCGCAGCCCCCAGCCTCAGCTGGGCGGGGGCGTCCCGCACCACCCCAACGACCCGGCCGCACCCGATCATCCAACATCCACCGCCTGCACCTCCTCGGGCAGACCATCAGGCATGCACTCCGGGCAGGGGCACATATCGCGGAGCAGGCGCCAGGAATAGATGCCCGTGTCGTGGCCGTCGGCCCAGCAGATGGCCAGGGCGTAGCTGCCGACCTGGTGGATGTCGTCGACCTCGATCTGCGCGCTGGTGGTGATCTCCTGAAATTTCGGGGGACCCGCGGAGTGACCCTGGCATCGGGCGCAGGGGCAATAGCCGCGTAGATAGGCCGTGGGATAGACCGAGACGTGATCGTCGCTAAAGACCATCTTCAACCTATTGGTGGCCGATTCGTATTCGATGGCCGTGGGGTGGGGAACATAACCCATTTTGATTCCTTTTCGTTTCTGATGTGTTTCTAAGCATTTGGCGTTTTTGAGGGCCATCGCAGGGCGGTAATCGACTCACCGAAACTTGACCGGCGCGCCTGTGACCTAAGTTTGATTCATGAAACCAACGCTCGCCACGGTGGCGGGATTCCGAAGATGAGTCACAACGGGAGCAAATGCCAATGGAAGTTTCAGAGATTATGACGCCCAACCCGGAAAGGGTCGACGTGACCGAGTCTGTTCGCGATGCCCTGCTCAAGCTGGTGGAGCTCGACGTGCGCCATCTGCCGGTAGTCGAACAGGGAGAGCTGGTGGGCATGTTAAGCGATCGCGATCTGCGCGAATTCGTGGTGCCCATGGCCTCCGACCTGGAGGCGGTCAATACGGCGGATGCTCGCTTCGACCGCGCCGTGAGCACCCTGATGAAGGGGGACGTCATCTTCGTCCATCCCGCCACGGATATCGTGGAGGTCATCGATCTGATGATCGATCATCGCGTCGGGGCCATCCCCGTCGTGGAGCCGGCGCTTGGCAACCTGGTGGGGATCGTCAGCTATATCGACGTCATCCGCGAGGGCAGAGAGCATTTCGAGTTGAACTGATTCATTCATATAACGCCGGCAGAGCCATCAACTCGCGCACCACCGTCGAGGTGTCGACGCCGCTGGTCACCAATGCGGTGACCGCGTCGAGGAGGTGTAGCTCCAGTGCCGTCTTGTCGGCCATCTCCTCCAGCGCCGTGACAAGATCGAAGAGCTCTCTTGCCCCTGTGCCGAAAGTCTCGACCAAAACGTCCAGATCGACCTCGTTGGTCTCCACCAGGTGGCGGCCGATGGCGAAGTCGACGCTGCCCTGGTCGAAAATATCGACGTAGAGATTTCCCGCCCCTGATAATCCAAAACAAGTCCGCTCGTGGCCGTCCTGGGCGACCACGAAGCGTCCCGCCTCGGCCAGCCCGCGGGTAAAGAGGGTGGCCGCCAGGCTCGGTCCCATATCGAGAGCGGCGCCGATGCCGCAGACCAGGGCGATGACCCGGGTGTAGGCCGAGGCCAGCTCGGCGCCCACCAGATCTCGGGAGCGATAAACTCTGAGTCGAGTCGACATCATCGCCTCTTCGACCAGGTCGTGAACCTCGGGAAAATAAGAGGCACATACCGCCGAGGCCGGTCTTTCCTCCTCCAGATCCCTACTCTGCATGGGGCCGGTTACAAAGCCGATGCGCCGCGTCGGTGTCTCCTCGTGAAGAATGTCGGACACCGTATTTAGGGTGGAAGTTTCGATGCCTCGAATGGTATGGACCACCACATGCCGACCCGTGATGACGTCGCCCAATTGGCGCGCTACCTGACGGCAGCGATCGATACAACCTGTGAGGACGATGAGCGGGATGTCGGCAAAGGCCGCCAGCTCGGCACACTCCGTGGCCCCAGACCCCTCTTCGGGGTTCCAGACGCTGACCTCACAACCGCCGAGGTCGAGGAGCTTGCGCGAGAGATCGTCTGAGTCGGGAGTGCCGATAAAGCCCACGCGGTTCATGATCATTCCTGGGAGTGTGTCAAAAGCAAAGCCACAGAGGACGCAGAGAATAGGGAGAAAGAAAGTCTTGTGTATGGGACCATACACCACGTGGATTTTCTGTACAATTTCAGCCGGCGATGGGTGTCAATATGAAGCAAAATTTAGGTGATAGCTCTTTTCTGATCGCCACCGGTAATCCCGGCAAGCGTCGGGAGTTCGAGGGGTTGCTAAAACCCCTTCTCGACCCGGTGTGGACCGTCTTCGATCGCCAGTCCTTTCCTCATCCCCTCGAGGAGGTGGACGAGACTGGGGAGACCTTTCGAGAAAATGCCGTCAAAAAGGCGGTGGAGACCGCTCTGGCAAGCCGGTGTTGTGCGCTGGCCGACGATTCGGGGCTCGAGGTAGACGCCCTCGGCGGCGCCCCGGGCGTTCGCAGCGCCAGATTTGCCGGTGAGTCGGCCACTGATCAGGAGAATAATCGGTTGTTGATTCAGCGACTTGAGGGTAGGGTCCACCCAAATCGTAGGGCTCGATTTGTCGCTGTGGTTTGTCTTGCCATGCCGGACAACGCAGTAGCTCGGGCATTATTGGCCCGTCGGGGGTTGACTTTCGAACAGGTCAGCCCTGCCGCACCGCGGGCCGAAGGTCAATTGGTCCGCGTCGGTGATGTGGTCCTGGTCTGGTTTCGCGGCACCCTGGAAGGACGCATCGTCGACGAGCCGGTCGGTGAATATGGGTTTGGCTACGATCCCCATTTTTTCTTACCCGAGCAGGGCAAGACCTCGGCTGAGTTGAGCAGGGAAGAGAAAAATCGCATCAGCCACCGCGCCGTTGCCACACGTAAGTTGAGCTCTTTTTTCTGAGGTTTTGTAACTTGTTTTGAATATCGATAGGCCTTTGTCGTTCCACAGAGTGCACTTGGAGTAAGTCCGGTAGATAGAGGCTTTTCGTTGAGGTCTGCTGATGATGAATATCAGATTGAAGTTTGCATGGCTTATCGCCATGGCGATCTTGTTCTTGCCCGCTCTGAGCTATGCCGACGAGTGGGTGCAGTTCGAGTCGGTCCAATTCACCATTGATGGCGAGCGACCGCTGGAAGCGCTGGAAGACGCGCTCCAAGATTTGCCCAAACTCTCTCGTGCCTTTCGACCTGACGGGGCGCGGATCTCCGATCTCAAAGTAAGAGCCCGCGGCCCTAAAGGGGTGCCTCGAGTTGCCTTTGAGGCCTCTCGCGGTCTTGGCTTCGTGCGTACGTCGGCCACCGTGCGAGCCGATATCGATACCGATAAAAATGGCGAGTATTGCCGACGCCGGCCGGGCAGCCTGGGTTATCGCATTCGCGTCAATACGGAGGATTCCGACCAGCTCGTGGCCGCCAACGTGAGCACCTTCGTGGTCACTCTCTGCGTTCGCGAGGTCAATGGCGGAAATAATCTTGACGTCGTCGCCGCCGGTATGATGAAAAAGGGTCATGATTACGGGCGCTTTGCCGGCCCGGCGATCAGAGATTTGATCGAAGCTCAGACCGATCCGCTCATCAATGCCCTGCTCGATGTGGTCAATTTTTACCAGCGATGACCAAGCCCGACAGCCCTCCTGCTTATGGCGGAGGGACCGTCACTCCTGCCCCAAGATACTTCCGAAGCGGCCGTCATACCATTGTATTTTAGAAGTCCATGCCTGGTCCTGTTCACGTTGCTCTGGGTTCTTCTGCCCCTGGTAGCACAGGCCGACGAACCGCTTCAGGAGGGGTTTACCATCACCGCCGGCAGCGGCTCCCACGATCGGCACCGCCTGGAGTCGAGTCTGGATATCAAGGTCATTCCATTGCCCGGAGGAGGCCGGCTCAACGGCACCCATCTGATGGTCGGCGTGGGCTCCGATTACGGCTTTGAATCATTCGATCTCGATCGGGGGCGTATTCAGCTTCTTCGATGGTCTCACCTGCGCACCCTCGGTGTGTACCGCGAGCGCGACCAGGGCATCCCCCTGGGCCTGGAGCTGGGCGGTGTGTCCATCCCGATGGCCTTTGTGGGCAAGAAGGAGAGCCGCAATTGGATCATCGGCCACCTGGGGCTCGACGGCGGCTTTGCCTGGTATCGCCAGGACTTCGACGCCGCCGAAGATGGGATGGGCGCCAATGTGGACGTCACTTTCCGCCTCGATCAGCAGGTCGATATTTTCGACCGACTCTCCCTTCGCTCCTGGCAACAGGCGGGCTACCGGCTGGTGGTCGGTCAATTTGGCGGCAGAAGCGGCCTGGAGGTGCAGAATCAATTCGTCGTTAGCGGCGCCCTGGGGCTGTATCTGGACATCACTCGCCAGCCCCTATTTCGGGAGATTCCCAGGACCAACCCGGCCACCGGCGAGGTGACCTATCGGCGCTCGGTCAACCAGGGCAAGCGCTGGCGTTGGATGATCGCCCGCGCCTCCGGCCACTGGCATCCCGTCGGTGATCATACGGGGTTGCCTCACCTGCTCTACGTGGCCACCGGCTTTGAGCGAAGTTTCTAATCCAAATTGGAGCCCCTCCGTGCTGAATCGCCATATTGCCATAATCAT
>SLJM01000453.1 GCA_007135085.1 Myxococcales bacterium
ACAGCGCCCAGGTCTCACCTGGTGGCCAGGACATCACCTATAGGGCTTCGAACCCGACCGTGTCCTCGTCGCTGGCGGCGACGACCTTCGACGTATGGCGCGTGCGCCTCGACGGAGAAGATCCCCACTGGGTGGGCCAGTACTCGGGCAGCCACAACGTGACCAATATCAACGTCCACGCTCCCTGAGATAGAGAGTTGGAGAACAAAAAATGCCCCGCCCAGATTCAGTCTGGAGCGGGGCTTTTTTGATGGTATGGTTAGGCTTATTCTTCGCTGTCGGCGTCGTCGGGCAGAAAATCGTTGGCCGCGGGGAATTGCTTGACCGTATCTCGGGCAATTTCCCATGCCTTCTGGACGACCCAGGACATGGAGCGATCTTGCCGTAGCGACTCGGCGCGGATCTCTTCCAAATATTTCTCGGGAAAATAAAGACTCTGTTTTCGCTTATCACTCATAACTACGCTGTCCGCTGCGAAAGTGTGGTCAAATGAACTCCCATGTGGGCGCAGGACCCACTATAGCGCTGGTATGGAGAATGCGCCAGTGGCAGGAGTGCTCACTGAGTGGCCGGCGGCTGAGCGGGCAGTTGCCGTGATTCGGTGTGTTCCCGGATTTGATCCTGGAGGGCCTGGTGGAGTTCACGCATATCGTCGTCACTCAAGTTTTGTAGGTCGAAAGGAGTCGGGGCTTGCTGCATGCCGGCGCCGAAGGTCCAGGTGCCAAATCTGTCGAGAAGATGGAGATCGTCGCCGTCGACGGCCGACCAGGCATAGAGGTGTCGTCGCTCGTCGTCGGGGCGATCGATGCGATAGAGGTTGACCTTCCATTGTTCACCCTCTTCAGGGGCTTCGCCGGCGAGGGGAATGTGGGCAAGGGGAATGCGCAATTCCATACTCCAGTAGCGATCCGGTTCGTCCTGGTCGTTGATCCGGCCATCGACGAAGACACCGACGTCGAGGCCGTCCGGGTTCCAGGGCTCACGCTCAGCGCCGGGCTCGTCGTAGGCGAAGCCGCTGACCGTTCCCAGGGGGTTGACCTGGATTTCTACGAAGGGACCGTCGGCCTGGCGGGCGATGACGGCGACGAAAGCCTCTTCGTCGAGCAGGTCGGCTCCGTCTTCGTCGATGGTGGCCCAGATATTGTTGTCGACGATACGGGCGCCGATAATGAGGTGATCGTCCGTATAGACCGGGTGGGCCGCGGCGTGGGAAGTGGCGTCATCATCGACGGGGGCCAGTCGAAGCGATGGGATGTGATGCCACATCGATTCATGGAGTTTGCCGTCCAGCGTGAGGTCTTCGACCTCTTGGGAGCTCAGGTAGGGAATACCATGGGAGGGTTCAGGGGCGTGGCGCGGTTGAGGAGTGCTCTGGTGATCGGCTTCATCGGCGCTTTCCACGATCTGGACCGTCGGGCCCTGGGCTCGATCAGCACCCGAGGTGGGGCCGTCGTTGGAGATTGAAGCCCGTCGCTCGCCGTGGAATAAACCGACGTGGAATAGGGCCTCCCCCGTGGGATAATCGTCGCGAAGAGTAAAGCTCTGAGCGTCGGCCAGGATATGGCCCTCCTGGAGATGATAGGTCCGATAGGCCTCGTTCATCGTGGATTCCAGGGGAAAGTGATCGAGGTTCTGGCGGAATCGATGCTCCTCGGAGTCGAGATGGACGAAAATCTTCCAGTCCCTCTCCACGTCGGCCAATGCCCGCCAGTACCAGACCAGCTCGATTTCCTCACCGGGAGCGAAGGTGCCGTCGATGTCGACGCCGATGAGCTCGATCTGGTCGGCGAATTCGACACCGATCGGGTGATCCGGCTGCGGCGCTTCGTCGAGGAGGTGCTCCTGAACGGTCTGCCACTGGGCCTGGGTCAGGGCGATCTGACGGTCCTCTGGCCGCTGGCAAGCAATGATCAATGAGATGGCGAGGAGCCAGATGGACAACGCAATGACTCGTGACGTATCTATGCGCATGGTAAAACCCCGTAGGTAGCGCAAATCGCAAATCGCGGTTAAGTCCTGCTGGAAAAGCAGGGTCGGGCGACGAAAACTGAACCTAACGCATAAAACGCCGCGTTGGCAACGAGTAGGACCGAACCGCTCGAAAGGATTGGAGGAGATTCAATGGCCGGGACCGAGGCAGGGATACATATCGTTGGCATCGACGAGGGGGGCATGGTCGGTGTGGGGCGAATCTACCACCGGCTGGGCCTGCCGGTGAGCGCATCGGCGGCGCGGCGAACCCCGTCGGTGGCCGCCTTCGAAGAGGATACGGGGATCGCCGTGGCCCGCCAGTTCGAGGCAGCAAATATCGGCGCCGATCATCTGGTGGTGCGGGCTTCGACGCTCGATGATGACAATCCCGAATTATGGGCGGCCCGTCGACAGGGGCTGGGAATTCTGAGCCGAAGCGCCGCCCTGGCCAGAGTGTTGGGCGAAAAGCGGGTCATCGCTGTGACGGGAAGTCATGGAAGCGGCACGGTGAGTGCCATGGTGACCTGGATACTTCACTGCGCGGGACTAGAGCCGGGATTCGCCGCCACGGCGCGACTCCAGAATTTTGGGGTGGAAGCCCGGCTCGAAGAGGGGAAGTGGTTCGTCATCGAGCTCGGTGGACAGGGAGCGATGGCGACCGAATTATCCTGTGATTATGCGATTTGTAATTTTCTCGAGCGCGAGCTCCCCCCGGGAGACGAGGAGGGCGATGAGTTGGATCGGGTGGTGACCAGATTCTTGGAGTCGAATCGGCGGCTCAAGGAGGCCTTCGTCAACCTCGATTGCAAGGGGGTGCGTGGCCTGGTCGAGAGGTTGTCGCTCCGTCCCACGGGCTACGCGCTGGAACATCGCGCTGAATACCGGGCAAACCTGGAAGCGACACCAGAGTTCGGAGTCCTCTTCGACGCCTTTTACCGTGATGAGCCGGTGGGCAGCTTCGCCCTCCATATGCCCGGGGCCTATAACGCGGTCAACGCACTGGCCGCCATCGCCGTGGCCCGCCGGGTAGGGGTTGGCGAGGCAACTATCGTTGAGGCGTTGAAGAGCTTCCGGGGGCTGGAAAATCGCTACGCCGTCGCCCGCGGTGGCGGGGTGATCATCGTCAAGGATCTGGCCACTCGTCCCACGGGGATGAAGCGCGTGGTCGACGGAGCGAAGCAGGCCAATGAGGGTCGGCTCATCGCCGCCTTTCGGCCGCCCCGTTATGGGCTGATAAAATATCTGAAGGATGAATATGCGGCGGTATTTGCCGATTGCGACGAAGTGGTGGTCTGTCGGGGTGAGCAGCGCGACGCCGACGCCGTTCCCGGTGTAGGCTCGGAGAGTTTCGTCGAAGAGCTTCGCCACCGTGATGTGAGCGCGACCTATGTGGCCAGCGAGGCTGAGGTGGTGGGGCATCTGGTCGAAAAATTGCGCCCTGGGGACCGACTGATCTATTTCGGGGACGACGACTTTTTGAGGATGGCCGATCAGGTTCAGGCCGAGCTGGCAGCCCGCGCCGAGCGCGTCCCGGCCGACGACGAACAGCCCAGGCTCGATGGTCCCCTCGCCGAGGGAGGAGAGGATTATGACTGAGAATTGGCTCGAGAAAGAGCGGTTTGCCGTATGGGGTCTTGGTAAGAGCGGGGTCGCCGCCGCCAATTTATTGGCCCGTCGGGGAAAACAAGTGCTGGCAAGTGATATTCGAAGCGCCGACGCCCTCGAAGAGCAGCTGGGCAGGCTCGACGATGCCGTGGACTGGCGAGCCGGTGAGAACGCCATCGGCGATGCGGAAGTGGTCGTTGTATCCCCCGGTCTTCGTCCGGGGCTGGAGGTAATTTCGAAGGCCCGTGGGCAGGGGGTGCCCGTGATCTCCGAGGTCGATCTGGCCTTCGACGCCAGCTCGGCGATCTGGGTAGCGATCACGGGCACCGACGGCAAGACCACTACCACCAGTCTGGCCGGAGCGATGGTCGAGGCCTCGGGGCGAGAGTGCGTGGTGGCCGGAAATATCGGCACCGCATTATGTGATGTCGTCGAGTCGGTGAGCGTCGACGGCGTGATCGTCGCCGAAGTGAGCGCCAACCAGTTGTGGAGCTGTCATCACCTGGCGGTGCGCACCGCGGCAATTACCAATATCGCCGAAGATCATCTCGATTATTTCGATGACTTCGACGATTACGGGCCGGCGAAATATCGCCTCGTCGAATTACAGGGCGGCCGCGGTACGGCGGTACTGCCCGGCTTCGACAATAAGATTAGCGATGATCTGGCGGGCCATCTGCCCGAGCAGGTGATCTCTTTTGACGCCGGTCAGACTCCTTCGGGCGAATATGCAGTCTATTTCGATGAGCAGGGCAGGGGCCGGTGGCGGTGGGGAGGCGAAGAAGGGACCTGGTTTGAAGATTTTCGCCGTCACGCCTCGCTGCTCGGAGTGCATAACCAGCTAAACGCTGCCTGTGCTGCCGCCGTGGCTCACTCGGTGGGGGCGAGTTGGGAGGATTGCGCGCGGGCGTTACGCGAATTTTCCGCTCTACCGCATCGAATGGAACCGGTTGGCGAGGTCGAAGGGGTTTTCTATATCAATGACTCGAAAGCGACCAACGCCCATGCATCACTTGCCGGATTGATCGGAGTAGAGGCACCGCTGGTGGTCATCGCCGGAGGCCGCGACAAAGGTCTGGACCTGGAGGCGTGGGCCCAGACGGTGGCTGAACGAGCAGAGTTGGTAATCCTCATCGGTGAGATCAGGTCGCGAATGGCCCGGTTGCTCGAGGCCCATGGTGGAACCGTCGACAAAGCAGCCTCTGTGGAGGAAGCGGTGAGGTTGGCCCACAAACGAAGCAAGCCGGGCAGCAACGTCGTGCTGAGCCCGGCTTGTTCGAGTTATGATATGTTCTCCAGCTACAAAGCCCGAGGGAAATGCTTCGAGAAAGCAGTCCGGGGGCTTCAAGAGCGATAAATTGCTGGTGCTCAGTCCTCTTCGATGGTGATCAGCACGTCTTCTTCGTCGACCGCTTCGCCTTCTTCGACATGGATCGCAGTGACCACACCGTCGACGGGCGACTCCACGGGCATCTCCATCTTCATCGACTCCAGGATAATCAGTTCGTCGTCTTCTTCGACTTCGTCACCGACTTCGACGAGGATTTTCCAGACCGTCCCGGTGATATGAGCTTCAACATATTCTTCAGCCATTTTTTATCCTCCATTAGCCATGAGTGTGAAACCGAGCATTTTCATCGCATAGATGGCCGCTAAATACCAGCTATGACAGTGGTCGAGGGCCGACTCCATTCAGCGTGAGAGCGATGGGAAGATAAACCACGCATGGTGGGGAGTCGACCGACTCGAACTTTGACAAAGGGTTTATTTGTACTCTGCTTCGAGCCAACTGGTGTGGAATTGCCCGTCTCGAAAGTCCTGATGGTCCAGGATGGTCAGGTGCATGGGCACATTCGTCGTCAACTCGCCGATCTGGAAGTCGGTCAGGGTTTGTTTCATGCGATCGATGGCGGCGGTTCGGTCGCTCCCATGGGTGATCACCTTGGCGATGAGGGGATCGTAGTAGGGGGTGACCTTGGAATTGGCGGTCACTCCCGAGTCGACGCGGATGCCATCGCCGGTGGGGTGATTCCAGTCCGTGATGTCCCCAGGTGCGGGCATGAAGCGCTTGGCCGGGTTTTCGGCGTAGATACGACATTCCAGGGAGTGGCCGTCGATGGTCAGGTCGCTCTGCTCGATTGTGAGCGACTCGCCGGCGGCGATGCGAATCTGCCACTCCACCAGATCGTGGCCGGTGATCATCTCCGTGACTGGATGTTCCACCTGGAGTCGGGTGTTCATTTCGATGAAGTAGAATTCACCGTTGGGGGAGACGATGAACTCCACGGTGCCGGCGTTGGTATATTCGCTGGCCCGAACCAGGGCCAGCGCGGCCTCGGTCATGCGGTCTCGAAGGCCGTCGAAGCCGGCCACGAAGGGAGAGGGCGCCTCTTCGATGACCTTCTGGTGACGCCGCTGGACGCTGCACTCCCGTTCGAAGAAATGCAGGGCATGGCCGTCATTGTCGGCGAGGACCTGGATTTCGACGTGGCGGGGATTCTCGATATATTTCTCCAGATAGAACGAGGGATCTCCAAAGGCCGATTCGGCGCGGCGAATGGACTTCTTGATCGCCTTTTCGAGTTTCTTGGGAGTCTTGGCCAGGTTCATGCCGATGCCGCCACCACCGGCCGATGCTTTGACCAGGACGGGGAAACCGATATTTTCGGCCAGCTGCTGGGCCTGTTCGGCGTCGGCCACGGGGCCGTCGGAACCGGGGACCACGGGCACGCCCGCTTCCTCGGCAAAGGCCCGTGCGCGGGCCTTATCGCCCATCAACTCCATCACCTCGGGGCGGGGGCCGATGAAAACGATCCCCGCTTTTTCTACGGCCCGTACAAAGCTGGGGTTTTCGCTGAGCAACCCATAGCCTGGATGGATGGCGTCGGCGCCGGTGTCCAGGGCGGCCTGAATGACGGCTTCCTGATCGAGGTAGCTCTTGGTGACATGGGCCGGGCCAATGGCGACGGCTTCGTCGGCAGCCGTGACGTGAGGGGCCTCAGCGTCGGCTTCGCTGTAAACAGCCACAGTTTTTATGCCCATGGCCTTGGCGGTGCCGATGATCCGGGCCGCAATTTCGCCGCGGTTGGCGATCAATATCTTGTCGAACATGATTGTCTCCTGTTGAAGTAGGCGGGTGGAGCAGGGACAGCAGCTTGTGAGTGTTTACTTACATAAACACAGAGGCCCGGTCAAGCGAGCGGGCAGGAGACAACCACGATCGGAGATATTTGGCAAACCTTTCGCCTCATCGCTGGGCGAGAATATCATAGAGCTCGTTGATATCGGGGGGCTTCGAAAGATGGTGGTCGAAACCGGCCGCCTTGGACTTGTTCACATCATCGGCACTGGCATAGCCGGTCAATGCAATCATCAAGGTCGAGGCAAAACGGGGATCCTCCCGCAGTTCTCTGGCCAGACGAAATCCGTCCAGGCCGGGAAGGCCGATATCGCAGACGATGACGTCCGGCACCTCTTTCTTTGCTGCATCCAGGCCGGCCGGACCGTTGTAGGCGATGCGTATATGATGGCCTCTGGCCTCCAAGATAAGTCGCAGTGAAAGGGCAATATCGGCGTTGTCCTCAATGACCAAAATGTCGAGAGCCTCCGTTTCCGAGGACTTTTTCCCGTGGGCTTGCTCGCTTTTGGGAGGGGGGATCCGGGGAAGGTCGATGGTAAACGTCGAACCTTTGCCGACACCTTCGCTATGGGCAGCGACATCACCGCCGTGGAGATCGACCAGGCCCTTGACCAGGGCGAGTCCCAGTCCCAGTCCGCCGGAGGTGCGGTCCAGTGTGGAGTCGGCCTGGGCAAAGGGCTCGAAGAGTGTTGAGCGCGTCTTCTTATCCATGCCAACGCCGTCGTCGGTCACCTGGATTTTGGCGACGTCATGGCTCTCATCGGCAGCGAGACGGACCTCGGTGCGGCCACCTTTTTTCGTAAATTTTACGGCGTTCTGAAGGAGGTTTCCCACCACCTGTGACAGGCGGTTGGGGTCGCCGTCGACGAAGAGGGGCTCCTCAGAGGGAGTGAGTTTTAATTCGACTTCTTTGGCCTCAAAGAGGTGGCGGTGGTCCTCGACGGTGGCTTCCACCAATTCGTCGAGATTCAAGGGTTGGCGCTGGAGTTCGATCTTGTCCCGCGAGATACGCGTGACGTCGAGGAGGTCGTCGACCAGGCGGGTGAGCTGGTCGGTCTGGCGCTCGATGGTCTCCCGGGTCTTCTTGAGAAGGGAGTCGTCAGGGGGGCCCTCTCTCAAAAATTGGATTCCCAACTTGATGGGGGCCAGGGGATTACGGAGTTCGTGCGACAGAACTGCCAGGAATCGATCCTTGCGCCGGTCGGCCTCTCGAAGTGCCAACTCGGCGTTTTTCAAATCCGTGATATCCCGGGCGGTGCCGGCGATGGCCTCCACTTCCTCATCAGCGTTGATGACAGGAACCAGCAGGTAGTCGTAGGTGCCCATCCCGTCGGGCATCTCTTCCCGGGTTTGACCTCGAACGGGTTGTTTAGTTTCGACGACCTCCTGAAAGGATCGCTTGTGGAGGTCGATCGTGTCCTGAGAATAGCCGATGTCGGACAGCGAACTGCCGATGGCCTCCTCATAGGTCATACCCCAGGCGTTGAGGAGGGCGTCGTTGGCGAAGAGGACGCGGAAGTCGAGGGAGTATACGAAAACCAGGTCAGGAGTGCTGGACATGATCGTTTCGTGGAGGCGCTGACGTCGCTTCGCCTCGGCCTTGACTTTGGCCAGTTGGAGTTCCGTCTCTCGCCACTCCGTGACGTCGCGCACCACCCCTAGCAGACGTCGGTTTCCATCGGGGTCAATGACGGCCTTTGCCGAATCTTCAACCCATATCCAATCGTCGCCTCCTCCGGGAGGATGAATCCGATATTCCGAAACGTAGGTTCCTCCCTGTTCGAGGGCGGTGGCCTGTTTTTGTGCATGTTGTTCCAGATCGTCGGGGTGGATTAACTCGTAGCCAATATCGACCTCGTCGGGCTCGAGTTGAAAAGGCAGGTTTGCTCCTTCGCCGCGAGGTGGGAAAGTGGCGAGCTCCTGACAGTCCGTATTCCACTCCCAGGCCACCATGCGGGCCGCTTCCAGGGCCTGGCGCAGACGATCCTGGCTCTCACGTAGAGCGGTCTCGGTGCGGGTTCTCTCCAGCCCCAGCCAGATCTGGCTCGACAAGTTTCGCAGCAATTCGATCTCGTGACTACGCCACCGATAGGGCTGCCGATGATAGGCGGCGAGCAAGAATTTGGTGGAGCTCCCGTCATCATATGAAACGACCAGCAGTGAGGCGATCCCGAATTTGTGCAGGGCCTCCTTGAGGCCGTCGGGCAGAGTGGAATTGTTGATGTCATCGATGGTTACGGGATATCCCGATTCGAGAGACTCGACGCGATCATCGAGGGCAACCTCGGAGAAGTCGAATGAACTCGGGCTTTCTGGAAGATCCTGGTCGCGATATTCTCCCAGAGTCATTCCTTCATTGGTGTGGGTGCTTAATTCGGTGAGCGCGACCCGGGATGCCCCGATATACTCAGCGATCCTGCCACAGGTTTCATCGACCACCTGGGCGGGGTGACTCAAGCGACTGATGATATTGCTCAATTCGGCCTGAAATTCGGCGTTTTCCGCTCGTTTTTTCTGGTCCGTGACGTCCCGGGTGATTCCGACGATGGCCTCCACCTCGCGGGAGGAGCCCACTACGGGAGTCATGATATATTCGTAATGCCGGGTCTCGCCGCCGGGTTTGGTATAGGGGTTTCCGTCCCTCACAGGGTGGCCGGTGGCAATGATCGCTTCGATCTCGCGAGCGTGTTTGTCTACTAGATGGGAGGGAAAACCAATTTCCTCGAAATCCTTACCGATAATTTCCACCAGCTCCAGCCTCCATAGGTCTAAGAGTGCTTGGTTGGCGTAAACGAATTTACCGTTGAGATCCAATTGGAAGATGAAGTCCTCCGTGGAGGACATCACCGTTTCAAATAGACGAAGGCGTTGGGCTACGGGCAATGTTTGGTGCATGCGAACCGTGGTTGTCTTGCGCCTCTACCGAAAAGAGGTAGTGATGGCTGAATTTCAAGAGTTATCGTGAATTAATCTTAGTCCATCGGCGCAAAGCTCAACAACAATAAATCCCGCTTCCCAGAGGGGAGAGAATCTAAGCGCAGCGAAATTCGCCGAGATTCAGAAAAAACCGAGATCTTCCGCACATGCCTTTGCTGCATGGGCTCCGGAGCCGGCGGCGGTGATCGCCGATCGAAGGGGGGTGCTCGTGAGGTCGCCGACGGCAAAGATTTCGGAGTGAGAGGTCCGACCGCGGCCGTCGACGACGACAAATCCCCGCTCATCTTTTCGAAGTGATTGGCAGCCCCCTGGCACTCTGGGGTCGACGCCAATTCGAATGAAGACGGCGGCCACCTCGATGATCGATTGGTGGCCCTGTTGATCGACAAATAATCGGCATCCCCCCTGGGTGGGCTCGATACGAGTGACCACCGAGGACCGTGGTGGAATATGGATCGACCGGTGGTGTTGTGCGGCTTCCACGAAAGAGGGGCGGGCGCGGAAGTTGTGGTTTCGAGCCAGAATGGTGACCTGGCAATCATGGTCGGCCAGGATCAGGGCATTTTCGAAAGCGGCATCGCCGCCGCCGACAACGGCCACGGATCGACCGGTAAATCGGGGGGCGTCACCGGCAGCACTCTGGCTGACGAAATCGCCCATTCCTTCTGCTTCACCGGGGACTCCGAGGCGTCGATAGGCGGTGCCTGTGGCCAGAACAACCCGGCGTGCCTCGAGTTCGCCTCCCTGGTCGTCGACGGCCACTGGATGGTCGAAGTGGTCGCTGAGGCGCAGGGAAATAATGTTACGACGTTTCGGCGCCAGGCTCAGGGCCGACAGATGCTCGACCAGGGATGCGCACAGGTCCTGGCCGTCTTCAAAGGGCCCGCCCGGAAAATTTGAAATCTCGTTATGGAGTCGTCGAAGGGTGCCGCCCACCTCTCCGTCGGCGTCGACCCAGTAGAAGGGAACGTCGAAATTGTGGAGCCAGATGGCGGTGGAGACGCCGGCTGGCCCGGCGCCGATGACCAGGACCGGCAAAAGATCGGAGGCGCTCATAGGGATTGCTCGGCGTGCTGAAACTGCTCCAGCAACTCCTGGCGTCGTGGACCGTCGGCGAGGCTACCGCGGCCGGCCAATGAGATGAGCTCCCCTGTCTTTCGGGCTCCTCGCATCTCCATACATAATTGGCGGGCCCGCAGTCGGATCAACAGGCCCGCCGGAGCCAGGGATTCTTCGAGGTAGTCGGCGATCTGCACGATCAACCGCTCCTGGACCTGAGGCCTGCGCGAGAAGTGGTCGACGATGCGGCCGATGCTGCCAAACCCCACCATCTTCTCGGCCGGAATATAGGCCACGTCCACTTTGCCGAAGAAGGGCAGAAGATGGTGGACGCACATACTCTGGAAGGGGATAGCGGCGATGATGACCGGGTCCGCCTCTTTCTGACCGCCGGGGGTGGGGAAAGTGCTCGGCACCGGGGGATCGACGCCTACTCCGGAGAAGAGTTCACCGTAGAGATCGGTGACCCGTCGCGGGGTGTCGACAAGCTCCGGGTCTGCCTGCTCATCGAGACCGAGAGAGCGGAGGTAGGAGCGTAATTGCTCGACCTGTGTGTCAGTCATGGCGAACCGATAATCTAGATGAGCGACTTCTGGGAGGGTTTTAGGGGGACGCCCAGGTGCTGAAACGCCGTGGCCGTGGCCACTCTTCCCCGAGAAGTAGTCTGGATAAAGCCTTGTTGCAATAGATAGGGCTCGACGACCTCTTCGATGGTGCCTTTTTCTTCTCCAATGGAGGCGGCCAGGGTGTTGAGTCCCGTGGGGCCGCCGTCGAATTTGACCACCAACGCGTCCAGGTACAACCGATCCAGATAATCAAAGCCGGCGCAGTCGACGTCGAGCTTGTCCAGAGCGTAATCGGCGAGCTCGGCGTCGATGGAGTCATGGCCGCCGACGACGGCGTAGTCGCGGACGCGATTGAGCAATCGGTTGGCGATACGCGGTGTGCCACGGCTTCGGCGGGCGATCTCGGTGGCTCCATCGTCGGTAATACCGATGTCCAAGATCCGCGCCGAGCGGCTGACAATGGATTCCAATTCTTCCAGGGCATAATAGGTCAGGCGAGCCACGTAGCCGAAACGATCGCGCATCGGCGCCGTGAGCAGGCCGGCACGGGTGGTGGCGCCCACCAGGGTAAAGGGCGGCAATTTGAGCTTCATATTTCGGGCGTGGGGACCGTCACCGATGATGATGTCGAAGTCGAAATCCTCCATGGCGGGGTAGAGGTTTTCTTCGACCACCGGATTGAGGCGGTGGCACTCGTCGATAAATAGGATCTCTCCCTCGTCGAGGGCGGTTAATATCCCGGCCAGATCGCCCGGGATCTCAAGGGCAGGACCACTTGTGACATGGATCGCCGTGCCCATCTCCTCGGCCAGAATGTGGGCCAGCGAGGTCTTGCCCAGGCCCGGAGGGCCACAGAGGAGGACGTGATCGAGGTGGCTGCTGCGCATGCGCGCCGACTCGGCCATGACCTGCAAGTTTTGTTTGATCGACTCCTGACCGACGAAGGCGTCGAAATCGCGGGGGCGAAGATTCTCTTCGACGCCGGCGTCGTCACCGGTCTGGGTCGCTTCAATTGTGGAATCGCGTGACATCGTCGCTCTAACTTTCTGTCGGGAGACGGCCTGTACGGACGATCAGTTTACCATCTTCAGGGCACGCCGGAGAAGGGCTTCCATGGGCTCGTCATCACTGGCTTCCTCGGCCACTTTGGAGAGCACACCGTCGATGGTGGACGATTGAAAGCCCAGGTTCAAGAGGGCAGATCGCAACTCGTCATGGGGCCCCCCCTGTTGAGCGGCCACCGCCGAGGCGGTGGCGTCGACTCCCAGATCGTCCAATTTGTTTTTGAGTTCCAAGATCAACCGCTGGGCTGTCTTTTTGCCGATGCCGCTGACTCGGGTAAAGGTCTTGATATCTTCGCCGGCCACGGCTCGGACCACCTCCGAGGGAGATAGCTCAGACAGAGTGGCCAGTGCCGTGCGGGGGCCAATGCCATTGACCGAGGTCAGCCTTTGAAAGAGCCGTCGGTCATCGCGGCGTGGAAATCCATAGAGTTGGATGGCGTCCTCGCGCACGCTGGTGTGTATCCAGAGTGCGACCCGTCCCTGTTGGTCTTCGGAAAGCCGACCTGCCGAGCCGGCCGGTACGTGGACTTCGTATCCCACGCCGTTGACGTCGACGACGATCATCTCCAGTTCGGCGAGCAATAGAGTTCCTGTCAGGTGTGCGATCATGGTGGTCAGGCCTTGGTCAGACGTTTGTCGAATCCGATGGACTGGCTGTGGCAGACGGCGACGGCCAGGGCGTCGGCGGCGTCCTCGCTGAGGCGACATCGCAGCTCGAGGCGCAGCTTGATCATCTCGTTTATCTGATCTTTTGTCGCCCGGCCGCGACCGGTGACGTTTTTCTTAATCTTGGAGGGGGAGTACTCGAAGATGTCCAGATCGACGTGGTGCAGTGCCAGAAGTGCCACACCGCGGGCCTGGCCCAGCTTGATCGTCGATTGAACGTTATGGGCCGTAAAGATGGTCTCCACCGCGGCCGCCTCAGCCGGCCACTCACCCAGGACCTCTTGCAGGCCTTTATAGATGATGGCCAGCCGATGAGCGAAGGTGTCGCCGGCAGTGGCGTTGATGCGACCGCTGGCCAGGTGGGTCAGCTGTTGGCCCTCTTTCTCGATGATCCCGTAGCCCGTATAGCGGCTTCCCGGGTCGATACCAATGATGCGCACTACCTACTCCGTAGATGTATCAGCCCCGGGACCGTAGAGGTCATGAAGCCAATTTTGGAGGCATTGATCGATGAGGTTACGGCTGTGGCGAAAGACTTCGGCGTCGTGGCCCACGGGGTCCGGAATTTTGCGAAGGTTCATACCCTCCGGGGCGTACTCCCAGAGCCGGACGATCCGATCGGCGACGGCCGGGCGCACGCGGAGCACATATTCCTCGTGGTTTGGCGCCATGACGATGAGAAAGTCAGCCACGTCCAGCATGGACGGCGAGATCCCCTGGGAGCGATGACCCTCTATGACCTGGGCCAGTCGATCGTCGACCTCGGCGATGGCTCGACGGGCAAACCGGGCCGCCCGGCGGCCCTGAATTCCAAGAGTACCGGCAGAGATCACCAGGTTGGGTACATTTCTGGCCTCCAGACGCTGTCGCAGTAAGGCGACCGCCATGGGAGATCGACAGATATTGCCGCTGCAGATGCAGATGAATCGCTTGGTCTTACTCATTCTCGTCCGTCAAAGAATTTCTGGTATTTCTCGGGGAGATCGCCCTCGATATCGGCACCTTCCACTAGCTCGCCCAGGTCGGCGCTGCTCAGGGTATGCCAGTATAATACTCGCGACGGTGGGGGCGATGAATCTCGGCAATGAGCCAGAAGGCCGGCGAATGCCTTGGCCGTATAGGTCGGGTCGAGCTCAAAGGGGGCGTATCGCAAAGCCAATTCGATGGCCGCAAGCCCCTCGGGGGTCTCTTCGCCGTAGCCGGGGCCGAATTGCTCGTCCAAAAGTGTGACGTCTCGGGCACGAATTCGGGGGACTTCGATATCGAATTCGGCCAGCAGACGTCCCGCTCGATTGGCCAGGTTGGCGGTCACCAAAGAGTTGGCCAACACCTTGTCGACCACCCGGACGCCGATGACTTCACAGGAGAGTTCGGCCATCTTGGCACCCAGGGTCAGGCCAGCCAGGGTGCCGCAGGTGCCGGCGGCGACGAAGATGACCTCTGGCTCAGGCAGTTCTCCGTCGTCGATCTGGCGAGCCAGCTCGAAGGCGGCGTTGATATAGCCCAACACTCCCCGCGGTGAGGAGCCTCCGCCGGGAATATAATAGGGATCTTTGGAGCGCGACAGCCAATCCCGAACCCGTCGTTGAGCCAACTTGACGGGCAGCACATTCTTGGAGTCCACGAGCTCCAGGTCGGGGCGGGTCGTGCTCAAGGCCTGCAGGACCTCGCAGACGTGATCGGTCAGGGGCTGGGGAAAATGCAGTGCCCGAGGCTCGATGTCGAGCTCTCGGGCGAAAAGGGAGGTGGCCAGTACGTGGTGGCTACCAATGGCGCCCACGGTCCACACCTGGCGGCGCCCCTCGGCTTTTGCGTGGCCCAATAAAAATTCCAGCTTTCGAACCTTATTGCCGCCGTAGAGGCTCGAGGTTAGATCGTCTCGTTTGACCCAGAGCTGGTCGATCCCAACTTCAGCGCCGAGCTCGTCGAGAGACTCCACCGGTGTGGGAAGATCGCCGAGTTCCACGTGGGGAATGGCGCTGGCCTGGGGAAAACGGCGAATAAGTTCGAGTTCGGTCATAGAGTTTTCCAGTCGTGCTGTTTGACTCGCGATTGGGAACATCGCATCATCGGGCCGCCGCGAGCCTACAATGTCGCCCCTGATGTGTCATCCAAAGTCCCGGTCGAGTCCGGCCGAACCAATTCCGTCCAACGAGAGATTGAATATGAGCAAAAAACGCATCGAATACGACGCCGATAAGCGACTGATCAAGGTCTACAGAAGTTTTTCCAAAGCCCGCACTCTGGTGCCCAACGATGAAATCCAGAAGTGGACCGGTGTTCTCCGCGATGGGGAGGACGAAAAGGGTCGAAAGGTCGACCACGTGCGCTATGTCTTCGCCGACAGGGACACGGCCGAATATAATCAGCAGCCCTTGGCGTTTGCCAAATTACAGACTTTTGTGGCCACCGACGGCGATGAGAAGCCCTTCGGTGACGACCCGAACTTCTCGGTCCGCGAGGACTTCGGAATCGACGGCGGTGACGGCAGTTGAGGCGGCTTCCTCAGAGGAACCTGAGGACGACTACCATCAGTGCGAAGAGCACGAAGACAGCGGCGGCGCCGATCTGAAGACGTCGGTCGATACGGGCCAGTATAGAGGCCTTGTGGTCGACCTCTTCGACCGTGGCGTTGGGCTTGCCGGCCGGGACCTGGTCGCGATCGACGACCGGCACCGGTGAGGTGCCTAGAACGTCGGGACGAGGTTCGATCTCGGGCTGCCCATCCCAGGACAATCCCTCTATATCGCTGGTCCCATCGTCGGGGGCGGAGCGCTCATCTGGTTGGCGTAGGGGCTGGCGCCCGGAGCCGACGTGGATTGGCGGTGCGTCCCGCCGTGGATCGGTGGCCTCCTCGTCTAACCTCATTGCCTGGGGAGTGCTTCGCCGAGGATCGGTTTCG
Organism: Myxococcales bacterium; assembly: GCA_007135085.1. GTDB lineage: Bacteria > Myxococcota_A > Bradymonadia > Bradymonadales > Bradymonadaceae > SLJM01. The sequence goes on from SLJM01000453.1 coordinate 15,910, forward strand.
GCCTCCTGGAGTTCGTCGGCGATCTGCCGTGTCTGACGCGATGGGTCACGGCCGTGTCGAGATTTCTTCGGAGCCGTGCTCGGTCGCGTCGATGGATTGGCAGGTCCTGGTCCGGGGGAGCTGGCTGCGCTGCGATCGATGGTCGGATGGGCCCCGGAAATTCGCTGTTCGTCGAAGAGCTCGGTGGCCTCGTCGGAGAAATCGGCGTCTTCGGGAAAGGTCAGGTTAACCGTCGCCTCGTCGGCCACCCCATCGGTCTGGCCGCCGATTTCTTCGGCAGAAGGGCGAAGGTAGCCGCCGCTTGCCCGGACGTCGTCGGGGACGTTCTTCATGGGCTGCGTGCTCTCATCGACGGTCCGCTTTGCGACCGGCCTGGGAGGGCGCCGCGCCTTCTTGGTGACTTCCTCGTCGGCAGCTCGATGGCCGCCACCCAATCGAGGGCTCTTATCATCGATGGCGGGATCGTCGGTGCCGAAGAGTTCGGAGATCAACTCCCCGGCATCGAGGCCCGTATAATCGGGGGCGATTCTGGCGAGCAAGGCTGTCAGGTTGCGCTCCAACTCGTGGGCGGTCTGAAAACGATCCTCGCGGCGACGTTTCAGCGCTCGGTGGACGACTTCGGCCAACTCCTCGGGGACGTCCTCACGCCATCTGGAGATGGGGTCAATATCGGCCTCGCGGGCCCGTTTGAGCATGGTCAGAGCATCGTCGGACTGTCCGTAAAGAGAGCGGCCCGTGAGCATCTCGTACAGGCAAATCCCCACGGCGAAGAGGTCGGAGCGGGCGTCGAGAGGCTCGTCCCAGGCCTGCTCGGGGGACATATAACCGAATTTGCCCTTGATGACGCCCGTTCGCGTCTTCTCGCGAAGCTCGGAGCTGAATTTGGCCACCCCGAAGTCGATGAGTTTGACCTCCCCAACAGTGCTGACCAGCACATTGGGAGGGCTGATATCGCGATGAACCAATTGGAGAGGTTCACCGTCGGCTCCCCTCCGGGTGTGGGCGAAATGGAGCCCCGAACATAGCTGGCGCCCCACATGGAGGGCAAATTCGATGGGCAGGGGCCGTTGTCGGCGCACCGATTTGGCCAGGATATGGTGCAGGTCTTTTCCCTGCACATATTCCATGACCATGAAGAATTTGCCCTCCTGACGGCCCACGTCGTAGAGGCTGGCGATATTATTGTGGCGCAGCCCGGCGATGAGGCGCGCCTCTTCGAGGAGCATGCGCGTAAAATTGCGGTCTCTGGCCAATTTGTCGTGGAGAATCTTGACCACACAGGGCTGAACAAAGTCGCCCTCGCGGCGGGCGTTGGCGAGAAAGACTTCGGCCATGCCTCCCACACCGAGGCGCTCGACGAGTTGATAGGGGCCGAGCTGTTGCTTCACCAGTGCTCCTCGATAGTGGAAATGGAACAAAGCTGGCCGCAAAGGGCCAGAGGCAGTGCAATCGTGATTTTAGGGGATTTGGAGGGGAGCACAACCGGCAGTGGCGCCTCAGCGCCCCTGCCGGTGTGCTGAGCGGAAACTATTGGCCACCGCCGGCAAAACTTCCCTTGTCGGGAATAATGCATCGCGAAAGGTCAAACATCATAAAGACCAGTGCTTTTTCCTGGGGCGTCAAAGCGCCGCCGGGGCATCCGCTGGGGAAGGGGGCTCCCGGGGTGAAGGACTGGCTGCCGACGACGTGGATATCGCTGAAAACGACGCGGCCGCATTGGTTGTCCGGTGCTGCTCCCACAGGGCTGTTGAAGCTAAAATATTGCACCAGCTCAGGCGGGGGATCGGGGAAGATGCCGCCGAAACCGGGTAGGTCCATGCCCTCCGACTCAATCCAGACCCACTGAGTTGCATAGTCTTCGTTGATAGACTCAATGGAGCCCCGGGTCTGATTGATGGGAAATTCTCCAGCCGGCTCGGTGCCCGTGCGGTACATCCACTCCCGGAGCAATTGCCCCTTGGGAAAGCTGGTGTCGATGAGTCCCGCTTCAGTCGTGCCGGTGATGGCAGCCATGCTAAACCAGTCGGCGACCTGCTTAAAATCATGGGGGCCGTGTTTTAGCCAGGCGTAGTGATAATGAGACAAAAAGACCCGCCCACCGGCTTCGGTAAATTCCAAAAGGGCGTCGAGGGCGTCGTCGGACTTGTTGCCCATGGCCTCCGAGCATTCGCAGGAGTGGGCGATGATATCGTAGTTGAGCAGGTTGTCGGCGTCGTCCCACCAGGGCCAGGCCTGATCGAAGGTGCCGCCTCCTTCAAAGCTATTGGAGCCTCCCTGGCCGGCAAAGAGGTGGACGGCACCGTCGTCGCTGGCAGCGGTAAATTCGGAATCGTCGATACCGATTTTGCGAAGCAGGCACTCCAGGGCATCGCATTCTCCGGTGGTCACAGCGAATTTGGGAAGCTCACCTTCTTCACGGTTTCGGGGCAGGCGGGTCAGTTCGGGGTCGACGGCGGTCTCTTCGCATTCGGCGACATAGGGAATGGTCGCCTGACGACGCCACTTCCCGATCTCGACGACCAGGGGAATGTCCTCGCCGGTGGGCACGCCGGTCAACCGGAATTCACCCACGACGTTCGTCGTATCCTCGGCCATGGGGTTGACGCTCAGCCCCTGTCCGCAAGGCTCGCAGGTGGCGCCTTCAGTAAAGGGCGCGATCTCGGCGTGTGGTGGCGGCACATAGACGTTGACGTCGGGAAGGGGCAATTCACCGGAGGGGATATTGACCACGCCCGTAATCGCCGTGGGCGTACCGTCGGGGCCGCACTCGTCGACGGGCGGGGTGAAAGCGTCTTCCTCATCGCCGTTGCCACTATTGACGCCGACGTCGTCATTTTCGTTTTGCTCGTTGGGCTGACAGATCCCGTGGATGGGATTCCACGACTCATCTTCGGCACAATCGGACTCGCGTAGCTGATTTTCGCCGCCTGGGACGTCGTCGCTGCAGGCGGTCAGTAAAATAGCCAGCGCAGCTCCCAGGGCGATCCACTGCGGGAGCTTATGGGGTCCGTTTTTCAGGGAATATTGATTGTGCATGACAGGTCACTCGGTATCAGGAGAAATTCAGATTTTTCTGCACCATTGCCGCATATTATAGGAACTCGTCGGCCCAAATGCGAATCCCTTTTTTGGGCTCTGAACCAAAAGGAAAATCGCAGCATCGGTGAAGCCGAATAGGCGGTCAAAGATGTGATTTTGAGAGGGGAGGGTGGATGTGGTGTTTAGGTTGTGGACAGGTGAACCTGGCGTTGGACAGTGGCCGTTCTTGACACTGCCTATTGGCGAGCCATACCATTCCGCCGTTCATCGTGGTTTTATCACCCCCTATCTTTCACCGGTCACGGGCCCGCAGCGGGTCCGACGATCTCGACAGGGGCCCCAATATTGCAATTGGCCCAGGAGGAAGGCGCCCATGGGAATTGACGTGGAATCGAATGAGATTGAGATCAACGAGCGAATCGAGGGCTATATCCTCGAGCTTGGGCTGGCCTTTGAAGAGGTTCAGCCAGGGCTGTGGTTGATTCACGACGAGATTGACTATATCGACAATATCGTCGTCTACCATACGGCGCCGGTGCTCACCTTTCGGGTCAAGCTGATGGAAGCACCGGAGGATGAAGTGGCTCCCAAACTTTATAAGCGGCTGCTTCAGCTCAACGCATCGAGCATGGTCGCCGGGGCCTACGGGTTGGAGGACGACGCGGTGGTCATCGTCGAATCCCTGCAGAGCAGCTCCCTGGATCAAAATGAATTCCAGGCGGCCATTGACGCCATCACCCTGGCGGTGCGTGAGCATTACCAGGACTTGAAGGCAATCATAACTCCCGACGACGGGGCGGAGCGAGAGCCGGCGCAGGCCGCTGACCAGGCGTGAGACCGAGAGGACGAGGAATTTTTAGCGCTGGGTTCGATTTGTGAACTTGAGTAGGATCTCATCGGGCGACCCCATCCCCAGGGACCTCACAGCTTATCTTGGCAGGGCGGAAAGGAGACGATAAATGGGCATTCTAAATCGCATCAGCACGCTGGTTCGTGCCAATATTAACGACCTCATCAGCAAGTCTGAGGATCCGGAGAAGATCCTCAATCAGCTGATCTTGGATATGAAAGAGCAGTTGATTCAGGCGAAAAAGCAGGTGGCCGTGGCCATCGCTGACGAAAAGCGCCTGAAAAAACAGCTCGAAAACGAAGTCGAGAAATCCCGAGAGTGGGAAAAGAAGGCCATGATGGCCGTGCGCGCCGGCCGCGACGATCTGGCCAAGGAAGCGCTGACTCGAAAGACCGAGCACGACAGCCTGGCCGAGGAATACCAGGTCCAGTGGGAGCAACAAAAAGCGGCGGCCGATCAACTGCGCAATTCCCTGCGCCAGCTCAATAAAAAGATCGAAGAGGCCTCGCGAAAGAAAAACCTCCTCATCGCCCGCAAAAAGCGCGCCGAGGCCCAGAAGACCATCCAGAACACCATGTCGGGCATGAACGACACCTCGGCGTTCGACGCCTTCGATCGGATGGAGGGCAAGATCACCCAGATGGAGGCCGAAGCCGAGGCCTCGGCGGAGTTGGCCGGTGAATTGGCCGGTGATGACCTGTCGGCCCAATTCCAGGAATTGGAAGCCGATCACGGCGGCGATGAAGCCCTGGCTGCTCTCAAGGCCAAGATGGGAATGACCGAAGAGGCAGAAGAGACTCAATTCGAGTTTGAAGAAGAAGAAGAAGAGGCGGAGGAGACGGTCTCCGCTCGACGGGGTACCTGGGACTCCGACGAGGGCTGAGACTCTGTTTTATCTTCTGGCTCGATTATAGCTCAATATCGGTGATGCTGCGGAGTGATCTTCGCAGCATCATCCGTTTTTAGGAGATCTCAACGCGATGACTTCACAAACTCCCCCGGTCGGCGGCGTGCTCTGCGCAGGTTTCGGCTCGAGAATGGCACCAATCACGGAGGTGATCCCAAAGCCGCTGGTCCCTTTTCTCAATACTCCGATCCTGGCGTATTCGTTGGACCATCTGGCTACGGCGGGGGTAACTCGGGTGGGGATGAATTTGCACCATCTCCCCGATTCGATTCCTCCCGTGGCCAATCAATTGGTCAAGGCGATGAATATCGAGCCCACCTACGTGCGTGAGTGGGAGATTCTGGGCACTGCCGGAGGGGTGCGTGGAATCTGGGAGGGGCTCGGGGAGCCGGAGACGACGATGATCGTCTTCAACGGCGATAGCGTGATGAATATCGACCTCCTCGAGGTGCTCGGCGAACACCGGGAGAGTCAGGCGCGGGCTACTCTCGTGGTGCGTCCGAAAGAGGGCGATAAGCCCGGCGGGGTATGGATCGACCCCGACAATGGAAGGTTGATGGGATTGCGCGACTTTCGCCATCCCAACGCCGGCGACAACCTGGTCGAATACGGGTTTAACGGTGTCCACTTCATCGAGCCCGAATTGAGTCGGGAGATCCCCCTGGAGTGGGGCTGCATGGTGGGTGACGTCTACGGCCCGCTGCTCGAAGAGGGAGAGGACTTCAATCTCGTCGTCAGCGACGACTTCTGGGCCAGTATCGACAACCCCTCGTTGCTCTATGAGGCGACCCGAAGGGTTTTGGCCACACCTTCGATCTTCGAGCAGGTTCCCCTCCCGGAAGCCCTCGGAGAAGGGCTCTACGTCTTTCGCCAGGAAGGAATCGACGACAAGACCGAGATGGCCAGTCCCCTGTTGACCGGGGCTCACGTCAAAACCGGTCCCGGGGTCAAGATTGGGCCGGCGGCGGTGATCGACGGCGTGGAATTGACGGCGGGCACGTCCGTACGCCATGCCATCATCTACGGAAGCGGAATTCTGGAGGGCAAATGGCATCGCTGTGTCTCCGTGGCCGGTAAGGTGGCCAATCTTCCAGAGTCGGTAATCCAGGAGGCGCCAGCTGAGATCTCAAAGTCGGAGGGGGGCTCGCAGAAGGGGGCGTCGGAATCCGAGGGGCAGAGCAGTGAGGCAGGCGATGTTTGACCGGCGATCGAGGCCCCTCTAATCTAGAATTACGATTTTCGTATTTCAGCGATGATGTTTACAGAGGTCTCGTAACCCATGAAATTCACCGCCTCTTATTTCAAGTCGAAGATAATTGGGTATGCCCCGCTTCTGGCATGCATGGCTGTCGTAGTCATCGGCAGCGCCTGCGGCGAGTCGTCGACGTCTGAGACCAATAATCAGGTTGAAAATAAAGGGGAGGGATCAAACGCTGAAGATCAGAATGATGACCCCAACCAGAATACCAATTCGAATAACACCAATAATAACAACGCCAACCAGAACAGCGACCCAATTGGCGGCGACGATTGCGACAAGCCCGAGACCGTAATCCCTCAACCCGTGGCCAGCGCCGACGATGATCCATGCCGTCCCGAGGGAGGGTGGAATTCGGCGGCCATCTTCGTCGCCACCCACGGCGATGATGAAAACGACGGAAGCCTGTCGGCGCCGCTGCAGACCGTGCAGGCCGGCCTGGACCGCGCCGTGGAGGAGGAGATCGACTTCGTCCTCGTCGAGACCGGCACCTATTCGGAGGTCGTGGAGCTGCGCGATGGCATCCAACTCATCGCCGCCTATGAGGTGGGTTGGGCCTATCATCGAACGAACCGAGCCCGTATCGAGGGGGGCAACCCGACGCTGATCGCCGAAGATATCGAATCCCCGACGAGAGTTGTAAACCTGCGCGTCGACGCCACAGATGAGTTGGAATACGGTGAATCTGTGGTCACCGCCTATTTCCGCAACTCCAACGGGATTATTCTGGAAAATGTCCAGATCTACGGTGGTCGTGCCGGCGACGGAATCAATGGCGTCGACGGTCTGGAAGGCGAAGATGGGGAGCGAGGAGGTGATGGTGAGACCGGAGATCGGACCACCACCTTCCCGCTGTGCAATTACGACGACCCTGGTCCTGTCGGGGCTGGAGCCACCAATAGCTGTCCCGGAACGGCCGGCGGCGCCGGCGGGGCCGGTGGTCGAGGAGCTTCAAGCGATGCGGATGATCCAATGGCTGTTTCTGGTCAACCTTCTGAAGGTGGTTCCCCAGGAGGATCAGCCGGCGGAGAAGAGACCGACGGCGGCGATGGAGCAGATGGTGACGACGGTGAGAATGGCGGCCACGGCACAGGTGGAGACAACTCGGGCTATTTCGATGGGTTACAATGGATCGGAGTTGATGGCACTGAAGGCAGCGATGGCGCCCACGGCACGGGTGGCGGCGGCGGTGGTGGTGCCGGTGGCCAGGACACCTGGGGTACCTGCGATTATTGGGGTGGTTCTGGCGGCGGCGGCGGATCTGGAGGATGTGGTGGAACGGCTGCTACAGGCGGTACCCACGGCGGAGCGTCGATCGCATTGTTCTTGGAGGACAGCGACATCGAATTGCGCCAGGCGCGAATCGAAGGAGGAACCGCCGGCGATGGCGGTCACGGTGGTTCTGGTGGCAGTGGCGGCAATGGCCGAGCCGGCGGAGATGGGGGAGGCGGCAGCAGTGATGCCGGATCGGGCGGTCGGGGAGG
>SLJM01000441.1 GCA_007135085.1 Myxococcales bacterium
CACCCCGGCGCTGTAGGCGCCCTCGGCGCCTATACGCCCCAGATCCAGTAAATTCCAAACGTCGTAGCAATCGCCAAAAGCAATTGCAGTGGCGCGCCGACGCGGAAATAGTCGGTGAATTTATAGCCCCCCGGTGCATAGACCATCAGGTTGGTCTGATAACCGATCGGGGTGAGCATGGCCGTGCTCGCCGCAAAGGTGACGGCCATGACGAAGGCGAAGGGCTCGGCGCCCAGCGTATCTGCAGCCTTGATGGCCACGGGGACCATGAGGACCACGCTGGCGTTATTGCTGATGACCTGAGTGATGAGGGTGGTCACCATATAGAAGACGAATACCATGGCCAACGCCGGCAGAACGCCGGCAGTGGAGACCATGCCTGAGGCCAGGAACGCCGCTCCGCCGGTGGCCTCCAGAGCGGCGCCCAGGGGGATCATGCCCGCCAATAAGAAGATCACCGGCCAGTCCACTGCATCGTAGGCTTCGTTGGAGTCCAGGCACCCCGTGATGATCATGGCCAATACGCCGGCCAGGGCGGTGACCATGATGGGCATAATCCCAAGGGCCGCCACGCCGATGACGGCGGCGACGATCGCCAGGGCCACGGGCATTTTCGAGGTGCGCATCGCCGGCTTGGCGTCTTTGTCGACGACGACGAAGCGCCGGTCGTTGATCAGCTTTTCAAAATCTTTGGCCGAGGCCAGGACCAGGAGGGTGTCACCCCCGGTGAGGACGAAGTCATCCATCTGGTTGTGGACGATGCGCCGACCACGGCGAATAGCCAGCACGGCCGCCTCGTATTGAGCCTCGAAGTTCAGGGACTGAATCGTCTCTCCCACCAGGGGCGTGTCGGGCAGGATGACCACCTCGGCCAGGCGGCGCGGCGTGCGCTGAGGATCGTCTTTGCTGCGCGCCTCCAGCCCCGTGGCGGGCACGATATCGAGAGATTCCGAATCCAAGAGACGGAGCAAATTCTCGCGGTCGGTTCGGATCATCAGCCGGTCGCCGGCGCAGACTTCTTTTCGGGCCAGGGGCTTGGAGAATTTCTGACCGTCACGAACCATATGGACGATGTCGGCGTCGAGCTTCATCTCCCGCAGGGCCTCGCGCACCGTATATCCCAACAGTGGCGAATCCTCGCGCACCGAGACCTCCGTGAGATAATCCTCCATCTGGAATTCGGCGGTCAGGTCCTCTTCGGGTTTGATCCGCTCCGGGATCAGGTGGCGGCCGATAAAGAGCAGATAGAAAAAACCGACGACCAGGAGGATGGCCCCCAGATGGGTAAACTCGAACATCGTAAACGGACGGTCCAACAACCGATCCGAAATATCGCTGGCCAACAGGTTGGTCGACGTACCCACCAGGGTGAGCATGCCACCGATCATGGAGATAAATGAGATGGGCATCAGATATTTCGACGGCGACGTCTTCGTCTTCTCCGAAATATCGGCCACCATGGGAATCATCATCGCCACCACGGGCGTATTATTGATCATCCCCGCCGTGGTGCCAGAGAGTCCGGTGAGCATGGCAAATTGCTTTCGCGGACTCCCCGCCGCCAGCTGAATGATCTTATCGCCCACCCATTGGACGAATCCCGTTCGCCGCACCCCTTCGCTCAAGATAAACATGGCGAGGACGGCGATGGTCGCCGGGTTTGCAAATCCCGACACCCCATCCTGCGGCGAGATCTGAGTCCATGGTTCGAGCACCACCAAGGCGACGATGACCCCGATGGCCGTGATATCCATGGGCACCCATTCGGTGATGAATAGGATCAACGCCGCCAGGATGATCGCAAAGACGACGAGCATACCCGTCGAAAGAGCCGGGGCCGTGGCCACCGTGGCCAGCATGGGCATTATGTGGACTGCCTGGAGGAACATCGACGACAACTCACCACGGGGAAACCTTCAGTACTACGACCGGCCCGCCTCGGTGGACCGGCCGGGTATTTTCACATAGATCGGCCCGCCCGGTCGAGGTGGTCTTCGATCATGAGATTCAAAATCCACCATGACTCATCGAAGAATTATCAAAACCCCACTCCCATAAGCCCTCGACGAATCAGTCCACCTTAACCCTCCGGCGCCGTCGAACCACCAACAACGAGGCGGCGACGACCATGGCGGCGCCGATGATCCCCCACATCCCCAGTCGCTCGCCGAAGAAAATCGCCGCAAACGTGGCGGCCATGACGGGCTCCGTGCTCGCCAGCAGCGATGCCTTTGAGGCCTCGATATTTCGAAGCCCCAGATAATAGACCAGGTACGCCAGATAGGTGGACAGCAGGGTGAGCACGGCGATGAGCGCCCAGGCGGTGGTCGATTTTGGTGAAAACTCGACGAAAGGCAGAATAGCCAGGGCCGCCACGGGCAATACATAGGCGTAGATGGCCACCGGGTGGTAGTGGAGCAGATAGAATTTGCCGAAGATATAGAAGCTGGCATACCCCAGCCCGGCCGTCAGTCCCCAGGCAAGCGACGCAGCGCTGACGGAGACGCCGCTGCCGCCACCGCCGAAGGCCACCAGGGTTACTCCGGCGATGACCAGCGCCACAGCGCCCACCTTTTTGGGACCCAGAGATTCACCAAGGATGAGCCAGGCCAACAGCGCCACAAAGGCCGGCGCCGTATAGAGCAATACTACGGCCAGGCTTATCCCCCCGGTCTCGATGGCGAAATTAAAGGCGCTGAAAAACAGGGCCACGCCGAAGACGCCAAATAGCCCAAACCACAGGGCGTCGCCGCCACGCCTCAGCCGCAGATGTCGGCCGAGCAACCCATGGCCAATAAAGAGACCGCCCGCCAGCAGGGCTCGCCAGAAGGCGATCTCCATGGGCGCCATCCCCTCGACGAAGAGCTGGGCCGTGAAGACTCCGATGAGTGCCCACAAAAAGGCGGCGACCAGGATTAAGACCGAACCGGCCATGGCCTCACCGATTGTCGCGCTCGACCTTATCTACGACCTCGGGAAATTCTGCTTCAAGGCGAGTCGCGAAGAACGCCGAGGGTTCGCTGTTGAGGTAGCGCTCTACGATCGCCGTAGCCGCCTCGTCGTCGGCAGAAGAGACGCGGCCTCGAACCACCTCGAAGGTCTTCTTCTCCCGCCGATATTCTCGTTCCAGCCGCTCCAGTTGGATCAACAGAGGCGCCCCGGTCCACTCGCTGAACATATCCAGGGAGACGTGCAATGCCTGTGAGATCGAGCCCACCAACGGGGTGGGCACCTCTCCCTGGGCCAGCGCTTCGGCCACCACCGGGTGGGCCACCAGATGCATCAGGGCCACCACGGAGACCCCGGCGTCGATGGACTCCGATAGAATCTCCTGTAGCCGCGCCGTCGTAGAATCATCGAACTCGCCACCTTCGAGTGCTTCGTCGATGGCGGCGTTAAACCGCTCCAGCTCGCTGGATTCGCTCATTTATTACTCCAGATCCTCGAAACTTTTTTCTGAAAATTACGCAAAAGCCTCCCCCATCTGAGGGCCGCGACCTCCACGGGTGGCCACAGGACAGGCGAAATAGCCTCAATCTTCTTCCACCTCCGTTGGCACCAACACTTCCGTTGTTCCATCATCCAACCCGGTCTGGCCTAAGGTATTATTCCCCCATCCCCAGAGCCTATAGGAGTCTGTCAAACCAATGCTATGGTCTGCTCCCGCGGCGACCATATACCAATCCTCATCATCGCCGCTCTGGACCGGTGAGGTGACCGTATCTTCCGTTCCCTGACCAGTCTTTCCCGCGCGTCCCTCTCCCCAGCACCAGAGGGTGCCATTATCGCGCACCCCGCAGCCGTGACTGCTGCCGGTGGAGACATCCACCCAATCAGAGTAGAAGCCCACCTGAGTCGGCTCATCTCGATGGCTTCCACCTCCCACGCCGAGTCGGCCCGAGGTATTGCTCCCCCAGCAATATAACAAGCCGCCCGCACGAATGCCGCAGCTAAACTCTCTTCCTGCAACGATCGCCTCCCAATCTTCCTCGAACCCCACTGGCTGAGGGCTGGAAGATGACTGGTTATCCCCTTGTCCAAGCTGCCCACGCTCATTATCTCCCCAACACCATAGAGCTCCTCCTATAGTGATGGCACATGTATGATCGGCACCGCCTGCCACGGCCGCCCAGCTCCCTCCAGTTATGTTGGCGGGTTCGAATTCAGTATCTTCGTGTCCGAGCCCCAATTGCCCGGTACCGTTTCTCCCCCAACACCAGAGAGCACCGCCGGTGGTTATCCCGCAGCTATGGTGCCAGCCGACGCCGACGGTCTCCCAGTCCTGGGACTCTCCTACCTGTTGCGGCTCTAATTGAGGTGATGACACATTCCCGATTCCGAGCTGTCCGTGCGTATAAGCGCCCCAGCACCACAAGCTGAGGTCCTCTCGCACCCCACAGCTGTGGCTGTGGCCTGTGGCGACCCCCCTCCAATCCTCCTCACTCCCCACCTGGGTCGGCGCAAATCTCGATTCTGTATCCCCCACCCCCAGCTGGCCGGCGCTATTGCTCCCCCAGCACCACAGGGTGGCGTCGTGGCGAATCCCACAACTGTGATTTACACCGGCGCTGATCATCGTCCACCGATCGGTCCGCACGCTCCAATTGACCTCGCGGATCGACTCATTGCCCGCCTGATCGACGGCGCGAATGGTGAGCAAATAATCTCCATCTTCTAAGCCCTGCTCAGTAAATGGAGAGTTGCAGGTTTGCCAGCCCGAGCTCTCGTCTTCTCCGCTGAGGGAGACGAAGTAGAGGTCACATTCAAAGTCACACAGTTCGCCTTCTGCACAATAGAATTCGAAGTTCACCTCATCTTCAAAGATCTCGCCTTCCGGGCCGTCGTCGATCACCAGCTCTGGTGGCGTGACGTCGATCGCCCACTCCCAGATCGACTCTTCTCCTTGATTGCCGAGGGGATCGCTGGCCTGCACGACGAATAGATGAGCTCCCTCCTCGAGCTCCTCGTAGGTCTCACCGGGCTCGCAGGACGCCCACTCCCCTTCGTTGAGGCTACAGTGGAAAAGGCACTCCTCTTTGGAGCAACCGAAATCAAAGGTCGCCGTCGTCTCATTGGTCAAGGACTCGGGACCTGTCAAGTCAAGGATCTGTGGTGGCACGGTGTCCACCATCCACTCATGGACCGCCGTGGGACCGACTTGTCCGAGCCCGTCGGTGGCGCGGACCTGAAACTCATATTCTCCATCACTCAGATCTTCATAGAGGACGTCGGGCTCACATGACTCGGGCAGGCTGCCGTTGAGGCTGCACTCATAGCTGCAATCATCCTTGGAGCAGGAAAAGCGCAATAGGGCCTCGGTCTCGTTGGTGATCTCCGGCGGCCCCTCGAGATCGACGACCTGAGGACTCACCGTATCTACCTCCCATTCCCACCAGGCGGCTTCGCTCTCCAATCCCTCGTCGGTGACGGCCCACACCTCAAAGCGATAATGACCGTCCTCCAGATCCGCATAGACCACGGGTGAGGTACACAGCTCCTCCCCGGCCTCATTGAGATCGCAGTAGAACTGGCAGCCCTCCTCCCAGGTGCATTCAAATTCAAGCTCGGCGTCCTGTTCATTGCTCCACTCCGGCGGCCCCGAGATAATTTCTACGGTCAGCTCCCCTGACTCATCATCGTCGTCGGGTCCACCCTCAAATTCTCCGAGCTCTCCGAATAGCCCGCTACAACCGGTCAGCGCCAGGATTGATATAACCCCGGCCATCCAGCCCCGGGTCCCCCCCGGGAAGTATCCTCTCCGCGCCATGTTCCAAACCTCTGTCGTAAATCCCTCTCCCTTAACGGAGAGTCAATAATTATGAGTTCCCTTATCCACATCTGATATCCCTTTATAGCGCGTCTTACCCGAGACCTTAAAGGTATTTCCCAAACTCTACGCCGCGCCGTCGTAGAATCGTCTGATTCGTCCCCTTCGAGAGTTTCGTCGATGGCGGCGTCAAACCGCTCCAGTTCGGTGGATTCGCTCATCTATCGCGCCCGGTTCTCGAAACTTTTTTTTAGAAATTACGCAAAAACCACCCCCATCTGGTCGACAACAAATATGTCAGGAGGTCTCGTCGCCACTCCCCCCCATTTTGATGGAGGTCCCAGATGGAAGCCCTGCAAGAGCACCAATCGTTCGATATCCCCCCGGCAGCGATCTGCCGCTGGCAATGGGAAGAAGGGGTCAACGCCCTGCGCCGCCGCGGCCCGGAGGAGACCATTTGCTCCCACTGGGCGACGACGGGGATCACCCCCGTCGACGCTCGCGCCCGGGCCCATATCGCCGAGTGGCTGGCCCTCGACGGTGATCACGAGAGTTCGGCCCCACCGGCGACGATCATCGACGCCCTGGTCCATCGCGCCCTCGCCGACGAGCCCTGGGATCTCTACGTCGTCGAAGGGGCCCACAAACGGGGCCTGGCCGTGCGCTGCCTCCACGACCAGCGGGGCCACCAGGTTCGCTGGCTCGAGGGACGTGAAACCCCGACGCCGGGCACGACCATCGGCCTGCGCGTCGCCCACCTCGATCCTCCCGGCGTCGACGTGGCCACCCTGCCCCTTTATTTCGGCAAAGACCCCGGCGTCGATCGCCTGGTCATGGCCCTGCTCACCGCCTTCGGCGCCGACGGCCCCGCCGACTGGCGGGCCTTTATGAAAGCTCGGGGCGGGCGAATTCTTCTGGAATACGCCCTGTCCTACCTTCACGAGCAAGTCCACTCCAATGAAGTTTCAGACCCGGCGACGCCGACGAAGGCCCTCTACCGAGCCTTTGCACGTCTGGAATCGAAGCTGCACACAAGCCTCCTCCAGGTCCCCCGTCGGATCGTCGTCGATGATGGCCGCGTGGCCTGGCTCGACGAGATCGACGCCGGTCCACGGCTCCTGATCTTCGACGACGAAGAGCAGCGCCGGCGATTCCTACAAAACCAAAATCGACCCCACCCCGCGGGCCCTGCCATCCCCTGGTGCCGGGCCTACCGAGCGACCCCCGAAGAATTATCGATGACCGAGCAAGTCCTGGGACAACGGCTGGGGCTTAAGCCCGACCGTGATGGACTGCTTCGCCTGGAGCGACGCGACGACAAGGGTCACTTCGTCGACCCCGAGGTTGCCGATCTCGAGGCGATTGTCTGCGCCTGCGAGCGATTTGTAGCCGCCGCCGCGCAGCGCGCGGCCTGATTGTTCGCCTTTTGGTCCTCAGGCCATCCCTGGCCTGGCTGTTCGCCTTTTGGTCCTCAGGCCATCCCTGGCCTGGCTGTGCCTTTTTGGTCCTCAGGCCATCCCTGGCCTGGCTGTGCCTTTTTGGTCCTCAGGCCATCCCTGGCCTGGC
>SLJM01000467.1 GCA_007135085.1 Myxococcales bacterium
CGGCAAGTTTGCTCGCCGTTCGCTTCGCTCACTGTGGTTGGTAGTTAGTGGTTGGTGGTTAACTGCGCGCTGCAACATCCTCTAAGATCCGATCCACTTCGATCGCCGAACAGCAAACCACAAACCACAAACCACGCGAGCGCAGCGAGTATAACCCCAGTGAGCAACGCGAACGCCGACTTGTGAGCAACCATGCCCTGTGGTAACGCCGTGGTGTGATTGAAATTTCGCGGCCCCTTCCCGCGTTTCTGCCACGACGATTAACCTAATGTACCATGGCCTCCCACAGGTCATGCTGAACACGTCCAACCTGGAGACACCGATGGGTTTTCTCGATTTTTTGTTCGATAAAGAAAAGGCCCGGGAGCGCTGGCTCAAAAAGCGCAAAAAGACCTTGAGCAATATGTACACCCAGGCCGCGGAGCGCCAGTACGCCGTGGAAATGCTGCGTGAAGACGGCACTCCCGAGGCGATTCGCATTCTCCTGTCGCGCTTTGAAGAGACCAACCCCAACCACACCACCGACGCCGAGGAGAAACAATTCGTCTACTCCGTGCTCGTCGATCTCGGTCGGCGCAACGAAGTGGACGTGGTGGGGACCATCACGGACTACCTCAAAGAGATGGACGAAAATATCAACTGGCCCCTCAAGTCGTTGGAGGATCTGGTCTCCTACGAAGAGATGGCCGACGTGATCACCGAATTGCTGGCCGCCGCCGATATTGGCTACCGGCGAAACCCCGAGAAAAAACGAGAGCTCATCTTGAGGGCCGCCGAATTTCAAAGTGAAGACCTGGCCGAGCAGGTCATTCGCTTTTTGGAAGACGATAACGAGCCGATTCGCTTCCTCGCCGTCGACTCCCTGATGGCCCAGGACGACGACGCTATCGCCGAAGAGCCACTTCGCAAACGGCTGGGAGAAGAGGACTCCCTTCGTATCCTCCAGAAGCTCACCGAGATCTTCGTCGATCATCCCGGCTGGACCATCCCCGACGACGAGCGCGAAGACGTAGAAGCGGGGCTGCCCGAGGGCTTCGGGGTGCACAAAAAAGGTCATATCTACCGCAAGCGCTCGTGAGCCACTTTCATGATTCGCCTCCTCATCATCGGCCGCCCTGCCGACGACTGGGCCCAGCGACTGCACCGTGAAGTCGGCCAGGGCCTCGACGTGGACACGGCGCGCCTTCCATCGGCGGGCATTCGCCAATTCGAGGCCACGCCGGCCGATCTGATCATTGTCGCCGACGACCGCGGCGGCTCCCGGGTCGAGACTCTGGCCCGGGCGATCCGAAAACGGCCCCTGGGCGGGCTGGTCCCGTTGATGATGATCTGCCCCCTGCCCGACGACGGCGACGTGGCGGCTCGGGTGCGAACCCTCGATCTGGTGGGCTGGCATCCGCCGGAAGTAGAACCGGCCGATCTGGTCCGCTCCATCGAGGAGGCCCTCGATATCGACCCCGGCCAACTGGCCGAGGAGATCGACTCATCGGAGCAGGTCGTGGCCCCCGATAGCGCCGAGGGCTCCGACGAAGGCGGCGCCTCCTATTTTGACGGCCATGTCGTCCTCGAGCCCCTCGACGAGCCGGGCTCCCCGTCGCGCCGAATCGCGAAAAGCGCCATCTTTCGCGGCCCCTCATCGCCCTCCGCAGATGATGAGGGTCTCTCGGCGGACGAAATATCACGCACTCTCAAAGCGGTGCGCCACGAGGATTATTACGCCATCTTACGGCTGCGCCGCGGGGCCGAAACCCAGACGGTTCGCCAGGCTTTCCACCGCCTCTATGAGCGCTTCGATCCAGAGGTGATTAATTTCGAGTTGGTCCGCCGGTTCCAGGATGAGCTCGACGAAATCCGCGATGCCCTGGAAGACGCCTTTGCTGTCCTTGGCGATCCCGACCTTCGCGAAGTCTACCTCCAACACACACTCAAAAAATAACACGAGCACCTTATGGCTATCCGCGACATCGTCTTATTTCCCGACAAGGTCCTGACCACGACCTGTGATCCCGTCGACGAAATAGACGACGAAATCCGTCAACTCGTCGACGATATGGTGGAGACCATGTATGACGCCCCCGGCATCGGCCTGGCCGCCCCGCAGGTGGGCGTCCCCTTGCGGATTACGGTCATCGACGTCTCCGGCCCGGAGGAACGCGAAGATCTGCACGTCTTCATCAATCCCGAGATCGTCGAGAGCGAGGGCCAGCTGGTCTGGGAAGAGGGATGCCTGTCCATCCCCGGAGTCTACGAAAAGGTCAACCGCGCAGCCCAGGTCAAGGTGCGCGCTCTCGACCGCGAGGGTGAGCCCTTCGAACTCGAGGCCGAAGAACTCTTCGCCGTGGCCATCCAGCACGAGCTGGACCACCTGGACGGGGTGCTCTTCTTAGATCATCTCAGCGGCCTCAAGCGCCGCCTGACCGTCAAAAAATACAAAAAACACCTGGCCAACCTCGCCAGACGCGAAGAAGAAGAAGGCGACGAGGAACAGGACGACAACCAGTGAGCCCCCATCTATGACCGCATCGACTCAGACCCCGCTTCGCATCGTCTATATGGGCACCCCAGATTTTGCCGTGCCCGCTCTGGAGGCGCTGGCCACCAGCCGCGACGAGGTCGTCGGCGTGGTCACCCGCCCCGATCGCCCCCGCGGCCGGGGCAAAAAGATGCTCCCCACGGCGGTCAAAAAAGCGGCTCAGAAATTCTCGATCCCCGTCTTTCAGCCAGAGAACGTCAACGACGAGGAATCTCTGGAGGCCCTTCGACAGCTCGATCCCGACGTGGCTGTCGTCGCTGCCTTCGGCCAGATCCTCAAACCGCAGCTTCTGGAGCTTCCCCGCCTGGGCTCGCTCAATATTCACGCCTCACTGCTGCCCCGATACCGCGGCGCCGCCCCGATCAACTGGGCCATCGTACGCGGCGAGGAGGAGTCGGGGGTGACCATCATGCAGATGGACGAGGGGCTCGATACGGGTCCGATGTTGCTCAAAAAGAAGACCCTCATCGGCCCCCTGGAGACGGCCGGCGAGCTCCACGACAGGCTGGCCACCATGGGCGCCGAGCTCATCGTCGACGTCATGCGCCTGATTCACCTGGACAGCGTCACCGCCATTGCCCAGGACGACGAAAAGTCGACCTACGCCCCCATGCTGTCCAAATCGGACGGTGAGATTCAGTGGGATCACTCCGCCAAAGAGATCGCCGACCGCATTCGTGGATTCAACCCCTGGCCCGGCACCTATTCCTTCCTCCACGGCGCCGAAGCTGAGGGCGAACGGATTAAATTTCACCTGGCAAAGCCCCTGGAATGGGAGGAACCCCAGGAGGTGGGCGGCGCCGCTCCGGGCACGGTACTCCGCGCCGATCGCAGCAACGGCGAACTCTGGATCGCCACCGGCGGGGGCGTCCTTGAATGCCTGGAGCTCCAGGCGTCGGGGCGAAAGGCCATGGACGTGACCGACTTTTTAAACGGCCACTCCCTCGATGAGGGCGACCTCTTTCGGGGCAACTCATGAGCAGCTCCTCGCGAAGCATCGCCGTCGACGTATTGGAGCGCGTCACCTTCGACGACGCTTATAGCCATATCGCCCTGTCCTCGGCTCTGGACAAGAGCAAGCTCGACGAGCGCGATCGGGGGCTGACCACGGAGTTGGTCTACGGCACCCTCACCCGGCAGCGAACGCTGGACGCCGTGCTCTCCAAATTCGTCAATCGAGGGCTCGACAAGCTCGACCGGCCGGTGCTGCTCAACTTACGGCTCGCGGCCTACCAACTGCTCTTTCTCGACCGCATCCCGGACCACGCCGCCGTTGACGAAGCCGTGGAGATGACGAAGAAGCGGGCCAGCCGCGGCGCCTCGGGATTCGTCAACGGCGTGCTTCGCTCCATGTTGAGAAAGCGCCGCCAATGGAATGTCTGGGACGATGTGGCTCCAGAGAGCAACCCCACAAAATACCTGGGCCTTCGTCACTCCCTGCCCGACTGGCTGGCAGCCCGGCTCATCGAGGCCTACGGGTTCGACAAAGCCATGGACATGGCAAAGGCCTTTAACGCCCGTCCTCCCCACTATTTTCGAGCTGTCTCCGAATTGCCCGATCAGGCTGTCGACGATCTGAGGAAAGTCGACGACGTCCCCGGCGCCCTGCGCGCCGATCAGATGACCGACGCCACCCGCGACCTTGTGGAGCGATCAAAATTGGTCGTCCAAGATCTCGGCAGCCAGCTGGTCGGCCATTTTGCCGCGCCCCCAGCGGGATCGTCCGTACTCGACGCCTGCGCCGGCCTCGGCGGAAAGACCCTCCACCTGGCCGCACTTGCCAGTGATTCAGAATTGCTGGCCGTCGAGCCTCAGCAATCGAAATTGGATCACCTCCAGCGCAGCGCCTCGCAGATCGGCATTTCAGACCGAACCTCAACCTTTCGCGGTGTTCTCGAAGACCTCCCCGAAAAAAACGGGAGCTTTGATCTGGTCCTCGTCGACGCCCCCTGCACGGGACTGGGCGTCATTCGCCGCCACCCCGAGACCCGCTGGCGGCGAAGCGCCGACGATATCGCCGACAGGGCCGCCCTGCAGGCTCAGCTTTTGGCGCAGGCAGCCCGCCGCGTCGCCCCCGGCGGTCTTCTGGTCTATAGCGTCTGCACCTTCACCGCCGAAGAAGGGCCCCGACAAATTACCCGTTTTCTGGACGAGCACCCACAATTTCAAAGAGAAGCGCCCCCCGGGCTGGACGACCTCGATTGGTCGACCTATACCAACGACCTGGGAGAGCTGGTGCTCAACCCACTTGACCATGACTCGGACGCCTTTTTTGCAGCACGTCTTCGCCACCACCGCGAATAAATGAGGTCCCAAGATGACTGATCGCCGCCCCCTTCGCATCGCTCCGTCCATACTCGCCAGCGACTTCGCCCGCCTCGGTGAAGAATGCAACGCCGTGCTCGAAGCTGGCGCCGACTGGCTCCACGTCGACGTCATGGACGGCCACTACGTGCCCAATATCACCATCGGCCTTCCCGTCGTCGAGAGTCTTCGAAAGGCCTGCCCCGACGCCTTTTTGGACGTCCACATCATGATCGAGAAGCCCGACGAATTCGCCCCCCTCTTCGTCGAAGCCGGTGCCGACCTGGTCTGCTTCCACCCCGAGGCCAGCGATCACCCCCACCGAACGGTTCAGAAGATCCATGAAAAGGGCGCCAAAGCGGGACTGGCCCTCAATCCGGCGACCCCGCTGGACTGGGTGGAATACCTGGCCGAAGATCTGGACCTGATTCTTCTGATGAGCGTCAACCCGGGCTTTGGCGGCCAGGCCTTCATCCCATCGACGATTCGCAAATTACGGGACCTGCGCAATAAATTGAGCGCCCTCGGCGTCGACGTCGACGTCCAGGTCGACGGCGGGGTCAAGCCCACCAACGCCGGTGATATCCGACAAGCCGGCGCCGACGTCCTGGTCGCCGGCAGCGCCATCTTCAAGCGCGACGACTACGCCCAGGCCATCGCCGACATCCGCAACGCCGCCGAAGGCTGAATCAGCGCCGCACTTTGAATCCCCGGAGGTCACCTTCGAACTCCTCGTCGGTGACCTCCACTCGTTCTACCTGCGCCCGACTCGGTCCCTCATGGGCCCAATCGATAAGCCCCGCCACCGCGTCGGCATCTCCTTCCGCCAGGGCCTCCACCGACCCATCGGCCCGATTGCGCACCCAGCCATTTACGCCCAACTCATCGGCCTTCTCCCGCGTCGACGCCCGATAAAACACCCCCTGCACTCGCCCATAAATCTCGAGCCTCACCCGTCGCGATTTACCCATCGTTTAACTCCATGACTCAATGGTCCACAGGCCATCCTTGGCCTGGCAGTAATTCAACGAAAACCCACAAGACCCAACTAAACCACTTTTACTTTGAAAGCCGGAAAAATTAGCACAGTCAGGTCAGATGGATGTCGTTTTGGCCGACTGACGCGTAGCATCGCTACGTGGAGGGAGGACAAACCGGCAGACGCTGGGCTGACAAAGCTAAGAATCCGGGGTTCGAAGTAAACGTGGTTTAGATCTCGACATCGCAGGGCGCCGTTCAAGACCCAGGACCCAAGACTGAGTCTTTATTGCTTTGCTCCTTGTCGTGCGTACCTAGCTTCGACTCCGGCACCTTTACGCCACCACGGCCCCCACTGAGGTTTCGGAGAGCTTATGCGAACTCACGCCGGCGAACATCGCGAATCGATCTGGGAATATCCGCGCCCACCGGCGATCCGCCCGACCCACCGCCGGATTCAGGTCATCCACTCCCGCACCCTCATCGCCGATACGACGCGGGCCCTGCGGGTCTGCGAGACCGGCCATCCCCCCACTTATTATCTTCCCCCCGAAGACGTGCGCATGGAGCTGATGGCCCCCAACGACCACCGCACCTATTGCGAGTGGAAGGGCATCGCCGACTATTACGACCTCCACGTAGCGGACGCCGTCGTCGAAGCCGCCGCCTGGTGTTATCCGGACCCGAAGCGTGGCTTTGAGAGCATTCGAAACTTCATCGCCTTTTATCCGGCCCGAGTCGATCAATGTCTGGTCGATGGTGAGCAGGCCCAGCCGGAGCCGCGCTCCTTTTACGGCGGATGGATCACCTCCGAGATCGAGGGCCCCTTTCGCTGATCTCAACGAAAGTCACCCTCCGAGAACTCGACGAAGATCAACGACCTCACCGAGAATATCGAGGCGAATGAAGTTCTCCGTTCGCACCGTGCCCACCGCCTCGACTTCCCCTACTTCCTCATCGCTGCTTCGTATCTCACCAAATTCCCAATCGTCGTGGAGTTTCGGCGACCCCGTGACCAGTGTGCCCGAGACCTGGGCGTCCAAAAAAGCCTCCCCATCGGAGACGCAGGCGTCGCCGACGACTTTATTGAGATGGATAGACGGCGCCGGCGGGTCGATGATCCGAACCAATTGCGGCACTTCTGCCTCAAAGCAGGGATAACCGATCATCAGCCACTCCCCTGCCAGCTCGAAGTCAGTGAGCCCGGGAATGGCCGTGGGGCTCACCTCGGGATAGATCCGCCGCATCTCAAATTCGTCGTCGCCCTGGGCAGCCTCGAGGTGAAATCGATTTTCGCTGTGCACTGAGATATCCATCTCGACGAAGGTCTCATCAGCGGAATCGACGAGAACCTCTACCAGATCCCCTTCCCGCTGCGGCGGCTCTCGCCAAAAGGGCTCGCCATCATCGACGCAATCATCGCCTCTTAGATACCGCACCTCGTCGTCGACCACTCCCACCAGGCGAATCACTTCCTCGCCATC
>SLJM01000053.1 GCA_007135085.1 Myxococcales bacterium
CGAGGGCTATACCGACGACGTGCCCATCAGCTCTGGACGATTTCGCTCCAACTGGGAGCTGTCCACCGCCCGGGCCATCCACGTCATGGAGCATCTGGCCCAGGCCGGCGTCGATCGCCGCAGGCTGTCGGTTCACGGCTTCGCCGAGACCCGGCCGGCCACCGACATCGACCTGCTCGACGAGGCGGCCGTCTCCGAACTGACCGATGCCGAGCTCGAAGAAGTGCGCTCCGCAAACCGCAGGGTCGTCCTTCGCATCGACACCCTGCCCTCCGACCGAGTCCACCACCTGCTCAACACCGCCTTTGGCGACAGTTCGGCCGAATCCCCAACCCCAGACCCCGTGGAGGCCCCGTGAGGAGCCACTTCTTACTCACATTTTTGGCGTCTGCTCTGCTCTGTCTCTTCGTGCTCATCCCCGCCGTGGAAGCCAACCGGGGAGCCCTGAATACGGCCCGGGAAGAGACCAAAAGCACCACCGAGCGACAGGCTCGCGCCGAGATCGAGTCCCTCATCGGACGCCTCTGCCCCGGGCGCTGTGAGCTGGTGGAGCTCAAGGTCACCGTCGCCGAGCCCCGGGCCATGGGCGAGGTCTATCCCGGATTCGAGGGCGCCTCGGGGACCCGCTTTGAAACGGAGGTGCGCCGCATCGAAGCCACGATCTTGATGGACAGCAACCTGCCGGAAAATTTTCAGGCCAATATCCCGCGCATGGCTCATTTCCGACTCCAAGATCTGGCTCAAAACGTGGAAGTGCGCCCGGAGATGCTCGAATTTCCGCAGCCCCAGCTTCCGCCCATGCCCGATCCTCTGCCTCGCCAGACTCCGGCACCGCCGCCGATGCCCGAACCCAGACCCGCCCCCGAGCCCCTTCCCGAACCAGAGCCGACGGCCGAGGAAGAGGCCCCTGTCGAAGAGCCCGTCCGCGCCGAGACGCCCCTGTGGCAGGAGATCCTTCCCTGGATCGCCCTGTTGCTGACCCTGCTGATTTTGGGTGGATTGATCCTCCTCATTTTGCGGCGCATCGAAGATCTGGCCAGGGCCGGTCAGGACGCCGGCGCCGAAGGCGACACCGACGGCACCCCGGAAGTGGCGACCATGCCCGATATCGACGCCCTGCGCGACGACCTCAAGAAATCACGGTCGGCCTTAAACCGGATGTTGCGCCGCTGGGTCGAAGACGAGCCCGAAGAGGTGGCGCTTTTGGTGCGCCTCGTAGGCCCGTCGATTCTGGCCGACCTGCGCCGCGATCCGGAGATGCGGCCCGAACTCGAAGTGGTCAGCAATCACGTGGCCGCCCTGGACGACACCATCGACGCCGAAGACGCCCAGGCCATCGCCCGAAAGGCCCGCTCCCGGCTCGACGCACAGCTCGTCGTCGACGACGGATCGGCCGAGGCAGAATGGGAATTCCTCGAGGGCTTGACCCTGGGCCAGATCACGCGGCTTTTGAACGAGGCATCTCGCCGCGAGCGGGGCTTCGTATTGACCCGTCTGTCGCCGGTACTTCGCTCTCGCTATCTGGAAAACCTGACCACCCAGGAACGCCGCGAACTCCTCATGGAAGCCAGCGGCTCCGAGACCCTGTCTCGCAGCCAATCTCGCCAGCTCGCCGGTCGCCTGCGCCAGACGGCAGACGAATTCACCGATGCCGGCCGGCAGGCCGCCGGCCAGGCCGATATGATCGTCGAGATGGTGGAGGCCATGCAGGGAGCGGAACAGGAAAATATCCTGCGCGATCTGCGCGACAATCAACCGGACGTGGCCACCGCCGTATTGTCCCGTATCTGCCTGGAGTCGACCCTTCTAGTCCTCCCCTCGGAGATGCTGACAAATGCCATTCACCGCATCCCCGTAGAGACTCTTACGACCTTTTTACAGGGCACGGACGACCCGCTTACGGACCACATGCTCCGCGCCTCGCCGGCGGCCAAGCGCCAGGCCGTATCCACCGAGCTCTCCCTTGAAATTCCGACGACCCGCGCCGACTTTCTCGACGCCCGTCAGACGGTCCTTCGTACGGTGGTCGCCACGCTTCGCCGTGACGGCTATGACGTGGCCCGCTTTAATGCCGAAGCCCTCGAAGGTACCATGCTGGACCGACCCCCAAAGACGGAGGTGGCAACATGAAGCGACAACTGAAGCAACTCTTCAAGATCGTGCTCGTCATCGGTCTCTGTGCCGGCCTCACCTCCTGTACGCTCATTCGTGACGGCGGCGGTGAAGATCCGGGCGGAGGCGGCGACCTGCCGGAATTTAAATTCAACGACATCCCCATCGACGCCACCGTCGTCGACGCCCTGGTTCTGGTCGATCTTCCCCGTGGCGCGGCCGGTATCGCCCGAGGCTATTACGATTATTTCGCCCTCTTGGAAGTGGCGCTGATCACCCACGGCATCTTCATTCGAAACCTCGCCGTGGCCCCCCTGTATCGCCAGCAGAGCCATCGCCCGGCCCTTCTTTACGGACGGGGTTCTCCCGATAATCTACGCCCCTCCATGGAAGAGACGCTGGCGTATTTCGTCTCCGATGATGGCCTGGCCCACCTGGACAGCCGTGTCGACACTCCTGGCGAGAATCTGGCCGCTCTGGGGATGAACCTCGACCGGGAGCCCATCTTCAATCCCTCCGCTTCTGGCGAGGGGCGGGCCTATTTCGATCCCCCCGAAGAGGGATTTCTCGTCTTTCATCTCACGGGGACGCGCCGTCAATGCAGTCACGGCGAAAGCGCCTGCGCCCTCAACGACAAACTTCCCGGCCAATACGTCATGGACAGCGACGAATTGGGAGCTTCCTGGCTGCGCCTTCCCGGGCCGTCGAGCCTTCCTCCGGAAAATATCATCCATATCTCGATCAACACCGACGAGGATATCGAGTACCAGGACTTCGTCGATAATTGCGTCTCCGAGCCCAGTTTTCCGCAGAGCTATCTCGACTTCATCGAGAACTCTCCCAAGACCTACTACGCCCCATTTATGAGCGAGATTAATAGCCGGGGCGGTCTGGGCATCGAACTCGATCTATGCATGGCCTTTTCGACTCGAGCTATTACGTCGTCGCTGCATACGGCGAGTCAGATCAATCAGCACCTGCATTGATGCTCACTCTCGGACAGCGCCACGGATAGAGCGATGAGTAACGCCACAACCGACCGCCGAGCACAGCTCGCCGCCCAGACGGTGACCCTCGTGGTCGCTCTGGCGGTCGGGATTCTGGTGGGCCGAGAGTTCTGCGCACCCCAGCCGGAAGCACCTGAACCAGAAGAATCCGATTGCCCTGCGGCGGCCCCGGAAATCGTCGAATTTTGCCCCCCTGAACCAGATCCAGAGCCTCCCGAACCAATCGCCGACCCGCCGGATCCACCGCCG
Organism: Myxococcales bacterium; assembly: GCA_007135085.1. Taxonomy (GTDB): domain Bacteria; phylum Myxococcota_A; class Bradymonadia; order Bradymonadales; family Bradymonadaceae; genus SLJM01. The sequence continues at coordinate 3,369 of SLJM01000053.1, forward strand.
CGACAGGTCGAATCCCAGGGCACTTCCCTGCCCGACGACCCGCCGCCTGCCACCCCGGAACAGCGGCAGCGCCTCCTGGCTTGGGCTCGCCATCAGTCGGTCACCCTCCAGGGCTGTCAGCGAGACCGCGGCCAGACCTACCGCTTCGCCGTCACCCTATATTTGAACGACGACAAACATATCGAATCCCTGGTCATCAGCAGCGACGAAGAGCTCGGCACTGAACTGCGCTCATGCCTGCAGGAGCGTATCCTCCAGTGGGACCTGCCCGACGACGTCGACCCGCCCCAGCGGGAGGTGGTCTTTCGATTGAGCTTGTGAATTTCTAGAAATAACGGGCTATTCAAATCCGTCGAGGGCCGGCACCGGCCCCGCTGCAGCCGGCGCCTGCCGGTGGCCCACATGCTCGGTATGGCCGTAGCCCAATTGCCCGAAATCATTGAATCCCCAACAGCGCAGCGTGTCGTCTTCTAAGAGCGCGCAGGTATGATAATTCGCCGCCTCCAGGGCCACCACCACACCCCCGAGATGAACGTCGTTGGCATTGGCCGGCACATCCTCATCGCCAATTCTGCGCCGATGTCCGTACCCGAGCTGCCCGAAGCGATTATCACCCCAGCATTTGACCCGTCCCCCCTCCAGCAAGGCGCAGGTATGTAGGCCGCCTGCAGAGATATGGAGCACCTCTGCGCCAAGGTCGATATCTCCCGCCTCGGCGGGGACATTGGTGTCGCCCACATTATCCGTATGACCGTAGCCCAGTTGACCGTAGCGATTCCATCCCCAGCAACGCGCCCGTCCTCCCTCAACGACCGCACAGGTGTGGCTGCGTCCCAGAGAAATCTGTTCCACTGGAGCACCAACGTCGACGTACTCCACCTCCGAGGGCCGCTCGGTATCACCGATATTATCGGTATGGCCGTAGCCCAGTTGCCCGGCCTGGTTGCGCCCCCAACAGCGCGCTTTGCCCCCTTTGAGCAAAGCACAGGTGTGGAACTTCCCGGCGCCCACGTCGATGACCTCGCCGCCGACGTCGACGGGACTGACGTTGGCCGGCACTTCGGTGCGGCCGATATGCTCCGTATGGCCGAGGCCGAGCTGGCCGTAGCGATTATTTCCCCAGCACCGAAGCGTCCCGTCCTCTAAGAGGGCACAGGCGTGGGTGGCGTATTGCATGGCTCCGGCGGCCAGTTTTTTGACCGGCCCGCCCACGTCGACGGGCTCCACATCTGCCGGCGCCTCATCTTCGCCGATTCGCGTCACAGCGCGCCCCAATCCGAGCTGCCCAAAATGGTTGCTCCCCCAGCAGCGCACATTTTTGCTCTCCAACAGGGCGCATGTAAACGATGCCTGCCTGTCACCTGCAGCGACGATTGCGATGGCCCGCTCCCCGACGTCGACGAAGGGCGCTGAATTCGCCGGCTGCCGATCACCAATCGCCCGCCGGTGACCAACGCCCAGCTCGGCATCGAAATTGCCGCCCCAGCAGCGGATTTTTCCGTTCTGTCCCAGAATACAGGTATGAAATTTCCCGAGCGCCATATCTACCACTGGTCGGTCGATCTCCTCGACCACCTCGGCCAGATCAGCATCGCCTTCTTCTTGGCCCGCATCTTCGACGCCCACGTCCTCAGCCTCCTCGGCGACTTCCACCGAACCGGCGTCGACCTCCTCGGCGGCGATATCTGAGAGCGAGCTCTCTTCGATCGAGACCTCATCGTCGATCATATTGTCAGCGTTCAACTCGGCGATAAAATCGGGCCCGTATAGGCCAGCCACGGCCAGGGCACCCAGCATCATCAACAACGCCACGGCCCATAGCACTGGCCGACGCCGAGAACCCCCGACCGAGACATCCTCTTCAAACTCGTCGCCCCCTTCTTCGGGCTCCGGTTCGGGCTCCGGTTCGGGCTCCGGCTGCATTTCTTGGCCACTATCTTCGGCCTCCGCTTTGTCCTGGGCGATCTCCCTTAGCGAATCAGCGACCTCCGGGGCACGGCGCGTCGCCCCGGACTCGTCTAAGGTCGGAGGATAGCCGACCTCTGGCGCCCGAACAGTGGTCACTTCCCCCTCTTCGCTGACCTCGAGCGCCTGCTCACCTCCCACTTCGGCAGACCTTATTGCCAGTAGATCTGCCGACTTCAGGTGAGCCGTCTCAGCTTCGAGCTTGACCCCCGTCGTTCCCAATCGATCGGCCAGGCTGCGTACTGCCGGCTCCAACGCCTGGCGCAGGGACTCGACATCGCGAAAACGTTCTTCCGGCTCTCGAGCCAGTCCGGTGGCCAAAAAAGACAGCGCTTCCTCTGGAAATTCCAGATCTTCGATCTCCGAGAGCGGATCAAAATCCTTTTTGACCTTCTTTATCAAGACTTCGTTTTCGCTGCCCCCCGGGAAAGGACGTCGGCCGCTGAGCAACTCGAAGACCATGACCGTCACGGCATATAGGTCGGTCCAGGGCCCCAGATTTTCCCGCGAAATCTGTTCGGGCGCCATATAATTGGGCGACCCCAGGTGCCACTGAGTATCCGATCGATGCTCCACGAATTTTGCCAGGCCGAAGTCAAGCAGCCGCGTGTGATGGGGATTACCCACCACCGACTGGAGCATGATATTTTCCGGCTTGATATCACGGTGGATGATGCTCTCCTGGTGGGCCGCCCCCAGCCCGTTGAGCACCTGCCCGAAGATATTGAGGATCTCCTCCGGCGAAAACCCTCGTCCCGCCACGGTGCGGCTGTGGATCTCGTCGCGCAGCGTCCGGCCCCCGTCGACATATTCCATGACCAGATAGGGTCGCCGCCCGTGGATCCCGTACTTCAACAAGCGCACGATATTGGGGTGGGTCAGGTGAGCCAGAACCTCGGCCTCGCTCTGAAACTTCTTGAGCAATACCCTGGAAAATTCCGGATCGTCGGTGGACACGTTGATCAGCTTCAGTGCCCCTTTCAATCGCAGAAGTGGTGCCTGCACGGCCAGAAAGACCTTGCCGAACCCACCGGCGCCGATGCGCTCGACCACCAGGAAATCGCCTACCTTCTGACCGATCACCGGATCGGGCGTCTCCCCCTCCTCTCCGTGAGCGGCGTCCCAGAATTGATTTGAAATATAGTGGAGGCCCCGCTTCTCACAGCCCCGTTCGGGACAGGGCGTGCCCACCTCTCCATTTCCATCACAGCCGGGACATTTCCCCGTGGTACCACGCATGCAGGATCCTGCCTGGGGGGTGCATTGTCACAACATCAATTAACCGAGTTAACTCTCCGCTGACCAGTATGCCAGAGGACGCCGCCCGGTGACAACGTGACGGACTGTTACGCCTATGATCCACGTTGTTCGCTGACTCTTGTCTCTTAATTGCAGGCTCTCGAAGCGATCTGGTCACGAAGGATATGGACTGGTATGAAAGAGCGCCTGGTTTGCTCACCAAAAAGTTAGCTGCCGAAACTCCTATGACCGATACCATCTGGGCCTCAAAAGAGCTCGCCGGCTGGGGACGATTACCGGTGGTGCGGAGTCTCTGTACACGCCTGGAGCGACGCTCCGACGCCTTCGAAGCACTCGCCGACCGAGACGAGCAATCCCTTGCGGCACACGGGCTGGGCCGAAGCTATGGAGACGCCGCCCTCCTCGACGAGGGACGAGTGATCCTGACTCGACGCCTGGATCGAATGCTCGAATTCGACGAATCCACGGGATGGCTCCATTGTGAAGCCGGGGTCTCCATCGGCGATCTCATCGACGTCTTTTTGCCCCGCGGTTGGTTTCCTCCCGTGGTACCGGGCACTCAATTTGTCACCATCGGTGGGGCCATCGGCTGCAATATTCACGGCAAGAACCACGGCCACGCCGGCTGCTTCGGCGACCATATTCGCCAGATCGAGCTCCTCTGCGCCGACGGCCAGATCGTCACCTGCGGCCCCGAAGAAAACCCCGATCTCTTCTGGGCCACTGTAGGTGGCATGGGGCTGACGGGCCTTATCTTGAGCGCCCAGATCCAGCTCTACCCCGTCGAGAGCGGGGCCATCGAGATGGAGACCATCCGATTTGATAGCCTCGACGAATTCTTCGCCATCAGCGCCGACAGCACCGATTATTATCATACGGTCTCCTGGATCGACTGCCTTCGCTCCGGCAGCACCATGGGCCGGGGGGTCTTTATGCGCGGCCGCCACGCCCCATCCGGCGCTGACGACGAGTTGAGTCCCGGCCTCGTCGGGCGCCTGTCGAACCTGGCTCAATCGCTGGTCGACGGGCGAGCCCTGCAATCCAATCATCTGCTCAACAAGGCCACGATTCGCCTGTTTAACGAGGCCTATTTCCATAGCCACCCCGCCGGCGTCCATCGCTCCACCGTGGCCTGCGAGCCCTTCTTTTTCCCCCTCGACGCCGTGGCCAACTGGAACCATATCTACGGCGATCGGGGCTTTTTGCAATATCAGGTCGTGGTCCCCGAAAAGCAGGCCATGGCCCATATTCTCGAACTTATCGCTCACAGCGGCATGGCGTCGTTTTTGGCGGTCATCAAGGAATTTGGAGACGCCGACCACGGGGGGCTTTCCTTTCCCTGTGCCGGCACTACGCTGGCGCTGGACTTCCCCAATTACGGCCCCCAACTCTTCGATCTCCTCGACCGCCTCGACGAGATCGTCGTCGACGTCGGCGGCCGGGTCTATCTGGGAAAAGACGCCCGCCTGAGCGCCGAGAATTTTCGTCGCATGTACCCCCAATGGCAGCGTTGGAAGTCGGTCCGCGACCAATGGGATCCCGACGGGGTCTTTCAATCCGACCTGAGCCGCCGCCTCCAATTGACCTGACTTTTCCCGCCACAGAAGACCGACCATGGCCGTACTCATCCTGGGCTCCACCTCCCCTATCGCCCGCGCTGTTGCCGACCAATATGCCGCCCGGGGCCACTCCATTTGTCTGGCCGCCCGCGACGTCAACGAAGCCCAGCGCATCGCCTCCGATCTCGAGATTCGGCACCAGGTCGAGGCCAAAGCCCTGGCCTTCGACGCTCGAGACTTCGACTCCCACCCTGATTTTATCGAACAGGCCCGACAATCGGTGGGCCCCATCGACGTGGCTCTCGTCGCCTTTGGCGCCATGGGCGATCAGGAATTATCGCAACGGGATTTCGAGAAAGCCCGCCAGGTCATCGAGGTCAACTATACGGGCGCCGCCAGTCTATGTGAGGCGCTGGCAGAAGAGATGACCCACCGCGGCCAAGGAACAATCATCGGCATCACCTCCGTGGCCGGCGACCGCGGAAGAGCTTCCAATTATATCTATGGAAGCGCCAAAGGGGCGTTCACCCTCTACCTGCAGGGGCTGCGAAATCGCCTCGCCGACGAGGGAGTCCACGTGCTCACAGTCAAATTGGGCTTTGTCGACACCCGGATGACCTTCGGCATGGACACGGCCATCCCCGTGGCTGCCCCCGACGCCGCCGCCCGGGCCATCGTCGACGCCGCCGGCCAGGGCACGGAGGTCCTGTATTACCCCCGCTTCTGGCGGGGCATCATGGCGGTCATCAAATCCATCCCGGAGCGCTTCTTCAAGCATCTGTCACTCTGAGACAAAAACGACAGAAGGTTTGACCCCGGCGACCTTGCATCGCCGGGGCCAGGCCATCAATTCGAGATACATACCCCTTCTTCCGAACTGGAGCCGGTGCATACTCCCGAGCAGCACTGCTCATGGAGATTGCAGGGCTCGTTGACGGCCCGGCACTCGGGCACCACGCATTGGAAATCGACGCATTCCTCGATTCCCGGGCACTCGCCGCAGTCGACGGTCCCCCCGCATCCGTCGGAAACCTCTCCACAGCCGGCGCCGTGGTCCTCGCAGGTCAGAGGCGTACATCCACACATATTGGGCACGCCTCCACCGCCGCAGAATTCGGGATCCGGGCAATCACCACAATCCAGGAAGCCGCCGCAGCCGTCGTCGACGGGCCCGCACTCCACGCCGTGGTCTTCACAGCTCAAGGGGTCGCAGTCGCCGCTGCAAATATTGGGCACCCCTCCACCGCCACAGACCTGGTCTCCCGGACAATCACCGCAGTCCAGGGTTCCGCCACAGCCATCGGAGACCTCACCACATTGAGCTCCGTGATCGTCACAGCTGAGTTCGTCGCAGCCACAGATATTCGGCGTTCCCCCGGCACCGCAGATCTCACCGCCCGGGCAATCGCCGCAATCAACAGTGCCTCCGCAGCCGTCGTCGATGATCCCGCAGTCGGCGCCGTATTCCTCGCAGGTCATGGGCGCGCAGGCTCCGCCGCACATATTGGGCACCCCACCGGCGCCACAGGCCGTACCGTCGGGACAGGTCCCACAATTATCGGTCACCCCTCCGCAGCCATCGGCAACCACACCACATTCGACATCGACGTCATCGCAGGTAATGGGCGTACACTCCGGCGCCGGCGGCTCTCCCTCATCGGTGACACAGGCGGCCAGGTCAAAGAGCATATAGACCAGCACTTTTTCCTGCGGCGTCAGTGCACCACCGCAATAGGATGGAAAGGTCGGCCCGTGCCCGGTCGAAACTCCGGCCACATGGAAGGCGCTATAGGCGACCTGACCACATTGCTGTCCCGCCCCGGCATAGACCGGCGTGTCGAAGGTATATTGCTGAACCGCGCTGGGAGAGACGTGACCAGACACACCCGCCACATTATAGACCCATCGGGTGGCCAGGCTATCGTTGACGCTCTGCACATACGTCCGAGGATCGGTGATCTCGATCTGAGGCTCCCCTCCCGGTCCCAGCGGGCCGTAATCGGCGTCCACCAATTGAAGCCAATCATAAAAGGTCATCCCTCCGGCGAAACTGGTATCCACAAACCCCAACGAATAATTATTGAACCCCTCGCTTCCTCCCCAGGTCGCCGTATCCTGAAGATCCGTGGTCTGATGCAGCCAATCGTAGGCGTAGTGGGAAGCAAATAGTCGTCCCCCGCCATCGACGTAATTTCGGATTCGCTCCAGCTCGGCCGCCCCGCGAAGTGACGTCCTGTCGAAGGCTTCACAGGACATGACCACCATATCGTAGCCGTCGAGCACGGCCTGATCTCCGTAGAGATTGTCCGACAGGTTTGCCTGCAAAAGTTGTGAGTTAGTCGCTCCGTCGCAGATGGAGTCCCAAGCTTGATCCGTGCACCACGACGCATTGCAACTGCCGCCGGAACAGATGCTGCTCAACTGGCTGTCGGGCAACCCCCCGTTGGCCCGGTACAGATGGATCCGTCCATTTTCGGTATGGCGGGTAAACTCCGATTCATCGACCCCGATCTGATAGAATAAGCATTCCATAGCGTCCACGGCGCCGGTGGACACCGCAATATGAGGGATGTTGTCGTGGACGTTGCCTTCCTGATGGAAGCGGGGAAGGCGAGTCGATTCCGTGTCCAACTGATAGGTCCCACAGGCTGATTGCGCCGGGACCATCACCACCCGCCGCCAATCACCGACCTTGATCACCAGGGGAAATTCCACCCCCGCCGGCACGTGGCGCAGCTCGAAGGAGCCGTCGTAATCGCTGATCGTTCCCACCAACGGTGAACCCAGCTCTTCGTCCTCGCATTGCTGGCAGACCGTGCCCGTCTCGATGGGCGGAAGGTCGGCGAGGTCGACGTTGGGCACGTAAACCACGGCGTTGGGGATGGGTAGCTCCTCGTTTGGAGTGACCACCGTACCGGTCAAGGTCGTGGCCTCTCCCGCCGGACAGACCGCCTGATCCTGACATAGCCCATCGCATCCATCGGCCGGATCGGCGCCGCATACGTTGGGAAGGGCCCCTCCACCACAGATTTCGGGGGCCTGACAGGTGCCGCAATTTGCGGTCGTACCACCACAGCCGTCGGAGAGGACACCGCAGTTGGCATTAGGGTAATCCGCACAGGTCAACGGCACACATTCGGGATCCACGCAGGCCCCGCGATCAGTTCCTGTTCCGCAGACCTGATTGCCCGAGCAGGTCCCACAATCGAGGGTCCCGCCACAGCCATCGGGCAGCGGTCCGCAGTCGCCGGGGTTGTGATCGGAGCACTCCATGGGCACACAGTCGATCTCTTCGCATTCACCGGCCTCACAGGTATAGCCCGAGCCGCAACCACCGCAATTGACTACCCCGCCACAACCGTCGGGAAGTATCCCGCACTCACCGGGAGTATGGTCCTCACACCCCAGAGGTTCACAATCGCCGGGATAGCATACCCCTGCGGAGCAGATCTCACCGTCGCCGCAGCTTCCACAGGCCAGGGTCCCCCCACAGCCGTCGGCGGTGACACCACATTCAATCCCCGCATCCTCACAGGTCACCTCGACCACGCACTCCGATTGCAGGCATAATCCGCGATCCTCACCGGTGCCGCAATTCTCCCCGGGCCCACAGCTTCCGCAAAATAAGGTGCCTCCACAGCCGTCGGCGATCGTCCCGCATTCCACCCCTTCGGCCGCGCAGGTCGTGGCATTATCGCACTCCGGTCCCACATCGGGCTCGTCCGCGTCGGGATCGCCCGCGTCGGGATCGCCTCCAGTATCACCGGTATCCTCATCGGGTATAGAGACGTCGGCGTCATCTTCGACGTCCACCCCGGCATCGGGGCCGAGTTGCTGATTCTCATCTCCCTGACACGTTCCATCAACACAGGACAACCCATTGGCACAATCGGAATCGCCTTCGCACTGGGCTCCAACCCCACCGCCGACCTCGTCGGTACAACCGGAGCATCCGGAAGCAAAGATCACCACCCCCACAGCGAGGAGGACGACAAATTTCGAAAATCGGCTGACCTTGGGCATCACAATAATCCTCTGGGGGGGGCGCATCATTTGATAAATGACATCATTATCGAGGTGACTACGAGGATAGCCAGTTGAAGCATTTAATTCCAGTGCTTCAGCAATTATCCAGATGCAAAAAAAAAACCCCGGCCATCCACTTGGGACGACCGGGGGTTTTTCGCAATCAAGGTCTTAAGCTTTCGCTCAGATCTCGATGACGTCCACAGCTTTGGGGCCTTTCGGGCCAGCTTCGACGTCAAACTCAACAGCCGCATCTTCGGCGATGGTTTTGAAGCCCGGCTGCGACAGAGCGCTGAAGTGCAAGAAGACGTCTTCGCCGCCGTCATCACGCTCGATAAAACCGAAACCTTTGTCTTCGTTGAACCACTTCACTTTACCTTGAACTCTCGACATGTGCGTTCCTCTTTGTGCTCGATGATTCGATGATAATGACTGCTCTTCAAAGTCCCTTCTCGGGACGATCAATCACAGTCGGTAAGTAGATATCCGAACTTTTCGAATATCTGTTTCTCGTGGACACGCCAGGTAGTGCTGACCTGGACCAATCTTGTTCAGCCAAATCAACGAGGGCAAGGAAGGTACTGCTGTTCCAACCGCTGCAGATGTGCTTCACAAAAACCGGGAGTCAAAATTAGGCTCTCCGCGAGATTTGACGGGCAGACAATGCCTGCCGCCTGTTCACCTTTAGCAGGCCTGTCAGCAAAACGCACGAAGAAAATCAAAAAAGATTTTCCCCGCCCCTCACCGCGGCGCGTCGTTCCAAATTATAGGCACTCCCAGGCGATCGACTAATCGTTGGCCCCCTTCATCCCAGAACATCCCCCCCTCAGCGTCGAAATAGCCCAGAAAATGGCCCTCATCGTCGACAAGCCATAATTTATCCCGTCCCTCAAAAGCGATGCCTTCAGGGGTCCACACCGGCCCGTGAACACCCCTGGGAAAGGGATCGAGATCGTCGGCAGCGATACGATCGCCGGCATTGACGATCGTTGTCGCCTCCTCACTGTCGACGGCGGCCACCAGGATCGCCGCGTGCCCCTGTGGTGACGCTGTCCAGGCCACCTTTTCTCCCCCGGCAGCCACCACGGGAGCCCAGCCCAGCGAATAGCCGAGTTGTCGCGTCCACTCTCGCTCATCGTCCAGGTTATAGACATGCAGCGTCTGCCCCTGGTCAGACTCCCTAATATAGGTCACACAACAGCCGTCGGGCGCTGCCGTGACCTGGGAGACGATCGAGTCGGCCACCACCTGCGAGCGTCCTTGCCGCTCCTCGTCGAGGTCAACCCGGGTCAACCGGCCGTCGAGCCCTAGAGCGAATAAATCGGGGCCGTCGCCGACCAGCCGGGCCTCGGAGATAACGCCCACCTCCAGGGGCCACTCCACAACCCGGCCCTGGTTGACCAGAAGCGGCCGGTAGCGAAGTGGTCCATCCGTGCCCTCCGGCACTGCCAGGGGCTCGCCGACGACCTGCCAGGTGCCGTAAACGGCCAGGAGATCCTGGTTATCCTCCAACTCCAAGCCTCCCGTCATCGCAGGATCATCGTCCCCTGGCGTCGAGACACCAGACTCGGGCTCTACCGCCTGGGGCTCCTGTACCTGAGCTTGCTCCATCTCCTGCCCATCGTCGCATCCGAGCAGCCCGGCCGTGGCGATGGCCAGCACTATCACGGCCGCTCCACGCCCTCGACGGCGACGGCGGCGGCGACGGACCAAAAAGGATCCCATCAAAAGAGCCGCGAAAATCCAGACCAGCCCTGACGGTCCGCCGGAGGCGGCAGAACAACTGGTGGTGGTCGTACTCGTCATATTGCTCCCCGCCGTCTCGGAGCCCGAACCAGGGCCCACGTCATCTCCAGAAATACCCACGTCGCTATCGGGATCGACCGCTGGATCATCATCTTCTTCCTCTTCCTCCACGCATCGATCGGCGCGGCAGATGCCCTGCCCCATGCGGATCGTGCTATAATAGCGCCGCGCCGTCCATCCACCGCCGTCGGTGAATTCGTCGAAGCGCGGATGAGGCTGGAATTCACCATCTATGTAGCGCTCACAGACCAACCCTTCAGAAGATCGACCGCAGAGGGCTCCCGTATCGTCCGTGTCTAGATTGGTCAAAAAGAGGGGCCCATGGGAGGCAAGAGCATCCCATCCGTTGGCGTTGGACCACTCCGGTCCATCCCAGCGGGTGACCTCGTCGCCGTCGACCCGGTAGCAGAGCATCCTGGCGTTGGCTCGAATGCACAGATCGTCGGATCCGTCGCCGGTGACGTCGCCGACGCGCAACGTGGCGTAGTTGGTCGGATCGGACCAGCCGCTGTCGTTGGCCAGCCCGCCCAATCTAATCCGTTCGCTGAACTCCTGACCGTCGAAGCGCCGGCAAAACAACTCGCTGGCACTTCGCGCGCAGACCGCCAGAGTCCCGTCTCCGTCGATATCGGCCAGGCGAATCGACGGCCAGTAGATTCGATTGCCCCAGCCATTATCATCGATCATCAGCCCCGGCGAATTCAGCGGCTCGAAGCCATCGCCGGTGGAGCGATAACAGACAAACCCCTCGGGCTTTCGCATGCATACATCGTCGAGACCGTCGCCATCGACATCGCCGACCCGGATCGTCCCGTAATACCTGGCCCGGTCATATCCTCGAGCATTGGACCACTCCGGCCCCTCGATGACCTCTCCAAATCCGTCGGGCGTCGACAGATGACAGCGCCATCCGCTGGCCCCGCGGGCGCAGACGTCGTGGCGACCGTTGCCGTTGATATCGGCCAGGCGGATCGTCGTATAATATTGGGGGCGGTTCCAACTTCCCGAATCAGACCAGCCCACAGTATCGAATTCCTCGAAACTATCGCCCGTCGACACCCAGCAGGTAAACCCGTCGGGATGTCGTGCGCAGACGTCGGCCTTCCCATTTCCGTTTATATCCCCCATGCGAATCGTCGAATAATATTCCGGCGAGCCCCAGCCGTCGGACTCGGCCATCAACGACGTCGAGATCACCCCCTCCCAGCCCTCGTCGGTGATCTGAAAACATCGAAAACCTCCATAAAACCGGCCGCAGATCTCCTGACGCCCGTCACCGGTGACATCTGTTGTCTTGGGCCGCGTATAGCTATGAGGCGCCTGATGCAATAATTCGATCTCGCATACGTCGCCGCTGTCGACGGTGCCGTCGCAATTATTATCCGTGCCGTCACAGACCTCGGTCTGGGGCACACAGCCGCACTCTCCACCGGGAGGCTCCCCATAAGCCCCCTGGTTTCTCCAGGCCCCGGGAGAGGAGGTACAGGAGCCGGTATAGACGTCGGTTGACGACCCCCCGCCGGGCCTCCAGCCCAGATGCAGGTGGGGGCCCGTGGAACTTCCGGAGCTGGCAGACCTGCCGATGATCTGCCCGCAGCTGACCGAGTCGCCGACGCTCACCGTCAGCGTATCGCGCTGCATATGACAATAGATGGTAAAATCACCGTTGGAGTGCTGGATCTGCACGTAATTTCCGCACCTCCCCCCGCAGGTATTGCCCAGATATCCGTAGTTTTCGCAGCTATTATTGGTAGCGCTCACCGTCCCGTCGGCGGCGGCCAAAATATTGGTGCCCAACGACAGGGGAAAATCACTGCCCGAATGGCCGCTATAGCATATGGACCCGCAGTTATAATCGGTGCACCCGCTGCTGCTGCTATTATCGTAGCCATAACTCACAGCCAGCGCCGCCTCGTAGGGGCGGCTCAACTCCACGGCCGCCGCCTGGCCGACGATCAAGAAGCTGGCCCCAAAGATCCCTATCCACAAGAGTCTCACGCCTCACTCCTTTATTCTCGATTTCATTTTGATCCATCAACAGCAACACTGGCGAATGCCTATAGTTTTACAGATCTCCCCTTTGCAGGCCACACAAAACCGATCTTTACACATTCTCCTTTCCTGGACCGCCGGCCATTCTGTTACTCTGAACCAGACGCCCATCCTGAAAAACCGCCCCTTCGGAGGCCCTGATGAAAACATTGGCAATCACCTTATTCGCCGTGATCGCTTCCCTATCCCTCGGTTGTAGCTCTCTGGTCGTCGTCGACGACGATGGTGGCACAGCCACCACCGGTCATGCTCTGACGGCCGAGCAATGCAAAGACCAGTGCAAAGACGAATTCCATCAATGCCGCAACTCCCCTGATCGGGGCGGCGGTCCCGGCGCCAGTGCCTGCGCTCATCAGAAAAACGACTGCGAGTCCAGGTGCTGAAAAGCGTATTGCTACGGCGCAGGGGGGCGCCGATAGTTGAGCCCCACGTTAAATTGAGCCACGGCGGGAATGGTCTGCTGCTGGCCTATAATCGTGGGCCGACCGCCTTCGTCCAACCCGGCGGGATAGATGATCAATTCGGCCTGAATGCCAAGAGGGTTGTCTCGAAAGTCGTAGTCCACACCGACGATGGCCCCGAAGGCGACGCCCAAAAATTCGGCGTTCACCCCTCCCTCGTGGACTCGCTCCACGCCATTGAAGACATTTGCCTGAAGCCCCCCGTATAAAAACTCACCATCTTTGACCGCCGTGGTCAGTCTTGGCACAGCGGAGATGATCGCCGCCTCGCGCCGCCGAATTTCGGGCATGCCGAAATCAGTGAGGATCGTCATCGCGTCGGCCTGAAGGCCCAGGTTAAAACGCTCCGACAAATAGACTCGCCCCCCCACGCCGGCGTTGCCCGAAAATACGGTGGTTCCTATATGGGCGCTCATGTCACCCCCGCCGCCGAGACCGTAGGCCACCCCCGCCGACGCTCGCGGCACGGGCCCCACCCCGGGCCAGTCCAAGGACCCTGAAAAGACGGCCTCACCGCCGTCGAGCTGCCGGGCGGTCTCCATCTTCGTAAAGGCGCATCCACCCACGAGGAGGGACATGCAAATTAGAATCAAAAAATATTTAATCCTGCCCATTTCCCAGGCTCAACGAAAGACAAGTTGCCGCCGAAAAACGCGTCGTCCTGCCATCAAAAGCAGCAGTAGAGCCGCCCAGAACACCCCTTGCGTGGAGGAGCCGGCAGAGGCGCAGCCGCAGCCCTCCTCGGCCGAGGTCGAGGCGCTTTCGTCACCGCTGTCACCGCCGTCGCCACCGTCACCACCACCGCCGCCGTCACCACCGCCACCGGTGCCGTCGCTGGCGCCCACAAAGACCAGACATTCCGACCAGCTTCCCAGGGTCCCGTCGTTGATGGTGCGCACCCGGATTTGATAATCACCGTCTTCGTCGAAGACCGAGCCGTCCACGTCGATCTCGGTCTGCTCCCCGTCACTCTGGGGCACGACGATCTCGTAGAGCACGTCTCCGTGACGCCGGATCTGCAATTCGAACTCCAGAGCGGCGCCCCGGTCGTCGACGTTGTCCACCACGACCACGTCGAAGTCCCGATCCACCTCCAGGCCATCTGTGCATTGGGCGCCCAGATCACCGGAGAATTCGGGGGCTTCCACGGCGTCGGCCTCCTGGACGTAGAACCGTACGGCGTCGGACCAATCACTCTCCCCGCCGCGGTCGTCGATGGCCATGGCCCTCACATGGTAATTCGCCCCCGAGCTCAGCGCGGGGTCGGTGGTCCACTCCACGCTGGCCGCCGTATCTCCCGCCGGAACGGGCTCGCTGGTGGCTACGACGTCGTTGAATTCACCATCGCCAGCGATCTCGAAGATCACCGACACCGGGTCTCCCTCGGGGTCGTCGGGCACGGTCGACGAGATTCGCGGCGTATTGGTCAACACGATCTCGTTGTGAGTGGGCTTTAGGATCTGAGGCACCGTGGGAGGAAAATTCACGGTGTCGACCATGAAAAACTCCCACTCCGACCAGGGGCTGTAGCCATTTTCCGTATTCCCGTCGAAGGCCCGAGCCCGCCAGGATACAAAGGCATTTTCGGCGATTGGGTCGGTGGTCCAGGTGGTCATCCCCGACGGATCTTCGGCCACCGTCCCCGTCTGATCGGGATCTCCCGAGATATCGCCGACGTGCAACTGGAACTCATAGCTCAGATCGTCTTCGTCGGGATCGGTGGAGTTGATGACCCTCAAATCCACCTCGTGGGTATCGACGCGCATACCGCCGACGGGATATTCCGGAATCGGTATGGTCGGCGGGAAATTCACCGCCTCGACCTGCACATGGATGACGTAATCCGTGCTAAACTCGGCGTCGGAGGCCGAAAAGACCACCTCATAGGGGCTAAAATTTGCCGCCGTAGGGGCTACGGACCATACGTAGCTGCCGTCGTCGGTGCCCACCTGAACGGAGCCGGCCACGGGATCGCCGGCATTGTCCAGGTGAGTGACGTCGATCTGAACCGGATCGCCGTCGGGATCGCCGAAGCTAAATTCGAAGACTGCATCCTCCCCTTCGCTGACGGTAATGATCTCGGGCGGCCTGGGGGCGATTCCGCCATCAAAACTGACCTCGATATAGGGCGGACGGTTGCCCCGCTCCACATCGAAGGTATAGCTACCGGCCGTCTGCTGTCCCGTGCCCGTCCAATCCTGGTCGCCATAGGTGCTGACCACAAAACAATAGCGCCCTTCGTCCAGGGGGCCGGAGTCGATAAAGCTGTCCAGCGTATTGGCGTTGGGATCGTCATCGTTCCACAGGATCAACTCTTCACCATCTCCGTCCCACAGCGACATGATCGGATCAAACCAGGGGTGGGGGCGCACCTGGCCGTCGACCTCGATGGTCGAACCGGCCCGCGCCATCACTCGCTCGCCCTGGTCGGCATTGAAACAATACCAGTCCACGTCCGAGCCCCGGGGATAGATGACGGCCCCGCTGCTCTGGAAGGGAAAGTTGGGAATCTCCGTGGCCTGCTGGGCCGAATTATTCGGCTCGTTCGGATCGCTTTCCATTTCGACTAAGGAATGTGTCCCCGTGTCGTAGTTACTTTCCACCGTAATTCCGAACGGACCGTCGATGACTCTGGTCTGGTAGCGCCCCTCGGGATCGTAGATGATCATCCGAAATTCGTGGTTATCGCGAAGACCGCGAAAATAGAATTC
Source organism: Myxococcales bacterium (assembly GCA_007135085.1). Classification (GTDB taxonomy): domain Bacteria; phylum Myxococcota_A; class Bradymonadia; order Bradymonadales; family Bradymonadaceae; genus SLJM01. The sequence continues at coordinate 19,209 of SLJM01000053.1, forward strand.
ACCGACCCTGGGGAAATAATTTTTCGTCAGATCGTTGTGATGATAGCGGTAATCCGTGGTGGACTCGGCGCGCACCCAGACGCTGGGTAAATCAATTCCCTGTGGAGAGGTCACCGAGCCGTCAAAGCCCCCGGTCATGGGCAGAGTGATATCAATCCCGCTGAGCACGTCCCCCGTATCCAACTCCAATACGTCGGCGTCGGAGCCGAAGATGCCGCCCGAGGCGAGATCCTCTTCCTCATACCAGGTATCGCCGTAATGGCCGCTGAAGCCGGGCGCCATTCGCGCGTTGAGCTTATAATTGCCGGGCTCGACCCCGGTGAAGCTATAGGCGCCGCCGGCACCGGTGAGCGTTTCGTAGGCGATGCTATAGCCCTTGTCGCCCTCCCCCCACAGCCGCACCTGAATATTGCCGTCACCCAGCCCCTCGCCACCGGGTCCGTAGATGGTCCCCTCCACGGTGGCCGCTCCGGCGGTAGCGGCCAATAACAAAAGGGCGCCGACGAGGGCGACGAATACACTCAAACGTAGGGAGCTCATCTTCTTCACCTGATACTTCAGTCTGTCCAATTAGGGCGCTTAAAGGATAGCGCCCTCGATGTGGCGTGGCAATCCTATCCTCAATCCTTAAGCGATGATGGGTTCACACCTTCTTTGCCGATGGAAACTAACTATTTCTCCGCCGATATGTTAGGGTCTGCGCCGGAAAAACTCATTTCCCCCAAACCTTCTGAAGTTTATAAAGAAGTTGATAAAGAGGTAACTCGTGAAAAAACTGATTCATCTTTCCATCCTGCTCGTCGCCGCCGGTGCCATCGCCGCCTGCAACGGAGACTCCGACGACCCGATCTCCCTCGACGAAGAAGATGCTGGCCATCACGGCGACGAAGAAGACGTGATCAGCATCGGCGACGTGGGCCAGACCAACCAATCGGACCGCCGATGCGGGGACACCATCATCCACGAGTGGCCCCTCAACGACGCCGTGACTACCGGAGTGGTCAGCGGTGACGAAGACGACGGCGTCTGGGAGTTGACCATCGACGCCAGCGCCGGCGGGATGAGCAATGCCGCCAACAACCCCTTCGTCTATATCAGCCTGGCCACGGCGCAACGGGTGGACATCACCGATGTCGACTCCCTCGACGACGACAGTTGGGATCTGGCCTTTCGGCGTACCGCCCTTCGCACCAACAGCGGCGACTCCGGCCCCGGTTCGGTGAGCGTCGCCAAAGAGGTCAACACCACCTTCGAAGATGTCACCACCGCCCCGGCCGCCTCCAATCGCTACCACACCGATGTCTCTCTCGAAGATAATTGCGATCCCATCCTCGACTCCATCGGCAACCTCTACACCGCCTTTAACCACCTCAACGTCAATAACCCCAGCGGCTCCCAGTCCTGGTACGACTACGGAAGCGGCGGCGGCATGGGCGTCGAGCCCGTCGAAGGCGATATCTACGCCGTGCAGATCGACGACCGGGACGAGACCTATAAGCTCGAAATTCTCGCCTGGGATAGCGGCGTCTACACCCTGCGTTTTGCTCCCCTGGACTCGGCCCTTCAGTGACGGGATATCCCATGCTTTTTCATCGCTCAGGCCTATTGATTTTGGTGGTCCTGGTCGCAGGCCTCCTATTGTCCTGTGGCGTGGAGGAGGTCCACCACCACGACTGTCTGCGCCAGAGCGAGTCCGAGCTTCGGCCCACCGATCCGAGCGATCCCTCCGGTTATGAGGGGGCAGAAACGGACACTCTGATCAGCCCCGAGGGCTACGTCCGTGTCTGGTGGGCCACCGAAGGGCCCCACCAGCCGCCGACGAGGGACTCCAACGACAGCGGCATCCCCGACTACGTGGAGCTCACCGCCCAGATCGCCGACGAAGTCGCGGCCCTGCTCGAATATGAGGGCTGGCGCCTGCCCCTGACCGCCGCCCCGGAAGAGCCCCTCGATCTCTTCTTGGTCAACTTCACCGCCGGCGACGGCAATTTCCGAACCGACAATTGTTACCTCGACGAGGGCACCCCGGTCTGCAGCGGCCATCTTCGCATCGAAAACGACTTCCAGCCCCTGTACTACCCGACCCAGGAATATGCCCTGCGGGTGGTGATCTCCCACGAATTTTTCCACGCCGTCCAATACGCCTATCACGCCGAGATGCCCCCCTGGTGGGCCGAGGGCGGGGCCACCTGGTTCCAGGAATATTTCTGGGAGGAACAACAGGATTTCGAGCGGCTCACCGATTTCTATTTCGACGAACACGAGCGCTCTCTCCACGACCGCCAGCGCGGCGCCTTCGACGCCTATGCCTACGGGGCGGCCATCTTCGTCTACTTTCTCGAGCAGCAGATCGGCGCCGAGGGGATCCAACGTATCCATCAGCGAATGGCCGAAAATATCGACGTCATCGAGGCCATCGACGAAATACTGACCGACGAATTTGCCCCGCTCCAGGAGTCGTTCCCACTCTTTGCGGTGTGGAATTTATTTACGGGAGAGCGTGCCATCGAAGGACAGGGCTACCCCGACGGCGAACGCTTCGCCGAGATCTCCCAGGTCGAACTCGACGCCGATCAGGCCATCAATTGGAATGTCGGCGTCGACCCCCTGGCTGTCCAATACGCCCGCGTCGACGCCACTCGCGACGTGGCCATCAAAGCCGAGCCCATCGACGGCCATACCCCTTTCGATATTTACGCCGTCGCCCCCGCCGAATTTGAAGAAAGCGGGGTCTACCATCATATCACCGCCGGCGCCGACCAGGCCGTGACCTTCGAAGCCGACGCCTTTCCCATCTACCTCGTCGCCGTCAATGCCGACGTCGACGACCTGCGCTCAGTGCAGATTCAGCTGCGCCGGGCCGCCGCCGACGACGTCCAGGACGATGAAACCCCACAGGAAATCGCCGACACCGACGGCGCCTCCGGCTGCACCACCGCCGGTCAATCGCCGGCGACCCCGCTGTTGATTCTCCTGACCCTCCTGGCCATCGCCGCTCTGCCTGTGCGCCCGGCACGGCGCAACTCGCCACCGCCCCTGCTCCGATAGACCGCTGCCGCACACGCCCTACCCGAGCGCCACGTCGAGGACCATCATCACCACGAACCCCACGAGCAGGCTCGACGTAGCAAGATCGGCGTTGCCGCTTTGCTGGGCCGTGGGCACCACCTCCTCGACGACGACAAAGATCATGGCGCCGGCGGCAAACGCCAGTGCATAGGGCAACACAGGCTGGGCGACGACGACGAAGGCAGCCCCCGCCACGGCCGCCACAGGTTCGACCACTGCCGAGAGCTGACCGTACCAAAATGATTTTCCCTTGCTCACTCCCTCGCGCCGCAGCGGCATGGCCACGGCCACACCTTCCGGAAAATTCTGAAGACCGATACCAATAGCCAGCGCTACGGCGGCGCCGATGGTCGCCCCCGGCGCCCCGATGGCCGCCGCCCCGAAGGCCACCCCTACGGCCAGCCCCTCCGGGATATTGTGCAAGGTGATCGCCGACACGAGTAGTACGCTTCGCCGCCAACTGGTGGAAATCCCCTCCGCTTCCGACCTCGGCTGGCCCACGTGTAGATGGGGCAATATCTTGTCCAGGCCGTATAAAAACACACCACCCGCCAACACCCCCACCGCCGCTGGCCACCAGGACACGCCCCCCTGAGCGGAGGCCATCTCGATGGAAGGCAATAAGAGCGAAAAGAAACTGGCCGCCAGCATCACTCCCGCGGCAAACCCCAACATGGCGTCGAAGAATCGCTGATTCACCCTGCGGGTAAAAAAGACCAGCCCCGCCCCCAGCGCGGTGACCCCCCAGGTAAAGAGGCCCGCCAGGAGAGCCTGTGTCACCGGTGAGAGGGAAAGCAGATACTCGATCATCGATGAAGTTCTCCCTTCTCCTTGGTCGCCAGGGGGGGTCCCAGCCAATCTGTGCACAGCAGCGCTAATATCCACGGACTACCACTTGTATTCTATCCTGCTGCGTCGACTCTTCCAGGTCATGGGACATGATTACTGGCACCTCAATACGAGGACACTATGGGGGACGCCACCACCGAGGATCCCGGCCGGGATGCCTCGGCACTGATCGACGAGCCCTGGGCTCATACCGCAG
>SLJM01000065.1 GCA_007135085.1 Myxococcales bacterium
CGCCTGGTTCGCCACCGATGAAGGGTATAGCGACCGGAGTCCATATAGCGTCGAAATAGGACGCCCGGTTCGGTGGCCATCGCCGCCATGGCATCCCTGAGCGAGCGCCTCCACCGCCCATTTCTCAGGGCCCGCAATGAGCGCAGGGCCCGAAGCTCGGCCTGGGCCCAGTCCTCGAGCTGATGGCGCTCAATATAGGCGTCAGCCCGCGCCATAAAGTCCTTTGCCAATTCCCTGTGCCCCAGGCGATCGAGCATCTGAACCCGCTGGACATAGTGGGTGACCATCTGGCGATCGATGCGTTCACCGCAGATCCCCTGTGCGACCAACTGCTCTTTAGACAGATCGCCTTCGAATTGCCGTCGCGTTTCATCATCAAAGGTTCTTCCCTGGTCCATCATATGCCGGGTCAGAAAACCGCGAAGCCGCTGCTGTTCGAAATAATAGAACGACTTATTTCCACCATGGATGCGCAGATCGTAGAGCACGTCGTCTACGTTGGCGGCGCGATAGCCATCGATGATACGACGCAGAAATTCGTAGTCCTCCGAGGTGGGATAGCTCTCTTCATACCCCCCCAACTCTCGATAGACGTCACCTCGGATCAGGACCGTGGGATGGCAAAATTGCATGGACCGCCTCATCCCTTCGGCGATGGCGTCATGCCCGGTGGGGGTGCGCAGGACCCCGAGATGGCGCCCCTCCTGATCGATCATCCTGGCCTGGGTCCCGACCACGGCCAGGCCTGGTTCACGGCGAAAGAGTTCGACCTGGCGCTCCAATTTCTCGGACCAACAGACGTCGTCAGCGTCGACGATGGCGATATAGCGCCCCTTCGACGCGGCAGCCCCGCGGTTTCTGGCAGCTGAGCATCCGGTATTTTCCTGATCGATGATCTGCACCCGCTGGTCATCCTCGAAACGACGTAACACGTGGCGCGTCGAATCGGTGGAGCCGTCGTTGACGACGATCAACTCCAGATCGTCCATCGTCTGCTCCAGGACGCTTCTCACCGCCTCTGCAACATAATCTTCGGCGTTATATGCTGCGATGACGACGCTCACCATGGGCGTAGTCATGGTCCCCCCTCGCGTTGTTGAAAATATCAAAAGCTCTCGTTTCCCCTCTCGACTCCTTCGACGGGGGGAGTATTTGATCATAGGCACTGGGCCGGGCGGTACTACCTTTCTATTGGGGTGAGCCCAATCCAGATCACGAGGGGGAGTTCAATGAGTCGCGACAGCAGTCGGCGAATCAAAATCACTCGACTATTGCCGGTGCTCGACTTCGGAGGCGTCGAATCACGGGTCGTCCTCCAGAGCCAGATGATCGATCGCGCAGAATTCGACTATCGAGTATGCGCCTTCTGGAAGTGTGGCGAGGCGGGGCGGCGGATTCGCCGCGCCGGGATTCCCGTCGACGTACTGGGCGTGGACCCGACGGTTCGAAACCCGATGGCCACGGCGAAGCTGACCTCTTATCTGCGCGATGACCCACCCCACATCCTTCACTCCAGCATCGCCGAGGCCAACCTCCACGGCACACTGGCCGCCGCCATGGCAGGCGTGCCCTGCCGCATCATCGAGGAGGTGGGAATTCCATCTCGCGGCCGCCTGGGACGATTGGCCTTTGGCGGAATCTACAATCTGGCCCACCGGATCGTCGGCGTCTCCCGTGCCACCTGCGACGTCCTGCGCCTTGAGGGAGCGCCGGAGGATAAATTGCGGCTTATCTATAATTGCGCCAATCCCACCTTTTTCAACGGGCCAATGATCGAGCGTCCATCTACACCGCCCGTGCAATTCTTGGCCGTCGGCAGGTTGGTCCCCGTAAAAAACCACGCCAATTTACTGCGCGCCTTTCGCCAGGTCGTCAGCGCCCTGCCCCGAGTTCGCCTGCGGATCGCCGGCGAGGGTCCTCTTCGAGACCATTTGTCGGCGTTGATCCAACAGCTAGGGCTTGGAGAGCATGTGGAGCTATTGGGGTTTCGCTCAGACGTACTCGATCTGCTCCAAAGATCACATATCTTCCTGTTGCCCTCCCACCAGGAGGGATGCAGTATTTCGCTGGTGGAGGCGATGAGCTCCGGTATCGTCCCCCTGGGGTCGACGGCGGAGGGAATCACGGAGGTCATGGGCTCGCTGGAGGGATACCAGATTCCCCCCGATGATATCGGCGCCTGGGCAGAGTCGATGATTGGTGTCGCCTCCATGACCCCACCAGATCGGCACCGGATTGGCCGGCGAGCCCGCCAGATCGCGAAGCGCCGCTTTTCTCCCGGGGTCTATAATCGAAATGTATTGAGGATGTATCGCGAAATGGCGGCCTCTGCCGGATTATAGCGGCCCTTTGCCCCCGGGTCCCCTTCCCGGACGCCCTCTACTTCGACGGCCATTGGATAGCTGTTGATCAACGACATCGGGCTGTCTTCTCGCGCTCTTTCAATAGCATCGCAATAGCCCCGCGCCGTATTTTCCAGATCGAAATAACGCAGCCCCGTCTGGCGACATCGCCTCCGAAAGGACTCCCGGTTGGGCAGGATCCGCTCCAGAAACTGATCGGCTGCCTCCTTGAGCGCCCTGTTATCGACGTCTGTCAGGACGATGCCCTCGGCCCTGGTCAACTGTCGATCCACGTCGCCCACCCCGGAGGTGACGATGATGGGGAGTCCACAGAGCAGGTACTCGGCGTGCTTAATCGGTGCCACTCCTTGCTGGGAGAAGGTCTCCTTTCGAAGTGAGATGCCCAGATCGGCGGCCGCCAGATAGGAGGGGACCGTTTCTGGCGGAACCCGTTGGATGGCCAGCGCCGATGAGGGCAGGCCTACTTTTTTGGCGATCTTCCGGGCCAATTCCTGATGGCCCGTGAGCACCACCAGAAAGCTGTCGGCCCGCCGCCGGCGAACCTCGGCGTAGAATCGAAAGAGGTGCTCCGGCAGGTAGCGCTCGCCAAGAGACCCGGCATATAGCAGCAACGGAGCGCCTTCACCCACGCCCAACTCTCGTCTGACCTGGCTTCGGCTCTCTTTGGTGCCCGGTGAAAACAGCGAGGGCTCTTTGCCGTTGGGCACGATATAGATATCGCCGGGGTCTAACTCATTGCCCACACGGCGCCTCAAGATATGAGCCGCCATTTCGCTGCGGGTCATCACCGAATCGGCGACCCGGCAGATCTGGGCCTCCACCCCTCGAAAGAGCCGATAGGACAATCCTCTCTCGCTCCACCCATCGAACTCGACCCGCTCGTCGGCCACAAAGCCATCGCTGTCGTAGACGATGCGCACCTCCGGCAGATGCTGATGAGCCAGCAGGGTCATCGCCCCGGGGATGATCGAACGGGGGATCAACACCTCTGTTCGGTGGGTCCGGGCGTGGGCCACGATTCGAGTGGCGCCGATGAGAATCATGGCCAGCGTCGCCGGACGCAGCGGTCGGCGAAATATCTTGTGGACTTCGTAGGCAATACCAAGCTGCGCCGCGCTGCGCACTGTCGACACCCGCCTCAGCCCCTCTCCCCAGGCAAATTGAAGCACCGAAAAATTGATCCCCCTTTCCGCCACCCGTCCTAAAATGGGTAAATAGAGAGATTCCAGATAATTTTGCTGGGGACCGTCCCAGGTAATGAACGCAGCGCTCTTGCCCTGGCTACGCATACTTCCCCCTTCCTAAAGTTAACGAGGCAGCGCACCACCGCTATCGGCGCCACGTCACCAATTCAGATTGCCCGAGGGGGGACACCACAAATCTAATCCCCAGATCCTGTCCAGCCACCGCCATCGGTGACTGAAACCACTGATCCTCGCCTGGGCTCTCGGTCTGAGATTCGGCACCACTGTGGCCCTGTATTAAATAATTTAGATCCTTTTTCGAAATCCCTCGTTATGAACCAACACGACCTCTCTTCGGCGCTTCGCGGCCGGAGGACCACGGGGAAAAGACCATCGCTTTTATTGAAAGAGGATCTGATGATGAAAAATATACTGCACTCACAACTCTCATCTGGCCTGTTGATAGGCGCTCTGCTGTTGTCTCTGACCCTCATCGGCGGCTGTGACGGCGGACTCTTTGAAGATTCTTCTCCAGAGGTCAGCCAGGCCAGCATCAGCGCCGATTATGTCGGTTCATACGGAGACCAGCGGGTTCGGGGAACGCCCGCTCACTATGGTTCACCAGCGGAAATGGCCGAATATGAACCCACGGCCTCCGCAGATCGGCATACCGACTTCGGGCAAAACCCACTGGTCGACGCCGCCATCGAAAATAAGTCCACCTTCTCCGTCGACGTCAATACGGCCTCCTATACGATGATGCGAAGTCGCCTCAACGCAGGCCGCCTGCCGGCGCCGGCGAGCGTGCGCACCGAGGAGTTCATCAACTTCTTTGATTACGACTATCGACCGCCGGAAGACGGGCCCTTCTCAATTCACACCGAGATGGCCCCCAGCTACTTCGGTTCCGACGACCAGGTCCAACGACACCTGATGAAGATCGGCGTCAAAGCCCGGGAGGTGCCCCTTGATGAGATGAAGCCCAACAACCTGGTCTTCCTCATCGACGTGTCCGGCTCGATGCGCCCCGAAGTGCGGCTTCCCCTGGCTAAAAAGTCGCTGCATATCCTGTTGGAGAACCTGCGCCCCACCGATACCGTGGCCATTCAGACCTACGCCAGCGGCAGCGACACGGTCCTGGAGCCCACGCCGGTCCGAGATTTTCAGACCATCGACCGAGCCATCGACAATCTGGTCGCCGAAGGTGGAACCAACGGCGAAGGAGGTATTCGCGACGCCTACGATATGGCGGAGCAAGCCTTTGTCGAAGGTGGAAATAATCGGGTGATCATCTTGACCGACGGCGACTTCAACGTCGGCAAGCGGGGTGATGACATCGTCGAGATGGTTCGCGGTTATCGAGAGCGTCAGATCGCCATGACCGCCGTGGGCTTCGGCCACGGCAACCACAACGACGCCGTCATGGAAGAACTGGCCAGAGAGGGCCATGGCAATTATTTCTATATCGACACCCTCGAAGAGGCCCATCGCATCTTCGGCACTCACCTAACCTCCACTCTGGAAGTCATCGCCTCCGACGTGCGCATTCAGGTCGAATTCAACGAAGAGGCGGTCAAAAATTACCGCCTCCTGGGCTATGAAAAACGAGTCCTCGACAACGAGGATTTCGAAAAGGAATCGACCAACGCCGCCGAAGTGGGCCCGGGCCATGAGGTGACTGCGTTCTACGAAGTTGAGCTTCGGCAGGACTTCGACGAACTCCCCGACCAGGTGGCGCAGATCCGCGTGCGCTACAAAGAAGAGCTTCTGGGACACAGCCTCGAGGTTCGCCAGGAAGTACTCACCTCAGCGATCAAATCCTCCTTCCACCAGGCCTCGCCACCCTTTCAATTCGCCACCGCCGTGGCCGAATTCGCCGGCATTCTTCGCCGAAGCAATGATCCGGAAGATAGGTCGTTCGACGAGATCCACAGGGTGGCCAAAAACGCCATGTTCGGCCATCACCCCCAACAGGAGGAATTTCTCACCCTGGTGACCAGGGCTCAACAATTGTGGTGATACTCGCTCGCAGAAGTGAGGGCTCAGGTACGGGGCCCTCACTTCTCGTGCTGAAAATAAGGATTACCGATCACGATGGATCATACCCAGGGCGGCCTTTTGAAGAGCTCGCAATTCGACTATCCTTGGCAGGTAAAACGCCCCCCGCCCACAGGAGGTAATCCGTGCCCCACGACGGTGGCGAAAGCCAATTGCAACCGCCAGCCGATCCATCCCAGGCCGCCGACCAAGCCGAAGACAAGGAGTCCTGGCTTCTGCCCGCCATCTTGTTTTTTGTGGGCTTACTCGCAGGCCTATGGCTCTTGCTGGGCAATCCAACCGCCGATAATACCTCCTCAGATTCCGCAGCCCACGATGGGGGAATCGACTTTAGCGACGTCGATGATTCATTCGTCCCTCCCGAGCAAGCGATGCAGGAGCGCCGTCGTCAGGAGCTGAGAGATCACAGCCAGGTCGGCTATGATGAGCGAGCCTACTATCGCGACGAATATCTCCCGGAGACCGAGCGAGCCCGACGGGAGGGGCTAGACTACGAGCGTCGCCCGGCGCCTGGCCAGGGCGTCGATGACTCCCTGGCGCGCGAACTCAACCTGGATCAGCCCTGGCGAGAGGGGATCGAAAGCGGGCGTATCGAAAGGGATCTCGAACGGTTACTCCCGGAAGAAGCCCGGGAGTACCTCGATCAGTAGCCCCGTCCAATCGGGTCATCTCGATTGTTCGACGACACTTAGAATATTGGTCTGCCGTCGAGCCCGATCTTCACTGATGAAAAGGGTCAGCGATTCGCCGCCGCGCTCGAAGTTCAACGTCTTTCCGTGCCTTTGCTCGAGCGCTTGAAGTTCCGGCACGTGGGCGGCGATATTCTCAAAAATCTGGGAGGAAGGAGCTTTCTCCCAGCCTCGATTGGCCAGCGAGGACTCGTAAAACTTGCTCACCGACGCTGCATCAAGGGGGCTTTGGAATTGGTTGGCCACATAGGGTTCATCTGCTTCCAGCGCTTCGATGCGATGAAGTCGGCTGCAGCCAATGCAGGGTGGAATATCGAGGTCGAGGCGATTATCCACTGCCCTGGGATCGCTGACTTTTTTGGCGTCGAACCCGCCGTCGGACCAGGTGGCGGTCACCGTGGTCTTTCCGGTGTGAGCATCGCGAAAGGCCTCCAGATATCGAAAGGCATCGATATTTTCCTCAAAGCGAAGATCGCCAAGCGCCCCCGACGACGACAGCCGCGACAGTAATTGCACCGTATCTTCCGCATCGCCCCGTCGCTCGGCTTGCCAGATCTGGCTGGCCTGTTCTCGCGCCCCCTCCAGGTCGGCCCCCGAGGGCAGGCTGGCCATGGCGATATGATTGTCGTTGACCACAATGGGGACCACCTCACCGTCGACCATTGCCGTGGCTCCCCGCAGCCGCTCCTCCGTCAAAGCCCCCTGGCCTCGCAACGTCGCCGGCCCCGAACCGCCGGCGGCGTAGATAGGCTCCAGATAGACATCGGTGTTGATCCCCGCACGGTTGAGGCGCTTCTGATAGATCTCCAGCAGGGCCCGTGGTTCCAGATCGGAGTCGCCCACGGCAAATTTGATCTCGTTGCCGTTGTAGTCGTAGCGCCGCGGCTGGAGCCCCGACTCCTCCATGACCCGACCGAAATCCCCATGCTCCACCACGCTGACCGGATGCAG
>SLJM01000190.1 GCA_007135085.1 Myxococcales bacterium
TCGGCGACGACGTCGACGCCGGCGATGGACACAGACCCCTCGTCGGGGGCGACCGTGCCGGCAATGCAGCCCATGGTGGTGGACTTTCCGGCGCCGTTGGGGCCGATGAGGCCGACGAATTGGCCGGCCTCGATGGTCAGGCTCAAGTCGTCGACGGCCACCAGGCGGCGGTAGCGTTTGGTCAGGCCCTGGAGGCTCAGAATCTGGCGTGTGTCAGACATGGTATTCTCTCGATTATTTGGCGGCCAGGCGGGAGGCGCCGACGGCGATGATGAAGGTGACAAAGCCGAATATCAGGGCTGCCGGCAGCCAGACGATGGCTGTTGCGGCGAAGAGGGCGACCACCACGGTGGGGAGCCAGCGGGTGGCCGAGGTCAGGGCGTTGAATCGGCGGGCCAGGGTGACCACGCCGGCGATGGCCAGTCCTCCGCCAAGAGCGGCGGCGGCGGCGAGATATCCGTCGGCGCCGACGCCGCGGAAATAGCCGACGATCAGAGCCGCGGCGATGGCGTAGGGAATGCCGATGAGCAAAAACTCGCGCAGGGCTACGCGGTCGGCGGCGGCCCGCCGGGACGGTTCGGCCAGGGGAAGGCCCAGGGGGACGTCGAGTAGTTCAGCGCGCGAAGCCAATCGATGCCAGGGATTGATCACCACCCCGGCCAGGGCAGCGGGCACAATGGCCACAGCCCACATGGGCAGGGCGTCCAGGTCGAGCATCATCAGGGCGATGACGGCAAGCAATAAGACAACGACATAGCCGATTCGTCCACCGGCGATGCGGCGGTCGTCGTCGAGCAATAAAGCGCGAGTGGCCAGGGCTGCGCCAGCAGGCAGGCCTCGCTCCCATCTTGTGGGCTGCCGAAAAGAGGAGGTCTGATAGTCGATGACCGCCTGATATTCGGCGGCGTCGGCTTCGCGAAACCGAGGAGCGATCGCGTAGTAGTGGCCGACGAAGGTCTTGCGCGCCGACAGGAGCGAAAATAGGGCGCTGCCGACGACGATGGCGGACCCGATCAAAAAAGGCTCGCTCACATATCCAAGGCGCAGGGGCTCGCCGAGCAATAACTTCCACAGAAGGGCCAGCACGACGATGGCGCCCAGTGCCAGGGCCGGAGCGTAGAGCAGGATCTGGCCGGCGCCGCCGTAGGCGTCGGCCATGGAGCTCCTCTTGTCGCCGTCGGGGCCATCTTGAGGGACGAGCTGACGGGCCGCCGACAACATGATGGCCAGAGAGACCAGAGCGCCGAAGATGAGGCCTCCGAAGACCATGGCCGACGAGGCAAAAAACGCGGCGACCCCGCCGTGCCATAAGAGAGGCACGAAGAAGAGCGTCGTCCCAAGGGAGACCACAAATGCCTCGAGCAATGAGCTCGCCAGGCGGTCGACGAACAGCGCCGACGGTCGAATGGGCAGAGTCTGCATGGCCAGGACGTCGGCCCGGCGAAAGAGGAGCTCCAGGATTCGAAAGTTAAGGACTGCGGCGAGAAGAGCGGTGAGCCAGAAGGCCGCCTCCAGGGCGGCGGCGCCGGCGGGCAGGTCATCGGGGCTCAGGCCGCGAGGGGTCGCCAGGTCGATGGGCGGTTCCATCAACGCCGGCGCCGCCAGATGGCCGCCGACCAACAGCGCGGCGGCGCCCATCAAGAGCAGCAGGGCGCCCCGGCGTCGGCGACGGGCCGACAGGTCGCCCAGGCGGTTTGAGACCAGGCGGCGCCTCAGCCTCAAAATAGAGCTTATTGCAGACATCAATTAGAGCCTAATTCGCGGCGAAATGCCGATCATTCTTCAGCTGTTACAGCGGCGGGTGAAAAGGCGTCCAACCCCTGAGCGGAGCGGCTTTGCTCGCGCTCCGAACCGTGGTAGGAGGGGCGTATGGCGTGGCTGTCGTTCATCACGGACGAGACCTCGCGGTGAATGCTTCGAATTCGCATCTCCACGGTAGGTGCCAACGGACTCTGGGGATAGCGTTTGAGAAAGGCTTGATATCCGTCGAGTGCGTCCCCATAGTTGCCCTGCCGATATTCGACTTCGGCGGCTTCGAAGGCGGTGGTCTCCGCTTCTCGCGGATCTTCGCAGCCCAGAGCCAGTGTCAATAACAAAAGCAAGACCATGAGTGCGGCCATTGGGGCTGAGCTCGATCTGTCGTGCAAGGAATTTAGCATGTCCCAATCAAACCTTCCGTCCGGGTTCGTGGCTTTAGTAGGCCAGCCGAACGTGGGAAAATCGACGCTGATGAACGCCATCCTTGGAGTCAAGGTGGCGATCGCGACGTCGAAGCCGCAGACGACGCGTAACCGAATCTTAGGAGTGCAGACATATCCTGAAAAGGGACAGATCTGCTTTATCGACACTCCCGGGATACACCGCTCGTCGAAACGACTCAACCGGGCGCTCACCGATACGGCGCTGAGGAGCCTCGATGACGTCGATCTGGTGTGCCATCTGGTGGATGCGCCGAGGATCGTGGGCTATCAGGACAAGAGCGGCGATACGGGCCTTCCCCCGGAGGAGCGCTTCGTCATGCAGCGCCTGGCCCAGCGAGAAGTGCCGGCGGTGCTGGTGGTCAACAAGATCGATAAGGTCGAAGACAAGCTCAAGTTGTTGCCCCTTATTGAGGGGCTCACCGAAGCCGGTGATTACGAAGATGTCGTACCCCTTAGCGCATTGACCGGGGAGAATCAGGACAAATTGGTGGACATCATCTTCGGCCACCTGCCGGAGCAGGGATTCGTCTTCCCTCCCGATATGCTCACCGACCGGGCCGAGCGGTTTATCGCCGCCGAATTCGTGCGCGAGCAGGTCATGGAGCAGACCCATAACGAGGTCCCCTATAGCGTGGCCGTCGAAGTGGAGACCTTTCGCGATGATCCCAGGCGAGACGTTATCGAAATTGCGGTGGTCATTCACGTGGAGCGAGACGGGCAAAAGGGTATTATCATCGGCAAGGGCGGCAAACGCCTGAAGGCCATCGGTAAAGGTGCCCGTAAGGAATTGGAGAAATTCTTCGGCAAACAGGTCTATCTGGAGACCTTCGTGCGCGTCGAGCCCCGCTGGACGGAGAGCCCCGGTTTCTTGAGTCGATTCGACTACGAATAGTTCAAACAGATAAACGAGACAGACTATGCGACATATTATCGCCATCGTGGGCCGGCCCAACGTGGGGAAGAGCCGACTCTTTAATCGACTGACCGTGGGCCAGGACGCCATCGTTCACGATGAGGAAGGGGTCACCAGGGACCGTCAATACGGCGACGGCGACTGGGACGGAAAGCCCTATACGGTGGTCGACACCGGCGGGTTTATCCCCAACGCCGACGACCCGATTCTGCAGCAGATGCGCCAGCAGGTGCAGCTCGCCATCGAGGAGGCGGACTCCATCGTCTTCGTCGTCGACGGGCGGGCGGGGATGACGGCGGCCGACGAAGAGATCTTCGCCATGTTGCGTCAGACCGACAAACCGGTCCACGTGGCGGTCAATAAGGTCGATAGATGGACCCAGCAGGACGAGTTTTTGCTCGATTTTTATCAGTGGGGCCGCGAACTCTACGCCGTCAGCGCCGAACATGGCATGGGGCTCGAGGAGTTGATGGATGTGGTCATGGAGTTCGTCGAGGAGGCGGAGGAGCTCGAAGAGGAGCTCTTTGCGCGAATCGCCGTGGTGGGAAAACCCAACGTCGGTAAGTCGAGCCTGATCAACTCCGTGCTTGGCGAGGACAGGTTGTTGACCAGTGACGTGGCCGGGACCACCAGGGATTCCATCGACACCCGGGTGGTGGCCGGTGAAAAAGAATATCTGCTCATCGACACCGCCGGGCTTCGCCGAAAGGACAATATCTCGTTGAAGCTCGAGGAATATGCGGTGATGCAGGCCATACGCAGCATCGACCGAGCCGATATTGCGCTGCTTGTGCTCGACGCCACCGAGGAAGTCTCAAAGCAGGACAAGCGTATCGCCTCGGTGGTCCAGAACCGCGGTCGTGGGTGCGTCATCGTCGTCAATAAATGGGATCTGATCTCTAAGACCGCCCAGACCGCCGGTGATTATGTCGAGTATTTGCGCCAGGAGCTAAATTTCATCAGCTATGCGCCGGTGCTCTTCGTATCTGCTCTGACCGGCCAGCGAGTGCAGAAGGTTTTTGACGCCGTCGACGCTGCTTTTGAGCAATATATTCGGCGAATTCCCACGGCCGAGGTCAATCGCTTTTTGGAAAAAGCGGTGGCCCGCCACCAGCCGCCGACCTACCAAAATAAGCGGCCCAAATTCTACTATGCCACCCAGGTGGGCACCCGGCCTCCGGCCTTTATGTTTTCCGTCAATTCGTCGACGGCCGTGGCCCCGTCCTATCGACGGTATCTGGTCAATAAGCTGCGCGAAGAATATGGTTTTGAGGGGGTCCCCATCCGTACGGTGATGCGAAAGCGATAGGAAAACGATGGCAAATCTCAATCTCGGCGCCTTCGAATTATTGGGTCCCCTCGGTGAAGGGGGAATGGGCACGGTCTGGAAGGGCCGTCATCGTGGAGCGGGCACTGAGGTGGCCGTCAAGGTGATGCTGCCCGAGGTGATGGATGACGCCGACTATCGGGAGGCCTTTGAGGTCGAGGTGCGATCGGTGGCCTCTCTCGATCATCCCCATATCGTCACGATTCTCGATTTCGGGCAGGTGCCAAAGGACGTGGCTGACGCCGCCGGCGAGGCCATCGCTCCGGGCTCTCCCTATCTGGTCATGGAATACGCCCGCGGCGGGTCGGTGGAGGATTATTTCTCGCAGATTCGCTGGCCCGACGTGCGCGAATTGATGTTGGTCATCCTCGACGCCTTGGCCCACGCCCACGCCAGAGAAGTGATCCACCGCGATCTGAAGCCGGAGAATATTCTCGTCGGATGTGGCGACGGGTGGGACGTCAAGCTCACGGACTTCGGGTTGGCCCACGCCTCGGATCGCTTCAAATGCACGGGGCAGGTCGAGACCGCCTGGGGCACGCCCCAATATATGGCGCCCGAGCAATTGCGGGGATTATGGCGTCAATACGGGCCCTGGACCGATCTCTATGGTCTGGGATGTATGGCCTATGAATTGATCTGCGGTCGTTGGCCCTATGATGGCGACACGGCCTGGGCGATCGGTCAGGCCCATATCCAGGAGCCGATTCCGGCGCTGAATCCGCGGTTCAAGGTGCCCGACGGGCTCGACGAGTGGATCCGCAAGTTGATGGCCAAGAATCGGGCCAATCGCTTCTGTCACGCCGCCGATGCGGCCTATGCGCTGGCCCAGCTTCCAGCTCTGGATGAGGTGGAGAAATTCGGCGTCCTCTTCACGCCTCCCGCTGAGAGCGCCGAGGCGGTGGCGGCGCCGTCGACGGAGGTGACGGCCACGCAGGTGATGCCCTCCCTGGAGCCCACGGAGCAGCAGACGTCAACCGGGCCTGAAGAGTGGTTCGAAGAGGCTAGTCCTCGAAGTTGGGATGCCCCCGTAGCTGCAGCGCCACCGCTGCCGCGAACCTGGCGTAGGCGCTGGGAAGGAGCGATCTCAAACGAGCTGCTCGGCATTAGCCTGGGCCTATTCGGTCTTCGGGCAATACCGCTCGTCGATCGCGACGATGAGCGAGATAGATTGTGGGAATTGCTCAATTGTGTTCACCAGGAGGGACAGGCCCGACAGATCTTGGTGGAGGGCGCTGCAGGAACGGGTAAGTCGGAGCTCATTCAGTGGATGTGCACTCGCGCCCGTGAGGTCGGCGGGGCGAGGGTGCTCACCGCCTATCACAGCCCGGTCATCGGTCCCGCCGACGGTTTGGTGCCCATGATGGAGCGTTTCCTGGGCTGCGCCCGGCTCAACGAGCAAGAGCGGCGCGAACATCTGGCGTCGCTGCTCATCTCCGAAGGGGTGGCCGGTGATTTCGAATTGTCGGCGCTATTGTCGATCTTCGAGGGCCGGGGTGACGGCGATGGCGAGGGCTCGGGTCGGGTGGTGGACCGAGAGCAACGCTTTGCCGTGATCTATCGCTTCCTGTCGCTGCTGGCCCGACGGCGGCCGATCATTGTGTGGCTCGACGATATTCAGTGGGGCCTCGACGCCCTGGGCTTTGCGGAATACGTAGAGCGGCGCCAGCAGACCGATCGGGCGCCCATTGTGGTGGCGATGACGGCGCGCAGCGAGGCGCTGGCAAAACGCCCCAATGAAAAGCGGGCGCTCGAGCAGCTCGTCGCCTCTCCTTCGGTCGGCCATATGAAGCTCGAACCGCTGGAGCCGGAGCATATCGAGACCCTGGTCCGTCAGCTGCTTCGCCTCAACCGGGAGTTGGCCCAGCATATTCTCGATCGAAGCGAAGGGGTGCCCCTTTTCGCGGTACAACTCGTCGGTGATTGGGTGGCTCGAGGTAAATTGGAGATGGGCGACGACGGCTTTCGCCTAAAACCGGGGGCCAATATCGCCATTCCCGACGACCTCCATCAATTGTGGGACGATAGGGTGCGTGGATTTTTGGGCCAGCAGGCCCCGGAGGCCATCGGCTATCTGGAATTGGCAGCCGCCCTGGGTCAGGAAGTCTCCACGGTGGAGTGGCTCCAGTCTCAGGAGATGGCGGGGCTGCCCAGGGTGTCGGGCCTGGTGGAGCGGCTGGTCGACGAGGGGTTGGCGCGCCCCATGGAGGGCGGTTGGCGTTTTTACCACGGTATGTTGCAGGAGAGTCTGGAGCGTCGGGCCCGCGAGGCCGGCCGCTGGCGGCAGTGGAATCGCTGCTGCGCGCAGGCCATTACCGAGTTATACGGCGCCGATGAGGAGGGGCTTTCAGAGCGTCTGGCCTGGCATTGGGCCGAGGCAGGAGCACCGGAAAACGCGCTAGAGCCGCTGGGGCGGGCAATCGACGAGGCCATTCGCCGAAGCGATTTCGAGCACGCCCTGGGGCTTATCGACTGGCGCGAGGAGTTGACCGACGACGAGAATATTCGGTGGAAGATCCGCAACGAGATCGCCCGGGCGAGAGTATGTGCCCGGCGCGGAGATTATCGACAATGTGCGGAGATCGCCGAGGCCATGGCCGCTCAGGCCAAAAAAGCCAACCACGCCGAGTTGGCAGCCAAAGCGGCCATCTGGTGTGGCACCGGTCGGCGTGCCCTGGGAGACCTGGAGGGGGCTCAGAAGATGCTCTCCTCGGCTCGAGAGTACTTCTCCACGGGGGACCGAAATTGGTTGGCCAGAGCTTTTCTGGAGCTCGGCCGTGTCGACGAGCAGCGCGGCGACTTCGAGATGGCCCGCCGCCACTTCGCCGAAGCCCGCCGCCTATTTGGAGAGTTGGGCGATCCCTATGGCGAGGCCCAGGCCTATAACGCCATCGGCGATGCGACGCGCCAGAGCGGTGATTTCGACTCGGCCCACAAGGCCTGCCTGGCGGCGCTGGATCGCTACCGTGACCTGGAGAATATTGCGGGAATCGCCGACTGCCTCAACGATCTGGCCGAGGGAAGCCGCCTGAATGGAGAATTAGACGAGGCCCGTGAATTTGCAGAAGAGTCGCTGCGCCTCTATGAGGCCATCGGGTCCGGGGAGGCCGATTTCGTGCGTCTCAACCTGGCGATGATTCAACTCGAAAATGGCGATTATGGGACAGCGCGGCCCCTCTTTTCGGAGTTGGTCAGGGCTTTTCGTGAGTCCGGTCAGCAGGCCCTGGCCGCCCAGGCCATCGCCGGATTTTTGGCCAGCGCCGCCGGTGGTGGCGATTGGCAGCATTGGAATGAGGGTCTCGACGAGGTGGAAGCGCTCTTTGAGGCCACGGGCGTGCGCGCCCCCATGGCCACCCGTGCGTTGAGTATCCTCGCCAGGTTGGCGGCCGACGCCGACAAGCCGGAGATTCTCGATCGGGCGCGAGCGCTGGCGCGAGAGCAGAGCAAGGGCATTCGACATACCATGGACTTCGAGCAGCCCATCGAATGAGTGATTATTACGACGAACTCGCCGGCCTCAACGACCTGGCGATGGTCGACGGCTGGCGTCATCAGCTCGAGCAGTGGTTGCGTTTCGAAGCAGTGGTTCGGGGGCTCCGTATCGATGATGAAGCGTCGGTTGTGGATCTGGGGTGTGGCACGGGGCGGCTATTTGAGTATCTGGGAAAAGATCGGGCCGGGAAATATGTGGGCGTCGATCGGCTCGAATCTTCGATCGAGACGGCGGGCGCCACTTTGCCGCAGGGCCGTTTTTTGAATGCCGATTTTGGCGATTCCTCCGTAGACGAGGCGGGTCCATTCGATTTTGCAGTGGCCGTGGGGACCCTGGTCGACGGGAGCTCGTGGGACAGGGCGGGGCGCATGAGGGCGCTAGAGCTTTTGGTGAACCGCCTCGATGAGCTCGGTCAAAAGGGCTTTGCTCTGGTCATTCTCGACCAACAGCGCCTGGAGGCCGATCCGGTGCGTCGCCTCGAAGAGAGCCTGCAGGGGGCGTCGAAGGCGGAGTTGGATCTTTGTTTGGGCCGGCGGCAAGTGGATGCCCTCATCGACGACGGGGTTCTTCCCAGCGATCTATTTGTCCTGGTCAGACGAGACGAAGCGTCGGCGAAGATCGAAGAGCGTATCGCCGGTGAGCTGGCTCACGAGGCAGTGGTTCGTCGCTACCGACAAGGGGCTGAGGAGGTCGACGAGGCCGACCTGGCCTGGTTGTGGTTGGTGGCGGGCCGACATGAGCGAGCTCGAAAGATCGTCGACGAATTGCCCACCACAAACCGGCGAAAAACTCTTTTGGCCCAACGACTCTCGATGTTGGGTTAGCCAGAATAAAATCATATTCTCCTGTGCGCCTGCTTGCCCTTGGAGTGGGGGCCCCGTATCATCTGATTTCTCAGATTAAATCGGTGGAGAATCAAAATGACTGTCTCAGTAGCCAGAAGCCTGTGTGTGATCTGTATTCTTCTCTTCTTTTCCGCATGTAATGTGGACGACCCTATCTTGTACGAGGGGGGAGACGATGTGGGCACTTCAGAGGATGATGCAGGCGACGCCGATGTGTCGGAAGATGACGCCGATGTGTCGGAAGACGACGCCGATGTGTCGGAAGGCGACGCCGATGTGTCGGAAGACGATGCAGACGCCGCTTCCTGTACTCCCGATTGCGAGGGGCGAGAGTGCGGCGACGACGGCTGTGGCGGCAGTTGTGGAGATTGTCTCGACAGCCAGCAATGCGGTGAAGCCGGGATATGTGAATGCAAAGACGGAGAGATCGACGAAGCGGGTATCTGCGATATCTGGGTGCTCGAGGCCGATTCCGATCAGTGGTCGGGGTTTGGGCTTTCTGCTCAGGAGGCCGAACACGCTCCGGGGTCACCGATTCGCGCCGCCTTTGATATCGAGGATGACGATCTGGCCTTTGTCCTCACCGACGATACCTACCATTCCTTCCAGCCATCTACCGGAGATTGGCTCGATTCCTGGCCATTGACCGAATTGGAGCCCGGGTTGATGTCCGTCGATGTCGTGTTCGCCTACAGTATTCCATCCTCCCATGGCGAGAATCTCGACCGGGAAGGGATCAATTTCTCCGGGATGGACGGCGATGACAAAATCGTGTGGCAGAAATATTTCGAGCGGAGCACGCAGACCTTTTCGGTCAACCCCGATGGGCTCGATGGTGAGGTTCACGAATGGACGAAGGCCAATGCGGCCGATCCGGCGGCGCTGCGAGCGAGCTGGCTGGATATAGAAAACTCCCGAGGGTGGATCGACGCCGACCCCTCCGAGTTCTGTGATACCCAGATGGAGGAGACCGGACCCTATATTGGGCATATCTCCGACGACCATATATATATCGTGGAGGCTGGAGCCTGTTTCGAATGGCTGGAGCCCAGGCCGGTTGGTGATTTCGAAGCTTTCCAATTGCCGGGGGCGCCGTCGGCCCACGAGATCGGTGCCGCCTTCTGGCATCAGGGACACCTCTATATCTTCCGGGGAGAATAGCGCCCATTGGCGCGGTCAGTGGTGGTCGTATTCGACGCGGCTGTCGATGAGCAGGTCGTAGACGCTGCGTTTTCCAGGCTCGATGGCAGCGTAGAAGAATCCCAGAATCCAGGTGACGAAGACCATCCAGAGAAGGCCGGCCGTACCCAATACGAGGATCAGTTCGATGGGATCCTCGGAACCATCGATGGAAATTTCGCTGATCCCCGACAGCGCAGTCGCCGTGGCGATGATGGCAAAGGCGATAAACCCCCAGTGTGCGGTGGCGAAGCGCTTGATCGTGTCTGCGCCGGAGAGTTCCGAGCCGTCGGCGTTTCTCACTTTAAGGTGGAAGAGCTTCTTTCCCAGGGTAGTGCCGAAGCGGTTCCAGCAGACCAGGTGATAGATGGGGTAGGCGGCGAGGAAGAGCCAGCCTGAGATACAGACCGTCGGTGACAGCAGGGCCAGATCTACGGCGACGGCCAGAGAGCGCGCGAAGGTGCCTCCCGGCGGGTTTGCTCCCTGGCGGATCAGGTCCAGTTCGTCGAGGAGTTCGCCGTATTCTCCATATCGCTGGTCCTCGTCCTTCGAGAGCAACCGCTGCAGGACGCCAGTCAACCGGGGCGGTAAATCATCTCGAAGGTCGTTGATATCGGGCGCTTTTTCGGAGACGTGCTTGATAGCCAGTCCCATCGGGGTGGGGGCTTCGAAGACGGGGCGGCCCGTGAGGAGGTGGAAAAAAGTGGCTCCCAGGGCGTACATATCGGCACGATGATCGACCTCATCGCCGCGAGCCTGTTCGGGGGCGATATAGAGGGGAGTGCCCATAAAACTTCCCTCCTGGGTCAGCTCTACACCCCCTTCGTCGAGAGGCTTGGCCAGGCCGAAGTCAGCGACCTTGACCGTCCCATCCGGGGTGACGAGCAGATTGGCCGGTTTTAGATCGCGATGAATCAGGTCCCGCCGCCGCGCCTGTTCCAATGCGCTGGCGATCTGAATCATATAGTCCACGGCCTGGGTGGCCGTCAGGGTTTCTCCTCGCTCCAGAGTGTCTGCCAGCGATTCTCCTTCGACGAGCTCCATGGCGAAGAAATGGAGCCCCTCTTCTTCGCCGATATAGTAGATGGGCACCACGTTGGGATGGCTCAGCCGTGCCTGAGAGCGGGCCTCTCTTTTGAAGCGTTCCACCAACTCCGGGCGTTCCCTGGCGAAGTCGCGGGGCAGCACCTTCAGGGCAACTGCCCGCTGCAAGGAGATATCGTAACCCCGGTAGACACTCCCCATGCCGCCCTGGCCAATGGCATCTTCGACCCGGAAGTGATGGAGGCTGATTCCCTTTAATTGGTCGGCGTCGCGCTCGGAGAGGTTCGCCCCTCGACGAGCGCCGAGAGGGGTGGTCGCCGACAATCCACCGTCGTCGGACAATAGCTCCGTATCGGCCAGGGCCGTGGAATCGCCAGGGATTTCTTTGTCGGCACTCATCAGACAACACCTTCGATACAGCTGGTATCTCAACGCCGGGGAGGGCAAGCATAATCGGAACCGTCGAGATTGCGAAGAGGTCGAGCTCATAGCGAGGGAAGCTATTGGCCCGGTGAAATCGGCGGAGGTTATTATTTGACTTGATTGCAGTCCGTGTACACATCTTCCGTACCGCCATCAATGTACCGACACGTCGTCGGTGATTTTTTTGTCACGCCGTCCTCGGCGGCTGTCGTGACGTGAATGCGTCGTAGTTCAGAAGTGGGAGGTAAACGGTATGCCCTCCGGGCCGTGAGGAGAGGCATATGAACAGGGGAAATCCATATGGTCAAAATGAGGAGCGAGAGCGATGGAGCGACTTGACGAAGATCATCGATGGTGGACGGGAAGTCGGCGGACCGTGGTGGCCCTTGTGGTGTTGTTTGTAGTCGGCGCCGTGGTCATCGCCGGTTGTCCCGACGAGCCCACCGAGCCGGAGGAGGTCCGCCCAGCGCGCACGGTGCCTGAGTTGATGGAAGCCCGGGGGTTGAGCGAAGCCGATGTGCAGGCCGCTCTGATGACCTATCACCCCAGCGGGATGCAGGACGAATTCGTCATGTTCGCCTCCGGTGGCCAGGCGGGAAATTTAATCGTCATTGGCGTACCCAGTATGCGAATCCTGCGTTATGTCGGTGTCTTTACTCCCGAGCCCTGGCAAGGCTACGGCTATGACGACGACACGGCGGCGATGCTCGCCGAGAGCCAGCGCTTTGATGGTGATATCAGCTGGGGCGATATGCACCACCCGGCGCTGAGCAAGACCGACGGGGACTATGATGGTGAATATCTCTTCGTCAACGATAAGGCCAACCCCCGGGTGGCGGTCATCGATCTGAGCGATCTTGTCACCAAGCAGATCGTATCCACGGAGCTCATCCAATCGGAGCACGGATCGACCTTTGTGACCCCCAATACGGAATATGTGATTCAATCTGCTCAATACCCGGCCCCGCTGGGCGGGGTATTTGCGCCGATCGAGGAATACGACGAATTATATCGGGGAGCGGTGATCTTCTGGCGTTTCGACCGCGAGGCGGGCCGCATCGATGAGGAGGCATCTTTCGCCATCGAATTGCCTCCCTATATGCAAGACCTGGCGGCTGCGGGCTGGCTCGAATCGGAGGGGTGGGCGTTTATCAACTCCTTTAATACGGAGCGGGCTTACGGAGGGATTCAGGAAGGCAATCCGCCGTTGGAGTCCGGATCGGCACAATTCGACACCGACTTTTTGCATCTCGTGGACTGGCGAAGCGCCGAGCAGGTGGTGGCCGACGGTAATACGACGACTATTTCCGACCTGCCCGTGATCAGCCTGGAGACCGCTGTAGAAGAGGGGCTGCTCTATTTCGTCCCCGCTTCCAAGAGCCCTCACGGTGTGGACATCACACCCGATGGCTCGGAGATCGTGGTCAGCGGCAAATTGGACACCCATGCCACGGTCTATAGTTTCTCTCAGATGATGGCTCTCATCGAGGAAGGGGAATTTGACGGGGTTGATGATTACGGGGTGCCGATTCTGCCAATGGAACAAGCCATGCGCGGCCAGGCCGAGATCGGTCTAGGACCGCTACATACCCAATTCGACAACCGGGGATATGCCTACACCTCGGTCTATATCGAGTCGGTCATCGCCAAATGGTCCCTGGAAACTCTGGAGGTGGTTGAGAAGCTCCCCGTTCATTATAACGTGGGACATTTGTCGGCGGTCGGAGGAGACACGGTCAATCCGAGAGGACGCTTTTTGGTGTCCATGAATAAGTGGGCTCTCGACCGTTTCACCTCCACGGGGCCCCTCTTTCCCCAAAACTTTCAGCTCATCGATATCAGCGGGGATTCGATGCAGCTGCTCTACGATATGCCGCTGCCGCTTGGGGAGCCTCATTACGCGCAGATGATCGAGGCCGACCTTCTGGACCTGGATACGATCTATCCCATTGGATACAACCCCATCCAGGGTGAGATCGACGAAAACGCAGTTGAACCCGGAGATGAGCGAATCGAGCGCCGCGACGATGGGGTCCATGTGTATATGACGGCGATCCGTTCGCACTTCAATCCCGACATCGTCCGCCTTCAAGAGGGAGATACGGTTCACCTCTATCTGACCAGTGTGGAGCAGGCCGAAGACGCCATCCACGGATTTACCATCGGCGGCTATGATATCCACGTCAGCCTGGAACCGGGCAAACATGCCAATGTGACGTTCGTCGCCGACAAACCGGGGGTGTGGCCGATGTATTGCACCGAGTTTTGCAGCGCACTGCACCTGGAGATGGCGGGCTATTTCCTGGTGGAACCTCAGGGGGGTGAGTGATGAACGGAATTTATAAGTTGCCAGGGATCCGGCAGATGAATTCGTCGAGCTGCGGCGTTGGCTGGTGGTGGCTTATGGCGCTGGTGGTGCTTGTCCTGGCAGGCTGTGAAGCCCCCACCGAAGACGAAGCGCCACCTGCCGATGAGGAAGCTCCACCGGCCGAGGAGGTCCCGGCGGCGGAGGTGGAGGTGGGGCCGGAAGGGCCGGCCCAGATAGACGATGGGGGCATTACGGAAATCCCCGATGATCCGGAACTCATCGAAGAGGGAGAGGCTCTTTTTCGAGCCAATGGCTGCTCGGCCTGCCACGCCGTGGAGGTCGATCAGATCGTGGTCACCGGTCCCTCCCTGGTAGGGGTGACCGAGCGTCGCCAGCCAGAGTGGATCGCCCGCATGATTCTGGCTCCAGGGGAGATGCTCGACCTGGACCCGACCGCTCAGGAGATGCTTGCCGAATATATGGTGATCATGCCCGACCAGAATCTGTCGGTCGAAGAAGTGCGAGCAATTATGGCCTATCTGGGGACCTTGCTCGAACCCTGAAGCGCCAGCCGCAGAACAGCTATTCTCTAGACCGATGCCCCTATGACCAACGAGCCTGGCCAACGACGGTGGTGGCGTATCTGGCTGACCGCCCTGATTTTGGTGGCGGCGATTGCCTATGTGTCATCATATTTTTTGCCCTATTGGAATATGACTCTCTACGCCCCTCAATACCCGGGGGGACTTAAGGTTGAGATCTATTTGCACCAGATTGAAGGTGACGTGCGAGAGATCGACATATTGAATCACTATATCGGCATGGAGAAATTGGAGGAGGCCGCGGTTCGCGAACGTGCGCTGGCTCCCTGGATGATAGGGGGAATCGGCGCCGCCTTGTTGGTCTTCGTTTTGATCCCGGGCCGCAGGTGGGCCTGGGTTCTGTTGCTGCCAGGGCTGCTGTTTCCGGTGGGCTTTGTGGGGACCACCTATTATTGGCTCTATACCTACGGGAACAACCTCGACCCCCGAGCGCCGATCAATATCGAGCCCTTTACCCCCACCATGTTCGGGGAGGGGGTAATCGGGCAATTTCGCACCGTGGCCGGCCCCGGGGCCGGGGCCTACCTGGCGTTGGCGGCTGCTCTGTTGATCGCCTTGAGTTTCTGGCTTCGCCGACGGATACGTCGTGGCGACGACGTAGAGGAGGAGCGATGAGGCCGGAATTGCTCAAGCCCGCCTGGGCGGCGGCGACGACGGCGATCGTGGTGAGTGCCATGGTGGTTCTTCGTCTTGCTGCGCCGGCCTCGGCGCCGGCCACGGTCTTCGCAGTCGACGCGGGGCTCCAGGAGGAGGATGTGCTCACTGAGCCATCGGACTGCATTGCCGTCGATCCATCGCAAGACCTGCAGGTAGCCATCGACGCCGCGCCTTCCGGTGCCGCCTTATGTTTGGCTCCCGGTAACTACAACGGAACGTTCCATATCGACCGGTCCCTGACCCTGTGGGGCCCATCGGAGGCGGTGCTCACCAACCCCACCCGCGGCTCCACCCTGTTCATCGACGCCGACGACGTCCGCCTCGCCGGCTTCACCATCTCCGGCAGTGGAACCCGTTATCACGAGCTCGACTCAGGGATCTTCGTCCAACGAGCCGCCGGGGTTCGCATCGACGGGCTGCGCCTGGACAACGTTCTCTTCGGAGTGACCGCTCACCAGGCGGAGGACCTGGTGCTCAGTAATACGGAGATCATTTGTCGCCCTCAGCGGGGGTTGGGGCTTCGTGGTGACGGCGTGAGGTTTTGGGAGACCCGCCGCTCCGTGGTGTCCCACAACAGGGTGCAACGATGCCGTGACATGGTCATGTGGTACTCGCCGGACAACCTCATCGAGAGTAATCACTTCGAAGAAGGCCGCTATGGCACTCATTTTATGTACAGCTCCGGTAATCTGGTGCGCGGCAATGTCTTCACCGACAACGTGGTGGGTATTTTCGTCATGTACAGTGCCAATGTGCGAATCGACAATAATGTGTTGGCTGCCTCCAGCGGAGCCGCCGGCGTGGGGCTGGGGTTCAAGGAAGCAGGCAACGTAGAGGTGGTCCGAAACCTTATCATCGACAACACCACCGGGGTCTATGTCGACACATCGCCCCTCTATATCGATCATTCCAATCTCTTCACGTTAAACGATTTTAGGTTTAACGATGTGGCTCTTACGTTCCACGCAAGTCCGCGGGACACGGCGCTGGTTGCCAATACATTTGCCCGTAATTCCCGCCAACTCGCAGTCAGGGGAGGAGGGGACGCGACCGGGATAAATTGGATCCACAATTATTTCGATACCTATCAGGGCTACGACATGGTGGGGGATGGCTGGGGAGATATCCCCCACGAGATGCGCTCCACATCGGAGCAGCTCATCGGCAACTACCCGGACGTGGAGTTCTTTACCAATACGCCGGTGCTCTTCTTGATCGAGACGGCCAGTCGTATTGCGCCCCTATACCAACCTCAACTCCTTATGCGCGACGAGCAGCCGCTGATCCAGCCAGTAGCTCACTCTGATGGGGCTCCCGATTTCGACACCGTCCTCGAAGAGCACGGACTGCTCACCATTATCGAAGATAACGGCAAGGTGCGGGTGGAACTGCGAACAGATGATCCCGATTCCTCCTCCAGCGACTAGGGGCAAGGCATGCGAGTCGAATTAGAGCAAGTCAGCAAGCGGTTCAAGAATACGAAGGCATTAAAGAAGGTCGACCTCACCATTAACTCCGGCGATCGTGTCGCCCTCATCGGCCCCAATGGTTCGGGTAAGACCACTTTGATTCGAGTGATTCTAGGAATGCTTCGGCCCGAAGGGGAGGTGGCCGTCGGGGGCCGATCTCCCTTTTTTGCGAGGGAGCAAATCGCCGATCATATGGCCTATGTTCCCCAGATCGCGCCCCAGACCGGGGTGCCCGTAGGGGAGCTCATCGACACGGTGTGCCGGTTGCGCGAGATCCCTCTGGAACGTGTCCATGACGTGGCCGGCTGCCTGCGCTGGGATCCCCTGGAGCACGCCGACAAGGCCTTTCGAGAGCTCTCGGGAGGAATGAAGCAGAAACTGCTGGTCGCCCTGGCGATGGCGGCCCGTCCCAGCCTGCTGATCATGGACGAGCCGTCGGCGAGCTTGGACGCTGATGCCCGGCGGGCCCTTTTTGAGATGTGCGGTGATCTCGACCCGGAGACCACCTTGCTGTTGTGCAGCCACCGCCTGGAAGAAGTTCGGCACCTGGTCAAGCGAATCGTCGAACTCGACGCCGGTCAAATTCGATCTGACGGACCGGTGGAAGACTTCGTCTCCGGATTGGCTCGGGCTGCCGTTGAGATATTGGCCCACTCTCCCCCCCAGGAAATGCTGGACTGGTTACAGGACCAGCGCTTTCGGATGGTCTCGCCGGGACGCTGGGTAGCCTTCCTGCCATGGAATCTGAAGTTGCCCACCGTGGAGGTCATGATGCGCCGCTGGGGCGACGAGATCGATGATCTGGTCGTCAACGATCTGCAGGAGCTGCAGGTGGAGACGACAAATGAGGAGCGACCCCAATCTGGAGCAAACCTATGAGGAAGGTATATATCGTCCTGGCCGCCGTCTTGCTGATCTTGGCTGTCGGCGGTCTCGTCTACTGGCTGGAGAGGCCGACGACAGGCCTGGAGCCAATCGTGTGGGATCGCTCCTCCTGTTCTCATTGCCATATGCATATTGGAGATCCAAATTTCGCCTCCCAGTTGCAGACCACCGATGGAGAAGTCCACAACTTCGACGATACGGGATGTCTCTTCGAGTGGCGTGAGGATCACCAACCGTCGGTCAGGGAGGTCTTCTTTCATCACTATCAGCGAGAGCAGTGGCTGACCGGCGACCAGGTGGGCTTTGTGAGGATCGACGAAGACACTCCCATGGGCTACGGGCTAGGGGCGGTCAGCCGTGCCGAGCAGCCGGAGGCGATGGGGTTAGAGGAAGCGGCCCGTACCGTATTGGAGATGAGACGGCCCCATGAGCAAGAACCAGAACCGACGACGAGGCATTGATGCGTTTGGATCGGGTTTTACGAATAGTACGGCTGGACCTGGCAGAGGTGCGTCGTTCGCGATGGATGACGGTGACGCTCGCTGTGTACGGCATCCTCCTTGGCGTCTTCTTGCTCGTCGGCATGCGCGAGTCTGCCATCCTGGGGTTCACCGGGTTGGGCAGAGTGCTGTTGAATTTCTCCAATGCACTGGTCTTGCTCCTTCCCTTGCTGGCGCTCAGCGTGACTGCTCAGATCATCCCGCGAGCTCGGGAGGATGGAACCCTCGAGATGCTGATGAGTCAACCCCTGTCGCGAGGCGAATATTTTGTTGGCCTGGCCCTGACGCGGATGAGTTTGCTCATCATCCCCCTGTTGATTCTGGCCGGGGCGATGGCGGTCCTCGCCGGCTGGGCCTTCGGTGAACCCGCTCCATGGGCATATCTGGGTTCACTGCTGCTGGCCTCGATCACATTGATCATCGCATTCGTAGGCATCGGGTTGTTGATCTCCACCACTTGCCGCAACTCCGCCCGCACCCTCATTTATACCCTCGCTGCCTGGGTGATCGGTGTGGCGCTGCTCGACTTTGCTCTGATCGGCGTCATGCTCCAATGGCGGATCAACCCCCAGACTATTTTCACTCTCGCCGCCCTCAACCCGATTCAGGATGCCCGGCTCATTTTGCTGTCTTCGGCTGATCCCGAGTTGAGCATCCTGGGGCCGGTGGGCTTCTATCTCACCAACCGCCTGGGCACGACCTGGCTCTATATCATCTGCGCCGGATGGCCCACGATCGTGGGAATCGCCACCACGGCACTGGCCTATAGCCACTTCAAGCGAACTGATCTGCTCGGTTGAACTGCTATGGCTGGTGGCCCTCCCCGGCGAGTTATGAGATATTGGAGGTTCCAGACTATCAGATTGTGTTTTGTGAGGGCTTTTTCCTCCAATCGGTGAGTTCTATGTCGTCGTTGCCGAAACTGGGACCGTTTCGTCTTCAGCATCCGCTGGCGCAGGGGGGGATGGCGATGGTGTGGCGTGCTGTTCACGAGCGCCAGGGGCATCCGGTGGCCATCAAGATCATGACCGGCAAGCAGGCCCGCAAGGAGCGCTTCGTGAAGTTGTTCCACCGCGAAGTGCGAGCCGTGGCGAGGATGAACCACCCCAATATCGTGGGTGTTTTCGACTACGGGGAGATCTCGGAGCAGATCGCCCGGTTGTCCGATGGGCACCTGGTCACTGAGAGCCCCTATCTGGTGATGGAGTTGGCCAACTCCACGCTCACCCATATCGATCACGACCGATTGAGTTGGTCAAAGATTCACACCATCTTGGTGCATATTCTGGAGGCGCTTGCTCATGCACACGCTCGTGGATTGATTCATCGCGATCTGAAGCCGGATAATGTGTTATTTTTATCCGACAGGGAGGAGACGAAGTTGAAGCTCTCCGACTTCGGAGTGGCCTATGCGCTGAACACGACGCGCCAGCTTCACCCCCTGGACCAGGCGATTACGGGCACCCCTCGCTATATGGCGCCGGAACAGATCCGGGGGAGGCTTCGCGAGCAAGGCCCCTGGACCGACCTCTACGCCCTGGGGTGCCTGGTCTATTGGTTGACCACGGGACTTCCGCCGTTTTACTCGGAAAGTATCGACGAGGTTCTGCGAAGTCATTTGGTGAAACCACGGCCGCCGCTAAAGTCGACCGTCGAGGTGCCCCGGGGCTTCGACAGGTGGGCACAACGCCTGCTGGCCCTCGAACCTTCACAGCGATTTCGACGAGCTGCCGATGCAGCGGCGGCTCTGAGAAAGATCGCCGGCCCTGCAAAAAGGGGGGCCATGAGGATTGGCGCCCGGACAGCGGCTGGCGAGTTCGTCGATTTGACCGTCGTCGAGCCCCCGGAGGCCACTCGTGTATTGGGACGACCCCTCAGGAGTGGGCCATCGGGCAAGAGTCAGGAGTGGGACGAAGGGGATAGTCTTCCCGACCTTCCCGCCTGCTGGCGCGACCACTGTCCCAGGATAGAGTCGATAGAGATGGTCGGCGTGGGTTTGCGCCTCTTTGAATTGCGCGAGATACCACTGGTCGACCGGCACGAGCATCGAGACGTCCTGTGGGAGAATCTCGTCGATGCCCGATATACCGGGCGACCTCATGTGGTCGTCCTCAGCGGGCCGGAGGGGATGGGCAAGACCAGGTTGGCAAATTGGCTGGCACGGCGTGCCCACGAAGTGGGAGCCGTCGAGGTGTTGAGCGCTCAACACAGCCCCATCTCAGGACCCGCGGATGGTCTGAGTCGAATGTTTGCCAACCACCTGCGATGTGTTGGGCTTTCACGGGCGAAGATTCTCGAGCGAATCCGCGACTTTTACGGATGTGAAGGGACGGTCGATGGGGAAAATCTATATCAATCGTTGGCGCTCACCGAATTGATAGCCGCCAGTGCAGACCCCCAATTCGAGGAAGGTGAGCGCAAGATTCGCTTCGGGCGTCCCGAGGAACGCTATATCGTCTGGCGAAACCTGTTGAGAAGACTCGGTGAGGAGCGCCCCCTCTTATTGGTCCTCGATGACGTTCATTGGGGAAGCGATACTCTGGGGTTCGTGCGCTTTCTGATCGATGAATCTGCGGGCGACGAGCTTCCCCTATTGTTGGTATTGACCAGCCGTGACGATCTCATCGGCCAGAGGCCGGGGACGGCCGAATTGTTGTCGCAGATCGTCGATCGTCCCTGCTCTCACCACCTGGAAATTGGCCCGCTTGGCTCGAAAGACCATCGTGAATTGGTCGAGAATCTCCTCCGATTGGAGCCAGAACTGGCCGAGGAAGTAGCCCGGCGAACCGATGGTAACCCTCTCTTTGCCTCTCTGCTGGTGGGCGATTGGGTGGAGCGGGGGCTTCTGGAGGTGGGAGGACAGGGGTTTTGTCTCCCTGCTGGAGAAGAGCCAGCACTTCCAGAAGATGTGCGGGGGCTTCTGATCCAGCGCCTGGAGACGTTGACGGGACAGTCCGTCGCTGGACCGCCTTGTTCGGCGCTGACGGCGCTGGAGTTGGGAGCGGTGCTGGGACTCGACGTCCTGAGCCGGGAGTGGCGCCACCTCTGTGGGTTGGCCAATGTGGAGCCCCCTGACGAGCTGCTGAATCTATTGGCCGGGCAGTCGCTGGTGCGCCTCGGTGAAAGCAGCTGGTCCTTTGTCCATGGTGCATTGCGCGAGACCCTGCTGGTTGTGGCGTCCGAACAGGGGAGGCTGGGGCAACATCATCGATATTGTGCGCAGATGCTCGAGGAGAGATACGATACGTCCCGCGAGGATCTTGCTCCTCGTCTGGCGCGGCATCTGCTGGAGGCCGAAGATTTCGAAGAGGCCATCGAGCCGCTGTACCGGGGCTTTCGGTATTTTATCAGGACCTGTGACTTCGAGGCAGCGAAGGGCTTTTTTGAACTCCATCAACAGACACGGCGTCGACTGGGCATCGCCGATGGAGACCGGCGCGCCATCAGAGCCAATATCCAATGGGCGCGAATGCATAACCGGCGGCGCCAACTGACCCGTGCCCATGAGATACTCGACGAATGTGAAGAGTTGGCCCGAACGCAGGGGCATCGCGACCTTTTGGCGGACATCATCTTGCAACGAGTGGTCTTCAAAGGGGCCGATGGTCGTCGTGACTTCGATGTGGAGTTGGAACTCATCGAGCGGGCCCGCACGCTCTACGAAGAGCTCGAAGACGACGATGGAATGGCTCGTATTCACCTCGAGCTCGGGTGGTGTCGGTTAACTCAAAAGAGATATCGAGAGGCACACCAATTATTTGAGAGGGCTCGGCGCCATTACGAGACTCAAATGGACTCGCTGAGGCTGGCTCGGTGCATCTTCTCGTTGGCCATCACATCCCATCGACTGGGTGAAACCCGGAGAGCTATCGAACTCTACGGGCAGGCCAGAGAGATATTCGAGGACGACGGCGGGCAATTATGGGTAGCCAACTGCCATAACGGCCTCGGCGAAATCTACCGCAACGAGGGAAATATCGACGAGGCAAAGGCACACTACGAGCAGGCTATCGAGGTCAATCGGCGTCTTGGAATCGACGGCAGCAATACCATTCCCTGCTATAATCTGGGTTTTATGATGTTGGGACAGGGAGCCTTCGACGACGCCCTGTACTATATGGAGCAAGCCCTCAAGAGCGAAGAGCGGGCAGGTCGCGGTCCTTTTTTAGGATTGGCTCATTCCGGCGTGGCCGCCTGTATGGCAGCACGTGCCGATTGGGAGCGCTATGACAGCCATCTCGACAAAGGGCGCGACTATTTGGCCGATCACTCCTTCGCCGAGCCAGATCTGGCTCTGGCGTTTGAACTCGCTGGCGAGAAGGCCGCCAAAGCCGGCGAGGTTGCCCGAGCACGAAGGGCTTATGAACTGGCGCTCCAGCAGTGGCGAAGGCTCGGCGATGCCAGGCGCCTCGAAGAGGTAGAATCTTATCTGGCGACGCTGACCGTATCAGCTCAGGTAACGGACAGGTCCTGATGGTCGAAACGCTCGGCCTATGACAAAATCCGGCTCGATCGGATATGTCGGCGCATTATCAATACGAAAGGGAAGGTGGTGCCTCATTCTCAGCTCGATATACGTTCCGTATTGGACGATGTGGTCCATCAATTTGCGGACCCACTGGCTTTTTTTCGTGAGCTCGTTCAGAACTCCATCGATGCCGGGACCGGCGAAATTGAGGTTGGTTTTAGCTTTCGGGCCGAGCCAGAGCCGATGGCGGTGATCTCCGTGCAGGACTGGGGCGAGGGGATGAACCGGGAGATCATCGAGACCAAATTGATTCGGCTGTTCAGCTCCGGCAAGGACGACGATCTGACCAAGATCGGCCGCTTCGGCATCGGCTTCGTGTCGGTCTTCGCCGTGGCACCGCAGACGGTGGTCGTCGATACGGGGCGAGACGGGCAATATTGGCGGGTGCTGTTTTCGAAGGACCGAACCTACGAACTCTTCGCGATGGACACGCCCGTCGAGGGCACACAGGTGCGAATCTTCAAACCCCTATCCGACGAAGACGAGTTTGACCGCCTGGTGACCCGCGCCCGGGAGGTGCTCGACAAGTGGTGCAAGCACGCCGAAATCCCCATCTATGTCGACGGCAGCGATATTCGTCAGCCCTTCGACGTGAGCGCCGACCTCAAGACTACCTACGAAGAGGAGGGGACCCGGGTGGTGATCGGGTTTTCGGAGCCCGGCGGGGCGCCGTCCGGTTATTATAACCGCGGTCTGACTCTGCAGGAGAGCCTGCGAAGTCCCTGGCCCTGGGTGACCTTCAAGATCGACTCTCGGTATCTGGAACATACCCTGACCCGTGACCAGGTGCTGGAAGACCGGCATTTCTCCAAGGCCATGGAAATCCTGGAGAGGCTGGCCGTTGAGAAACTCCCAGAGATGGTCGTCGATGAA
>SLJM01000275.1 GCA_007135085.1 Myxococcales bacterium
AGGTCATCGAGCTCGACGTCTTCCTGGGCTGGGATTTTGTTGCAGATGAACCGGAAGATCGTCTTATTGCCTCGATCGGTGATGGCTTCGCCATGTTCAGCGATGGTGACGAGAACGATCCTGTCGGTTCCAGTGAATTCTTCGGTACTGGGGGCTCACATTGGGCAAAGTCGCCTTGGTCCACTGACGAGACATTGCCTACTGAGGACCCTATTGCTCTTGAAGACTACGACTATTTCCTCTTCGCCGGTGATTTCGAGGGCAATAGCACGATCTTCATTGAAACCACGTTCCGCCAGAGTGGAGCCGGGCCACGAGCGATTCAAATTGCAGCCGAATTTGAGGATGGAACACTGGCATTCATAGATGAGCCCCTTAGTTTGCCCGATGGCAGCTATTATGACTTCTACATCGATGTCTCCCCGTCAGTGCTGGTCGGTGATCACGATCCTACCGATGAACCTGTCGCATACCGAGTATATGGATATGATGCTTCGGGAACCGGCAATGTGCGGATAACTCATATGAATTTCGGCACTGACTGACGGTCAAGATCCTACCGACGTGGCTTAAAGCCACGACGAAGCCCCCGGCCGAAAGGTCGGGGGCTTTTTTGTGAGCTGCCTCGTCGCCTGTGACTCCGGTTTCAAAAGATCCTGGGATTTCTTGAACGGCAATTTCGATTGCGTTAGGGTCCCGGATTCTGTTTTGACGATCCCTTTGTCCATAATATGGCGGGCCCTATTTCGCCCCCTGTGTTGGCGGGGATCATTGCTCTAATGGATTATGAGGAATTGGCATGATGAAGTTGAATAGAATGGATGGGATCAAGATCTTGAGTGTCTCGATGGCGGTCTGCCTCGTCGCCTGCGGCTCCGACCCCGAGGAGGAGGCCAGCGATGATCAGTTGGCGGTGGAGATCCTCAGCGGACCTGCTGAGATAACCAACGAGACCAGTGCGCAATTTGAGCTCCGTTGTAATGCCGATGACGAATGCGAATTTGTCTGTGGCCTCGATGAGGGTGAGCTCGAGAGTTGCGATGCGTCGGTCACCTATGAGGACCTCGACGATGGGGATTATCAGTTCTTTGCGGCCGCCATCTATGACGGAGAGCAATCGGAGACCGACCAATATGGCTGGACCATCGACACTGTGTCGCCGGAGGTGGAGTTTACGTCGACTCCCGATGCGACCGTCGAAGATGACGCGGTGACCTTTGCGTTCGAATGCACGAATAAGCCGGAATGCACCTTTGAGTGCGCTGTGAATCGTCCCGGTGAGGAGGGCAATTTCGTTGACTGTACCTCACCATATGAGATCAGCGGTCTGGGTGATGGACTGCATACCTTTTTCGTACGAGCCACCGACGCCGCTGGAAACGAGGAGACGATCTCTTATGACTGGACCGTCACCGGCAATGGCGGAGGCGGTGAGGACCAGGGCTGGCAGAGCTTTGATCTTGGTGAGGCCTTCGGCTGCGCCATCGATCTTGACGAAAGTCTCTGGTGCTGGGGGCGTGGCAGTGACGGTCAGTTGGGGCTCGGTGACTCCTGGCTTCGATATTCGCCCGAAAAAGTTGGCGAAGGTACCGAGCTGGAGCAGGGATGGAAGTCCGTATCTGCAGGGCGGTACCATACCTGCGCGATTCGCACCGATGACAGCCTGTGGTGCTGGGGCGATGGAAGTAACGGGCGCACCGGTCTTGGCGATGAAGAAGAGCGGCTCGAACCCGAACAGGTCGGTGCCGGTTCGGATCTTGCGAGCGGCTGGGACTCCGTAAAAGCGCTGAGCACCCATAGCTGTGCTCTTCGCGACGGTGGTCAATTATGGTGCTGGGGACGGGGCAGCGCCCTCGGCCTGGGCGAGGACACCGAAGATCAGATGACCCCTCAGCAGGTCGGCGCTGGCACAGACCAGGATAGCGGCTGGGCCGATATCAGCGGCGGCTTCAACTATACCTGCGCCGTTCGAGACGACCAGACCCTCTGGTGCTGGGGAGTTGCCGATCGCATCGGACTTGGATCGGACGCTGAATTTGAGTCCACACCGGCTCAGCTCGCTCTTGGAACAGATATCGAAACCGGGTGGACTCAGGTCTACGGTCACTCCGGAAATCATACCTGTGCCCTTCGTCAAGACGACACCCTTTATTGTTGGGGCCAACGTACTGACGGTCGTCTTGGAGTTGGCGAGGATATCGACTATGAGCAGGCGCTGGTTCCCAATCTGGTGGCTGAAGGCACTGAATTAGAGCAGGGATGGACCACGGCAGCCGCCGATGGACGTCATAGTTGCGGCGTGCGCACCGACGATAGCCTGTGGTGTTGGGGGCGAAATGAAGACGGTGAGCTGGGAATTGGCGACGAAGAGCTCGAAGATGCCTGGTCTCCCGTTCAAGTCGAAGCCGGTAGTGAGCTGGAGTCCGGTTGGGCATCTGTCAAGGCCGGGCTATACTTCTCCTGTGCTCTTCGCGATGACCACAGCCTGTGGTGCTGGGGACGCAGCGGCAATGGTCGCCTGGGATTGGGCGAGGGAGCCGACGATCAGTGGGCTCCTCAACAGGTGAGGACTGCTGGTGAATAAATAGGGGGTGGGCAGCTCTCCCGCTGCGGGGGGCTGCCTACTCTATTTTCTCCTGCCCAAAGACCGCCTGCCATCGCTGGCCGCGATGGAGGCCGAAGAACTCGGCTGCCGCCGCACCGTCCTCGCCGGTTGGTTCGTCGACGCGGGTCAATCCTTCGCCGCCGTAGATGAAGGTGCGGGTGGTCAAAAAGGAGCGGTCCGCGGCGTGGACCGCGAAGGTGCGGCGCTCGTCTTCGCCCAGCGGGGGGAGGTCGTAGGTGACCATCGCCGCCGCCATGAGACGCCCGTCGACGTGGCGGATCTTGACCTCCGGTTCGTTGGTGCGCGGTTGTTCGCCCACGACTTCGAATTTGAGGCCGTCGAGCATCCGCGGCAGGATCGCCCGTTTGGCGAGCTCCTCGAAGGCCTCGTCGGCGCCGCCGCCCAACCCGAAGAGATATTGCGCCGAGAACATGGCGCTGCGCTCTCCCGGGGCCTCCAGATATTCGACCATGATGTCCACACGGTCCGGGAAGACCTGCACCAAAAGCTGGCGCTCAGGCTCGAAGTCGTGAGCCTGGGCGGCGGAGGGAAAGAGCAGGCACAGGGCCAGCAGCCCGACGACGATGCTCATGGAGCGCGGGCTGCCAGCCCGCCACGGCTTATCCATCTCAGTGTTCATGCCAGTGATTGAAGAGGGCGCGCACGTCTCTTAGCTCGCCCAACTCCCGCTGAATCGGATTGAAATGGTCGTGGGCGTGGCGGTCGATATGAACGGTCTCGGCGTCGAGGCGGCGCTCCCCGAAGGGCATATAGTCGTGAAGGGAGCGAAGCTCGGTGCGCGACGGTTCGCCATCGACACAAGAGGCCTTTGGCGGCTCAGGGGGCTCGAATTCAGTGCGGCCCTCGCCGGCAGAGTCGTCGATGACCCAGATGGGGTTGGTGAACGCCAGAGGGGTGACATCGACCATCTCCGAGGGCTCCAGGCCTTCGATGCTGCCTCCGAAGCCGAAGGGCTCGGCGATGACGCCGAGAGCCTCGTCGAAGGGGACAGGGGGGATCTCGGCGGGCTGGACGGCGGGGAACATATTATTGTCTCCCTCCACCTCCAGGACGAACCAGGTGTCGCGGAGGCCGCCGTCGGCAAAATGGGTGTGGCTCAGCTCGTCGAGATCGACGGTGATGGTCTCGGTCCAGACCCGATCGGTGAGCTCGATGGTACCGTCGCCGACGATGGTCTCGTCCAGGAATTCGCCGTTGGCCACCAGGGTGTAGCGCAGGCCTTTATCGCCGACGACCCAGTCGGCGGCGCGGGCTTCCAGCTCGATCTCGATGGTGCCCGTCGTGCTCACCACGGTGGAGCCGATGGGCTGGCCGTCGATGCGCATATTGATGAAGGGTCCGTTGGTCACGATATTGTGGTGACTCTTCAGGGCGTCGACGAGCTCGTTGGAGGTCATGCGCTGTGGGTCGTTGTGGCCAACCCAGAAATAATTCTTCGGGTAGCCCGGCTCGGTATCGCTCGGCGAACCGTAGTGGTGGCTGTCGGAGTTGCCCGTGGCCGTGTAGGTCAGGTAGCGGCCGTCGGGACGGCGGTAGTTGAGGAAATTATACCAATCGTCGAGGCCTCCGGCGACGGCCACGTCGTCGCCGTCACAGAGGATAGCTCCCGGCGTGGGCAGAAGGGCGGCGATCTCCTCGTCGGTGAAGTCGTTGAGGTCGATCTCCCACTCGTCATCCTCTTCGTCGGGCTCCACGACCTGCTCCAGCAGATAGATGATCGCCTCCTCGGAGAGCTCCTCGATGGGGGGCATGCGGAAGTGGCGCAGCACGCTCAGACGCTTTCCGTTATAGACCTCGATGGCGTCGAAATTATAGCTGAAGGTGGACATATAATTTCCGTCTTCGTCCTTCAGATACTCTCCGTCGTCGTCGGTCTGGACGAAGGCCGGTCCGCTGGGGCTCATCGCTGCTGCCAGGGCCACGGCTTGAGTGCGGTCCGTGCCGGTCAGGTCGTCGGGGATGGTGTTGATCGGCAGATCGGCCACCCCGGTCAGGGCGTCGACGTAGTGCTGGCTGAAATAGCCCAGGATAGAGTCCCGTGGGTGGTTGACCTGGATGATCGTATCTTCCGGGCTGATCGAGCCCATCTCTCGGATATTGTCGAAGATCTCCTGGGGCGGGATATTCTGCCAGGCCACAGACCCTCGGCTCTGGGAGGTGATGTCCTGGCGAAGGGGGAAGGCGTTGAAGTGGCCCGCCTCCATGGTGGTCAGCTCGAGGCCGATGATGGAGCGCAGGAAGGGCTGGAGCTGGTTGCGATGGATATAGGGGGTGTAGTCGGAGATGAAGTTGTGGTCCGAGGCCACCACGACCTCCACGCCTTCGCCGGCGATGCTGATGACCCGGTCGTTATAATCGAGGCCGCTGTCGATGGAGCCCTCGGCGTGCATGTGGAAGTCGCCGCTCAGATAGCCGTCGGGGTTGATCTGGCGCTCCAGCTGGGCGTTGAGGCGGGCCACACCATTGGGGCCGACCTCGAATTCTTTGGCCACCAGGCTATATTCGGCGCCCCGACTGAAATAAGCGGTATATTGGCCGGGGACGATATCGACGGCGGCATGTCCGTCGGCGCTGGAGAATTCGATATTTTCGATAAATTGACGGGGCGACAGATCGTCGGGATCGAAGTTGACGGACTCGCTGGTTCGCCACCGCTCGCCAACCATCAATTCGAAGAGGTATTGGCGGGTCTCCAGGCCAGGCTGGGGATCGTATTCGCCGACGATGGTCATCTTCGCCGGGATGGGGTTGCCCGTGGTGTCGACGATAAATGCCTCCACGCGGGCCGATGAGGGGGCGAAAACCCTGAGGTTCGTCGGCTCGTCGGCGCTGACCTCGAAGGGCACGTAGTCGCCGGTGGCGGCGCCGGAGCGGGCGCGGTGGCAATATTGACCGGGCGGCAACTGGAGTTGGAAATAGCCCTCGCCACGGGTGAACGCCTGGTTGACGATGGTCGGCTCGTCTTCGGCGCGGCAGCTTCCGTCGGCCGCTTCGTAGATGAAGACGTAGGCGTCTTTGCCCACGGCCTGGGCGGTGGTCTCATCGTAGACCCGGCCGGTCACCGTCTGGGTATCGATGCCGTGAAGCCCGTAGACCTGGTCGCGGATGCTGGCCACGTCGCCGCTTCCGAGCAGGAAATAATTGACGGCCGTAAAGGTCTCGCCAGGGCCCAGCTCTTCGGGCACCCCATGGGTAAAGGCTCCACCGTAGCCGGCGGCCTCGAATAAGAAGAGCATCAGGTTGGCGTCGACGTCGCCGTAATGATCGCGCATGCGATGGGCGAAATTATTCTCCTCGTCGAAGGCCGTGGCGTAGCCGTAGCTGATCCCGGAGGTGCTCGACGTGGCTAAGACGTCGGTGAGGTGGCCGGGCAGGGCGGGAAGGTCGATCTCAGACTGACGAAAGACGTCTTCCATGCCAAAGCGAATATCGTAACCCAGTCCGGGGATGAACAGATCGTTGGCAGCTCCAAAGCCGATGGCCGATCCCGTGGGCACTGTAAAGCCGCTCAGATCAAAATCGGGCAAAAATTGGCTGGCCACACCGATCAGATCGGAGTTGGGGAAGGTCAGGGTGCCATTTCGCAGGTTCTCCATCTCCGTTTCGATGCGCACATATTTGGCGCCGGGCTCCAGAATATAGCGGGCCGTAAATTGGACCCAGGGCTCTTTGTCGGAGTGAGGGAGGCTTCCGAAGAGGATGTCCGAGATGGCCGGATCGTAGGCGTTGATCATGGCCTGGTTGAAGAAACGCAACATGGTGACGAATTCACCGCCGTCGCCGCGGACCTCGATGATCGCCGCTTCGCCGTCGGCGCCGTCATTGACGACCACGATCTCCTGGGGATCGATGACCTCCAAAAAGAAGGCGGGAAAGATCTCGCCGAAGGTATCGCGGCCGTTGCCGCCGAAGGGATCGCCCTGGCCGTCGTGGCGCACCAGATCGGCGTCGATCAGAGAACCCCCGAAGAGGCCTGTGCCGCGGTTAAACGA
This sequence comes from Myxococcales bacterium, assembly GCA_007135085.1. Taxonomy (GTDB): domain Bacteria; phylum Myxococcota_A; class Bradymonadia; order Bradymonadales; family Bradymonadaceae; genus SLJM01. The sequence goes on from SLJM01000275.1 coordinate 6,619, forward strand.
CAGATCTTGGATCACGATCCGGATCTGATCATTTTCCATGACCCAGTCGCCGACCTCCCCGAGAGCGCCGGGGCCGCCGACGAGCTGGGTGCGGTGGGTGGCCTGGAAAGCACGGGCGTAGCTCGACTCCTCCTCTTGCTGACAGCCGGCAAACAGGCCTATGCCCGCCGTCAAGGCGGCAGCAAAGAGCAGAAGGAGGGAGGGCAAAAAGGATCGGCGAGTTTTCACGTTGCGTTCATCATGCATGTGGGGGCTCCCTTACCACTGGAGCTGGAGCAGGAGATCGACGCGGTCGTTATCGAGCTGCCGCGTCTCGTCGTCCTCCATAGTGATCGTGTAATTGGCCATGACCCGTACGGGGTAGGCTTTGGCGTTATAGTTCAGGCCGATGGTGTGATAGGTCAGCGCCGCATCGCGAAGAAGATCGGCGGCGTCATCCTCGGATTCCTCGCCGAAATACCGGTCATAGAAGGCGAACCGATAGGCCGGCTGAAATCCAAAGAAGGGCTCTTCGTAGGCAATCTGGAGCTGGTAGCCCAGGCTGGTGGCCTCCGGATCTTGTGGGATGTCGGGGACGTGTCGGGACTCGCTGACCACGTTGGCCAGAAGGGAGGCGCCGA
>SLJM01000284.1 GCA_007135085.1 Myxococcales bacterium
TCGCCGATATTCTCCGTGGCCTGCTGGTCCTTCTCGATGAGCAATTCAAGAATGCGGGTGTCGCCGCGGATCTCCTCATTTTGAGACTCTGTGTAGAAATAGGCGATATGGGGCGTTTCGGTCTGGCCGTATCGGTCGACCCGGCCGTTTCGCTGCTGGAAGACCATGAGCGACCAGGGGATGTCGAAGTGGATCAGCCGATGGCAGAGGTAGTGGAGATTGATGCCCTCGCTGGCCACGTCGGAGGCGATGAGAAGGCGCAGGTCGGCCTGCTCTTTTCCGAAATCCTCGACGATGCGCTGCTGGTCGATATCGCTCATGCCGCCGTGGAGGGTCTCCACCTTTTTTTCGTCCAGATCGAGGGCTGCCGGCAGATGCGTGGCGAGCCAATTCATGGTCTCGATGCGCTCTGTGAAGATGACGAGCCGATCGTCGCGGCGATGGCCCGTAAAATAATAGGGAGAGTTCTTGTCGGTCAGGGTGGCGACGAGCTTTTGGAATTTGGCGAAGTCGTCGGGGCCCACGTCGACGAGGCGCTCTCTCAGGCGGTTGAGGCTATTGACGTCCGTTTGGTAGCGGTCGGGATCGACGGTGCGATCGATACGCTTTAAGCGGTTGTCGATGGTCTCCAGGCAGGCCGCGGGGCTGGAGAGCAGCGCTTTTTCCAGGGTGGTCTTAAAGAGCATCTTGCCGCCGCCGCGGCCCAGGGCGTCGAACTCGAGATCCGTAAAGGTATCGAAGAGGGCCTCTTCTCTTGGTGAGGCGTCGGCAGGGGCGCGGGCGATCTTTCGGGTCGGGAAATTCTGCTGAACCTGATCTTCGATATCTTTTTTGAAGCGGCGAATGAAGAGGCCGTCGATATCGTCGGGGGTATAGTTATCCTCGTCGGCGATGGCCGTAGGGTCGAGCATATTCATGAGGCTGGCGAAGCTTCGCGCTTTGCCGTCGTGAGGAGTGGCGCTCAGCATGATCAGGCTATCGGAGCGATGGGATAGAAGCTGTGCCAGCTTTGCGCGCTGGCTTCGCTTTTTGCCGCGAACGGCGACGTTGTGGGCCTCGTCGATGACGATGACGTCCCAGTGGGCGTCCTCGAGATAGGTGCGAAATTCGTTATTCTGCTTCAGCGTGTCCACGCTGATGATGGATTTGTCGTAATGGTAGAAGGGGTTTTGATTGGTCGGGATTTTTCGGCGAATGCGCTGCAGGCCCACCGAGTCGAGGCGAACAAGAGGGATAGTGAAGCGACTCCACATCTCCTTTTGGAATTGGGTGAGCATGCTCTTGACGGCGACCACGAGGATTCGCTTGGCCTTGCCCCGGGCGATGAGCTCGCTGAGCAAGATGCCGGCCTCCAGGGTCTTACCGAGGCCGACGGCGTCGGCGATCAGCATGCGCTGCCTCGGCTTCGCCAGGGCTTGAGCGGCCGGTTCGAGCTGGTAGTCCAGAAGATCCATCGCTGCCTGGGGGCCCACGTAGAGCTTATCGTCGGTGGGGGCCACGCGCCGCAGGCGACTCTCCAGATAGAGCAGGGAGGCCTGGAAATTACTGGACTCGTCGGCGACGAGGCGAGTTGTCGTCGGATCGAGGACCTGGATGGACTCCTCGTATTCTTCGAGGAAGATGGCCTCTTTGTCGCGGACGATCTCGGAGACGCCTGTGACGTGGATGGCACGACTACCGCTGGACGTGCGATCGACGCGCTGGACGCGCCACGCAGCGTCGCGAACGAGAATATTGGCTCCCGGGGCGATGACCTCTGTATTCACATGCTCCCCTTAGGCGAATGCTCGATGGTTGGGTATTTTGATGTCTCGCGAAAGCTATCAGAGGGGCGCGGAGATTGTCGAGGGTGGGGGTCTGTGTTTGTTGATCGAAATGCGGGGGAGGGATTGGGCGGTAATACATTTTGGTGAAGTAGCGCGGAGGTTTGGCGATGGTTGGCGATGGTCCGATGTGATCCTATTCGTCGGCCTATCGCCTTCGTCGGCCCATCGGCAAGTCGCGCATTGACCCGCCGATCGGGCCTGCCGTACACTGCTCCCTCGAACGGCACCACTTAGTTGGTTCGCAGGGAGTAGGCGCGAACGTGCAACGAGTCGCAAAACAACTCGGCGAATACCGGATTTTGGCCCAGCTCGCCAAGGGAGGGCAATCGACGGTCTATCTGGCCGCGCGAAGCGGTCCCCATGGATTTTTCCGTCCAGTGGTGATCAAGGCCATCCCCGACGACTTCAAGGGTAAGCCAAGGTTGGAGGCGCTCTTTTATCAAGAGGCCACCCTGTCGTCGCGCTTTTCCCACCCTCATGTGGTGACCGTCCACGACGCCAAGCGGGCCGGTGACGACCATTTTATGGTCATGGATTATGTGGCGGGCCAGACCGTGGCCGATCTGGCGCAGCGGGCCTTCGCCGCGGGGCAGGGCATCACCCTGGAAGAGACGTTGTTGATCCTCGCCGATGCCTGCCGGGGGCTGGAATACGTCCACACCTTTCAGGCCGTAGAAGGGCGCGAATTTAATATCGTTCACTGCGATATCAGCCCCCAGAATCTGATGGTCACCTATTCGGGGCTGACCCGGGTCTTCGACTTCGGCATCTCTCAGGTCCTGGGGCATACCGATTCGTCGAGCACCGAGCTGGTGGGCGGCAAATATGCCTATATGAGCCCCGAGCAATGCCGTGACGAGGAGTTGGACACCCGCTCCGATATCTTCAGCCTTGGGATCATCCTCTACGAATTGGCCACGGGGCAGCGGCTCTTTCGCAGGAAGGGTGAAGAGGCGGTGCGGGAAGCTATCTTAAACGAGCCCATCGAGGCGCCATCGAAATTGGCGGGTCATCTCAACGAAGAGATCGACAGGGTCATCCTCAAGGCGCTGGCGAGAGATCGAGATCAGCGCTACCAGAGCGCCGCCGATCTGGAAGAAGATATTCAGCAACTGCTGTCGAAACAGGGCGTTCGACGCGATGAGCTGAGGAATCGGCTGGGCCAGAAGGTCTCTGAGCTTTTCGGCGACGAGCGGGCCAAGGTCGGACAGATCCTCGATGAGGCCAGAGGGGAGATGGCCGCCCAGGACGGAAGCCTCCAGGAGTCGGCGGACAAGGAGTCATCAAAGCGGGAAGCCAAATTAAAAGCCCAGCTCGCCGAGGTTCAGGAAGAAGCCGACGATCTACGTCGCAAAGCCCAGCGCGCCACCGAGGTGGCCTCGGCGCTGAGCCGGGAAGTGAAGAATCTGCAGAAGCGCCAGCACTGGCTGACGTTTGCCCTATTTGCGATGTCGATGGTGGCGGTGGCTGTGGCCGGGGTAGCCTTCCTCAGTCAATGAGATCATCGAGAGAAGAATAGTCACCACGAAGGGCGCGAAGAGCACAGAGGTTTGGTTCGGTAAGCTACCGACCGGCGGCAACACTCCGAACCCAACCTCTGTGTACTTCGCGTCCTTTGCGGTGAAAGGCTGTTTCTAGAGGGCGTCCTTCAGGGCGTCTTCGAAGGCGGCGATGGCGTTGCCCAGTCCGTCGGGGTTGGCGCCGCCGGCCTGGGCCAGGGTGGGGCGTCCGCCGCCGCGGCCGTCGACGTGGGAGGCAACGGCGTTGATGAGGTCGCCGGCCTTGATCTTATGCTCTTTGAAGACCGAATCGGTGAGCAGGCAGGCCAGGGCGGCTTTGCCATCGATTTCGGCGCCAAGCAGGATGGCGGCCTTTTGGTCGCCTAGCTGGGAGCGTAATTTGTCGGCGTAGGCCAACATCTGGTCCCGATCGCTCACGTCCACGACCTTTGCGATGACCGTGATGCCGTCGACGGTGGGGGCGTCGTCGAGCATCTCTTTGGCGCCGCGGTCGGCGAGTTTCTGGGAGAGTCGGTCAACCTCACGCTCCAATTCTTTTCGCTCCTCCAGGACCGATTCTGCGCGGTCGCGGAGGTTGGTGACGTCCGTCTTGAAGAGCTCGGCCAGGCGCTCGAGTTCGCGGCGTTCGCGATCAAAGGTGGCGAAAGCCTCTTCTTCGGTGACCGCCTCGATGCGGCGGATGCCGGCGCCGACGCTGGATTCGGAGGTGATTCGGAAGGCGGCGATATCGCCCGTATTGTCCACGTGGGTTCCACCGCAGAGCTCGACTGACTCGCCGGGGATCTGAACGACGCGCACGGAGTCGCCGTATTTCTCGCCGAAGATGGCCATGGCGCCCATCTCGTCGACGGCCCGGTCACGATCGACGTCGGCCTCGACGACCACGTCATGGCGCTGTCGGATGCGGTCATTGACTCGTCCTTCGAGCCTGTGGAGCTCCTCGTCGGAGAGGGCTTCGCCGTGTCGGAAGTCAAAGCGCAGTCGATCGGGGGCCACCAGGGAGCCGGCCTGGAAGATGGAGTCCGAAATATCCTCGCGCAGAGCGGCGTGCAGGAGGTGAGTGGCCGTGTGGTTGGCGGCCGTCTTCTGGCGGTGGCGTCGGTCGACGGCGGCACGAAATTCGCCTTCAAGGACGTCGCCGTCGGCGGTGCCGGAGGTGAGGGTGGCCTGGTGGACGATGCCGATGGGGCTCTTCTGGGTGTCCGTGACCTCAAAGGTCAGGTCGCCGTCGACAGCTTCAATGGTGCCCCGGTCGCCGACCTGCCCGCCTGATTCGGCGTAGAAGGGCGTCTCGGCGAGCAGAAGCTGGTAGTCGTCGCCGTCGAGGTGGCGGATTTTGTTGAGCCGCGTCGTGTGCTCCAGGCGATCGTAGCCCAAAAAGGTATCGGAGGTTCCCTCGTGGATGGTATCCCAGTCGCCTACGCCGGTGGCGTCGGCGTGGAGGTCTTTGCCCCGAGAGGTCTCGCGGTGCTCTTGCCAGCGCGTCTCATAATCCTCCCAGTCGATGGTCATGCCCCGTTCCTCGGCCATGATCTCCGTCAGATCCGGGGGGAAGCCGAAGGTGGCGTGGAGCTGGAAGACCTCTTCGCCGCTCAATTCGCTCCGGTCCTCCGCTTCGGCGCGCTCGGCGGCGTCTTCGAAGAGTTCCAATCCGCGGTCGAGGTTTCTGAAGAAGCGCTCCTCGTCGAGGCGGATGAGCTCGGCGGCCTGTTCGCCCGTGGCCTGCAGCTCGGGGTAGATGTCGCCGTAATGGTCGACGACGGTCATGGCCAGGCGGTGCATAAAGGGCTCGGTGAGCCCCAGGTTGCGGCCGTGGCGCACGGCGCGGCGCAACACCCGGCGAAGGACGTAGCCCCGGCCCTCGTTTGAGAATTGAGCGCCGTCGCAGATGGCAAAGGTCACGGTGCGGATATGGTCGGCGATGACCGCGTAATCCGTAAAATTATCGCTCTCGTAAAAAGCGTCCAGGTCGCGGTCGACGTCGTCGCCGACCAGTTCGAAGAGCTTGCGGAAGATCGGCGTAAAGAGGTTGGTGTGGAAGACGTTGTCCCGTCCGGCCTTGAGCATGGCGACTCGCTCCAGACCCATTCCGGTGTCCACCGACTTTAGCGGCAGGGGGTTGAAGTTGCCGTCCTCGTCGCGATCAAATTCCATAAAGACCAGATTCCAGATCTCGTTGATGCGATCTTCGTCGTAGTCCTCGGTGAACGTGAACTCTCCCTGCTCGGGGTGGAGATCGTAGTGGATCTCCGTGCAGGGTCCGCAGGGGCCGGTGGGGCCCATGGCCCAGAAATTCTCGTCCTCGCCAAGGCGCAAGACCCGCTCGGGATCCACGCCGATATGCTCGGTCCAGATCTGGTAGGACTCGTCGTCGTCGAGGTAGATCGTCACATAGAGGCGATCCCGGTCGAGCTCCAGGACTTCCAGGACGTATTCCCAGGCCCATTCGATGGCTTTTTTCTTATAATAGTCGCCGAAGGACCAGTTGCCGAGCATCTCGAAAAAGGTCAGGTGACGGCCATCTTTGCCCACCTCGTCGAGGTCGTTGTGTTTTCCCCCGGCGCGGATGCATTTTTGGGAGTTTGCGGCCCGTTTGTAGTCGCGCTCTTCGTTGCCGAGCAGAAGATCCTTGAATTGGTTCATCCCAGCGTTGGTGAATAAGAGGGTGGGATCGTTCTGGGGCACCACTGGCGAGGAGGGCACCAGGCGGTGATCTCGCTCCTCGAAAAATTGGAGAAAGCTCTTTCGGATTTCGCTCGGTTTCATTGCTTCTTCCAGGGGGATTGAAAAAAAAGAGGTGACGTCAATGGGAACAATAAGGAAAACGGCGCGACCGGCGGGTATTCCCCGCCCGATCTGGGCTGCGCTTTTCGTGCCGTGATGTAGCACGGTCAGAGGTGCGGGATCAATCCGGCACTCTCGGCAGCCAAGATGTATAAAATTTTTGACGAAGGGCCACTTGTCCTCGATGGTGGGTGGGTGCCGATGTTGTGGATTGTTTGGCCCTACGCTAATTGCCTTCTTGAAGTGGTACTGGAAGAAATATGAAAGTTTTGCTTGAGCTTTTGGGAGATACGAGCCGCGTCCTCAATGGTGTCGAGGGTTTACAGGACTTTCGACCCGATTCACGCAAGCGGGTCATCGAGTTACTCAAGCAGCTGCAGCTCGAGTCGGAGCGCATCCTGGGCACCCAGAATAAGGAGGAGAAGGTCGGGGGGCGCGAGGTCTTTGTGCAGCGCGCCCTGGAGGCGATCTCCACGGGCGAACACGAAGTGGCCCGGGGGATTCTCGAGGACGGGGTCCTGGCTCATTCCGACGATTTTGAGATGGTCAATTATCTGGGCCTGGTGGCCTGGGAGCAGGGCGATCTTCGCGCCGCCGAGGTGGCCTATCACCGGGCGGTGCAGATCGTCTTCGGCGACGACCTCGACGCCAGCCGCATAGAAGACGGCCAGGACCCGGCACTACGAGCCGTCGAGGGTAGGGCGTTGGCCATGTATCGCCTCGGGGAGCTGGACCAGGCCCTGGAGTATTTCCAGTGGCTCGGGGAACATTTTCCCTCCAATTATGTGGGCTGCCGTTATCTGGCAGGGGAGATCTATCATCTGCGCGGCGAGGTCTCATCGGCCATCGAGTGGTACGAGCAGGTCCCCGTCGAGCCGGCGGTGCTCTATAATATGGGGCTGGCCATGTTCCAGGACCATCGCCTCGACGAAGCGGTGTTCACCATGATCCGCGGATTTGTGTCAAACGTTCATATCGCCACTAAATTATTGGGGAGATATACGGCACAGACCAGTTGCACGCCCGGATATCTGGGAAGCGA
>SLJM01000372.1 GCA_007135085.1 Myxococcales bacterium
AACTCTCCCTGTCGAGCCCCGTCGAATATATCTCCGTCGGCGCTCAGGAGGGCGACCAGATCGACAACCTGGCCGTCACCGCCGTCGATTACGCCCAGCGCGGCCCCTCTCGCGACGGCAACTGGCGCATCGATGCGGTGGTCCAGAATTTCGGCACCTCCGATCAGTCCGGCGTCGACCTTCAATTGAAGATCGACGGCGAAGTAGTTGCCGCCACCTCCATCGATATCCCCGCCGGCGACACGGCCACCCATCGCTTCGAACATCACCTGGAGGGCGTCGATCTCGCCGAAGGCGTCGTCGAGATCACCGGCGTGCCCGGACTGGAGGCCGACTCGAAATGGCATTTTCTGCTGCGCCCCAACCAGCAGGCACGGGCACTATTGATAAACGGAAGCCCCAGCAGCATCCCCTACGACGACGAGCTCTTCTTCTTGACCCGGGCTCTGGAACCGGCCGCTGATTCGGGGGCCGGAATCATCCCCTATCTGACCACCGTCGACGGCCTGGAGCGGCGAAACCTCGAGGACTTCGACGTGGTCCTCATGGCCAACGTCTCCCGGCTCAGCGCCGACGACGCCAGCCGTCTCCAACATTTCGTCGAAAACGGCGGCGGCCTCTTCATCGCCATGGGAAATCAGGTCGACCACGACGCCTACAACCAACACCTCGAAAAATTGCTGCCTCGCCCCCTCCGCGGCGTCAAACGCCTGGCCGAGCGCGACGACCCCGACGCCCCGGTCAAGGTCACCCGCATGGGCCACCCCCAACGAACTCACCCCATCTTTCAATCCTTCGGCGTTCAGAGTGGGGCCCTGCAATCGGTGTCGATCTACAGCCATATGCTGCTGGACCCGGCGCCGTCGGACAGAGATACGGAGCTCTTGCTATCCTATCAGGACAACGCCCCCGCCCTGCTTGAGAGACGGGTCGGCAAGGGACGGGTGCTGCTCTTTACGGCCACCGTGGACAACGACTGGACCGACTTTCCCGTGCGCACCGCCTATTTGCCCCTGATGAACCGGTCATTGCTCTACCTGGCCCGGCGCGCCACCTCCGAAGGTGACGGCGCCTATGTGGTGGGCGAACCGGTCAGGCTCGACGTGGGCGATCTGGTCAGCGAGCGGGCCATCATCCGCGATCCAGACGGTGAGCGGCTGGTCTTAGAGCCCGACGAGGGGCGAATCACCATGACCCCCGGCCTTCCGGGAACTCACACCTTCTTTGCCGACCAGGACGGCACGGGACACGGCATCGATGCCCTGAGTTTTTCGGCCAACGTCGACCGCTCGGGCTCCGCCCTTGCTCCGCTGTCGATGGCCCTCGTCGATCAGTGGCAGGCCGATCCGACGGCCGTTCTTACTGGCGACTCACGCGGCCAGGAGCGGCGCATCAATCTATGGTCCACCCTTCTATTTTTGGTGACTCTGGCCCTTCTCTTCGAGACCGTCCTGGGCACCCGCCGCAGCGTCCTGGTTAGAACTGCCCAGAAATTGACCTTCTGGCGCTCCTCCCAGGACGAGCTCGTCGAGCGTTGAGGTCAGCTCCGGGGCCCGGACTCGATCTCGGTGATGGCGTCTAAGACCACCTCCACGGATTCGAAAAACCGCATCAATTCCTCGATCTGCTCCTCCCGGGGCTGCTCGGGATCGATGGCGGCCGCCGCCTCCTCCACTTCATCGACCAGCCCTTCCAGCTCGGGATAATTCTCCTCCTGGATAAAGCGCAGCCAATCGGCGGCGTCCAGCCAGGCCGTCCACCCCTCCTCGAGCTCTCCATCCAATAGATCTCGAAGGTCCTCCAATTCGCCGTCGATGCCCTCTGAGGTGTCCTCAACAGGCTCTGTGGTGCCCGGGTCGGTGGCGCGGGGCTCGGCGGCTTCCACCAGGTCGTCGTGCTGGCGGGAGGCCTCCTCCTGGGGCAGCAGAGTGCCGGCAGACATCAGATACAGCACATCCGCCAGGTGATTGGTAGCCATCGAGGAGTACATGCCCACTTCGCCGGCCTCGGGAACCCCCGCTTCGTCGAGAAATTCTCGATAGTCATGAACGGCGTCCAGGGCCAGCTCTTCGGCCCCGCCTTCCAGTTGATCAGATTGCTCCGACTCCCCCTGGGCCGCTCCAGCCGCCGCGCTCCCTGGGTCATTGCCGTTGGCTACGGCCGCCCCGGTCTGGCCCCCGGCCGCACCTGCCGTGGGAGCACTGTCGGTGCCCGTAAAGGCTTCTTCTTCCGGGACTGCCTCTTCAGCGACTACCTCTTCGGAGACTGTCGACTCGCCGTCGACATCCCCTTCCTCCTCATCGAGAAATTCGGCGAACTCCTCGCCACCTTCATCGTAATACTCATCATCGTAATACTCATCGAACTCCCCCCGCTGTTGGTCGCCTTCGTCCATGGAAAATTCTTCCTCCATGGGAGGGCTGCCAGGGTCTTGCTCCCAGTCCTGATCTTCCAGGGCCTGCAATTCATCGGCCTCGTCCTGGGCGCGATCCTCATCTTCCGGACGCAGGGGACGCTCGTCTTCATCTTCCAACAGGTGAGGGGGCACCCGGCGAACCCGCCCGGCCTGAATATTCTCCGGTGTCTGTGAGGATTGCGACGACGGCTCGGCCTCCTCGTCGTCGAGCGGCGCCGGATCGTCGTCATCTTCCCCCGGCGGCGGCACCTCGGGAGGCATCAGACGATCCGGGCCCACGCCCGGGGGACGGTCATGGGGCTCGTCTGTGGCCGGGCGCTGGCGCGGCTGCTCGTAGGGCGCGCTGGCAGGTCGCCTCATATCGGCCGGCGCCGTGCCCGGAGGACGATCGAGGGGCCCGCTGGTGCGCTCCTCGATGACCTCTCCCTCTTCGATCTCCTCCATGGACGGCATCTGTCGATCCGCAGGATCGATCTCCTCCACCGGCTGGGGACGGTTCAATGCCCAGGCCACTCCGCCCAGGCCCAGGACCAGGATCACCAGCCACAGGGCCATCTTCTTGCCACGTTTTGGATCTTCTGTCGCCGCTGAACTCATATACTACCCTCCTCAGCGGATCACCGCGCTCCCAACGAGCACGGCGGGCAGGCTATAACCGCTTGAAATATAGGCACTTGCCTGATCCCAACAACGATTTCCTCCCCCCTACTCTTCCCACCGACCCCCAGATCGTCGGCGATTGACGCCGCCTTTTTCTGGACCTGGCCAATGCGGGGTTTAGATTGCCACTCAGTCAACTCCAAAGCTGTCAGCCCCCGGTTCAACGCACGGGGTCGCCCTGTCGTGATGCCTCATTCGAGTCGCATCGTAGTGAAACGCTCTTTCGCGACGAGTACTCGACTGTCTCCCGAACCTGGAGGACCGGCATGATGCCCACCCAGTGGTTGACCCGCTATCGAATGTTTGCCACCACTTTAATATTTTTCATCGCCCTCGGTGGGGCGTGTAATTGTGACGATGATCCCGATCCCGATCGTGATGTGGGCATCGACGACGTCATCGACGACGTCATCGACGATGTAGAAGATGATGTGGTCGACGACGTGGAAGAAGACGTGGTCGACAAAGACGTCATCGACAAAGAAGACGTCGTCGATCCCCCGCCGGATATCCCCGAGGGCATCTCCCGGGTTCAGATCATCCACGACTCCGCCGACCCGGCGGCGGCCACCATCGATCTCTATGCGGGCGACACCTTATTGGTCGACGACTTTGCATACCGCACGGCCACCTCCTATCTCGATATCGACGCCGGCACTTATGACTTCACCATCGCCGGCCCGGACTCCGACGATGTCGACGACGGTATCGTCACCTTTGAAGGGGTAGAGTTTGAAGAGCAACGCCGCTACGTCGTCATCGCCAGCGGCGTCATCGACCCCGACGATTTTGCGGACAATCCCGACGACAATGACACGGGCCTGACCCTCCACCTCATCGCCAATACCCGGGAAGAAGCCGACGATCCCTCACTCAACCAATTGCTCCTCTTCCACGGCGTCACCGACGCCCCGGCAGTCGACCTCTTCGCCGATAATGCGACCACCCTGGTCTCGGAGTTGGAATACGGAGATTTCAGCGACGGCTATCTCTCTTTGCCGCCGGGGATCACCGTCTTCGATCTGCTGGTCAGCGCTACGGGAGATCGGATCAACTCCTACCAGACCCCCGATCTGGACAGCGGTGATGCCTTTACGGCGGTGGCCTCGGGCTTCTTAGACGTCACCCAGAACGAGGACGCCCCCTTTGAGGTTTTGGTCTATCCCGCCGACGTCGACGGCGACCGCGTCGACGCCATCGTCCTCGACGAGGCAGCCAGGCTCCAACTGGTCCATAACTCCGTCGATCCCGCCGCCGAGGAGGTCGACATCTTCGTCGACGACGAGCTCCTGGCCGATGAGGTGGCCTTTCGCAGCGCCTCCCCATTTTTGACCTTCCCCTCCGGGGTTGATCTGGAATTTTCGGTCACCGCTGCCGGGGTCGGCGATCCCGATGACTTCGTGCTTCGAGAGAGCCTGGAATTTGGTCCCGGATCGACCCAGTTGGCCGTGGTCAGCGGGGTCCTCGACCCCACGGAGTTCCCGGATAACCCGGATGGACTCTCCACGGAGCTCGATCTCTATCCTCTGGCCGACGCCCGGGAGTCGGGCGTCTCAGAAGACGACGTCGACCTGGTGGCCTTTCACGGCGTCCTCGATATCGGAGAAGTGGAGGCCGAGGCCGCCGGCGAGGACTTCGGCACATCTGACGGCCTTTCCTACGGTGAATTCTCGGACTACGGATCGGTGCCCGCGGTTGACGACGCGGTGCTCAGCCTGACCTCGGCGACGCCCCCGGCGACCGGGATCGCCGACTTTACCTTCGACCTCAGCGGTCTGGCATCTGGTGCGGCGCTGGTCGTGATCTCCGGTGTGGCAGATGACGGCGATGTCGCCGCCGTGGTCGTCCTGCCCGACGGCACCACCTTGATCGTCGATCCCGACGAGTAGAGCTAAAACCAACCCACCTACGCCGCCGGCAGCGTCGCTGCCGGCGGTTTTTTTATTCGTAGCGTACAAGCTCCCAGATTCGACAGGCGCCACCGGACCTGGAAATATCGATCATCCGCGCCCGCTGCACCCCCGTTGCCGTCGCGCTCGGCCCACCGAGGATCACCGAATTCTCAAAGGGAGCGTAGGGCGCCACATATTGGTGGCGATGACCGTGTAAAAAGATCTCCACCCCCTCCCGTCGTGCCAGCTCTGTCAGCTCGTCCACATCCTCCAGGGGGGCCATCAGATCGTCGTTGTCCTCGTACCACGGCTTGGCCGGCACGGGCTGTCGCAGATGATGATGGACCACCAGAACCCGCGGCCCCGGAGGATGATCGGCGAAGAGTTCGGCCAACTGGCCGCGCTGTGCGGGACCGAGTGCCCCTCGAGAGAAAAATCCGGACTGCCGGGCCGACTCTCGCTCCCCTTCGCTTCGATCCTCGACAGGGGGCCAGGCCATACTGTCCAAAAGATAAAATTGCACTCCCTCCAGGTGCTCACATCGAGGATAGGGCCCCCACCTGTCGGTCACCTTTGAGGACTGTGCGGGGCGTATCACATCGTGGTTTCCCGGCACGCCCAGAAGCGGCGTATCGACCTGTTCGAGCATCTCAAAGGTCGCCTCAAGAACCTCCTCATCGGCGGGCGACTCCACAAGATCACCGCTGTGGACAATGGCATCCACTCCCAACCCCTCCATGGCTTCCAGCCATCGCCGCAGCGCCCCCAGGCGGCGCCCGGGCACTCCTTTTCCCACATGGGAATCGCTGACATGGCCGATGCGCACCACCTGGTCGGAGCGCAGATTGGGATCGAAGTGGCCAGGATCGCCCTCTGAGACCCCGTGGCCCCGTCTCCAATCATATACTCGCTCTACTCGCATACTTGCCTCCCGCTCGATGTCAGCAAACTACCAATTGGTGAGCTATCAATGAGTCAGGGGAATCCAGCTGGCCTCGATGGTGCTCTCTTGGACCTCCCACTCCTCGAAGGTCATCTCCTCACCGTCGCGGGCTTCCACCTCGATTTCGTCACAGCTTTGAGCCCCGTCGGGAGCAGTTTCATCATCGGCGCATATCTCAAACCCAATGCTGCCCATACGTCCCTGGTCGAGCTCGCCGACAGCCTCGAAATATTCGGCCCAGCTAAGTTGCTCGAGAAACCGCATATTCTCCAGCACCCGTCGCATCTTATCGGCCCGTGACGAGGGCAGATAACCCGCTTTGACGGCTCCACCAAAGCGAATGGGGCTGGGTAAAATCGAGGCCAGCATCACCGCCTCAACAGGCTCCAATTCCACGGGAGGGCGCTGGAAATAATAGTGAGACGCCCCGTAGATCCCGTAGATATCGGGCCCCCAATGGGCGACATTGAGATAGAGCTCCAGGATCTGGTCTTTGGTCATCGTCTCCTCGACGCGCCAGGTCAAAAAAGCCTCCTGGAGCTTTCGAGAGGCCGTGCGATCGTGGGTCAAAAATAGGTTCTTGGCCACCTGCTGAGTGATCGTGCTGCCGCCGCGGACCAACGCGCCTTCCTTGAGGTTTTGCACCATCGCCATGCGAAGGCCCGTCCAGTCCAGGCCGTCGTGATCGTAAAACGTGGCGTCTTCGGCAGCCAGCATGGCCGCCGGAACATGAGCGGGCAGCCTCGCTGCTTCCTGCCACTCACCGCGCACGGTCAACGTACCCGGCGCTTCTTCGGTACCAAAGACGACACCGTCCCCGGTCTGAAGCAAATCGCGATCGGCCCATTTTCCGTCTTCCACGATCTGCACCCCGCCCCAGAAGTTGACGTCCATGACCAGACTTTCGGGAAATGCCGAATGCCCGGCCAACTCCACCCCCACTCCAAATCGTCCCGCCATCTTCGTCTCGGCGATCACCCCTGTGAGCTGGGCCGGAAGGGCCTCGGTCAACGATTGAGCCTCGATATCTTCGCCGGCCATTGAGAAATGAAAGATATGGGTGCCCCCTCCGGCTTCGACGATCCGGGCGTCGAAGCCAAGAGTTGCCGCCTCACCGAGACGAACCATCCCGTCGACCACGCTTAACGCCTCGCCGCGGGCATCGACAGTAATCGGAAGCTCCACAAATAATTCATCAAAGCGCATCACCTCTTCGGCCAAAAAGGGCAGATCCACCTCCAACTCCTGAAGACGGGCTTCTCCATCGAGGGAGACCATGCGGTGGATCAGGTCCACGTCGCCATGAAAGTTGCCGTCTACCCGTGCCTGGCGAACCGGAGGATCTCCGCCCCAGGGCCAGGGCATGGTGCCGTCCCACCGAAAATCGTCGAACCAGGCGTTGATCCCCACCAATGAGGTGGGCAGGTGCCAATGCCCCTCGAGATCAACGCGCCCGCCCTCACCATCGCTTACCTCGGCGAAGAAAATGAACCCCGACGCGTCTCGGCGATAGGCCAGTTCGACGGTGGTCAATTCGTATTGGCGCTCACCGCCGTCGACCAAAGCTGCAGGGGCCTCCCAGCGAAGCGACGCCCCCTGCCCCTGGACGCTCGAAGTCTCGGCGTGCATCGTCACTGCCGCCCCCGAGCGCGGTCGGGCGGTCAATCCGTGCAATTCCATCCCCAGAGCATCGAAATCACGGGTGTGCATAAACTCACTGAGACCGTCGGCCTGCAATGAGACGCCGTCGATCTCGACCTGGATCGGAAGATTTTCCAGGGCCTCGTCGAGGTGTGTCGCCGACAACCCGGCAAAAATTGCCCCTTCGCGAAGACCGAGCACAAGCTCCACCCCGGCCACCTCCCCCTGTCCACTGAGGTCGACGATACGCCAGGAAGGCACTTCAGCCACGACCTCCAGGTCGCCGACCTCGATAGAGCGACCCATGCCGCCCATGCCCACCTGCAGACGACCTGCCGTCACCGTCACCTGATCGCTAAACCACCGCTCCAGGCCACGCTCCTCGCCGGGCACCTCATCAGGCACCTCACCTGCAGCTTCAGCGGGAGCGCTGGCTTCGGCCTGGCGAGACAAGACGGCATTTATCTCACCGACCTCGACGGCGCGCACCACCGGATGGCGCCGGCGCAACGACGTCCACAGGTCGGGATAGATATCGATGGTATCGACCCGGCTCACCACCCTTCCCTGGCCCCCCTCCACACCAGCGGTCACGCCGTAGAGACGCACCCCCGTCAGTCCCACACCGCTCATGGCGCCCACTTCCAGGTCCAGGCCCTGTCGCTCTGCCTGAGCCTCCAATATGGGCGCCCCTAGATGCTCCAGGACCACCGGTGTGCGCAGCCCGAAAGAGGCCAACAAAAGCAACACCAGCACACAGATCAGCGCTGCCAGTGCTCGTCGCCCCCGACGAGCCCATAACCGCTCTTCCCCGGCCTTCCGCTTTTTGCGGTGACTTTGATTCCCTCCACTCATGGCCCTCTTTATACGCTACCACAACGGGGTTCGTCCATTTTTTGACCCATTCGCTTCCTTATCCCTTAGCCAATCCCCTGCCTGGCAAAGCTTGACGTAGTTAGACTGCTCTGCCACACTTCTTGTTAGCACGTTCCATATCGAACCATTCGGGATCTCGATTGCACGGCCAGTTCTGCCTTATCGCCATGGCGATAGTTGGCAGCTCTTCGGCTCTTCGGGAATAGTCTCATTCCGCCGAACGTTATCTTCTGTAACGTATCGGTGGCTGACTCTGTTCCGATCCCGTTCAGTTCATTTGTGGAATGGGCAGGTATCTTTAAGAGATGCCGTCGATAATTGGAGTTGTGTCGGGGTTATCCCGGCACTTGGATGTTTTCTTTTTTGCAAGGGGCGAGCGAATCAAGGCTCGACGAGATTGGACGCAATTTATTTAAGCTCCAAATCCTCGTCGTCTTCCTGCTTTTGCTGAAGTCCCCCGGAGGTTTTCCATGTCAATGTTTCGAAGACGCTACACCATTTCAATCGACACCAATGCATCCCAGGGGGACCGGGACAGCTTTCGCCAGGAGATGGCCAACGGCTGCGACAATAACGGGCTAAGAGGCTACTTCATCGTCGACGAAGGCAGCGCTTGGATTCATCTCGAAGGCGAAGAGACAGATATCGACAAATTCGCCAGAGTAATCGCTAACTCTCCGGTGACTACGGGACAGCTCTCCGTCGAGTCAAACGTGTCCATCTCCGCCTTCGAAGCCCACGGGATTTACACCTATGACCAGGCTGAGGATCCCATCGTCCCCGACTGATGAACTACTGCTCATCGAATTGGGCCAGGAGCGCTTCGAGCCTCTCTTCCAAGCGCTCCTGGTCCCCCCTTTCCCTCAGCTCCTTCAGAGCGCTCAACAGACATATCTGATGGTCGTAAGTGAGGTGAAATTCGGCTTTTTCCGATCCCACTTCTAATTCTTCAAGCACTTCCGAAATTTCGTCCCAGGCCTCGCGGACGACAAGCATCGGCAACATCGCCGCCAACCCGACAAAGAGCACCAACGGTCTTCTGGTCCGCCGCTGTTGTTCCACGATTCGCCGCGCCGCTTCCCCTCCGGCCACCACATCTCCGCGTTCGATGGAGATCAAAGCCAGGTTGAGCCGGGGTACGAAACCTCGGTCACGATCCAGAAACTCGTAGTTGGCGATGGCCCGCTCATACCACTTGCGTGCATCATCAAGATCGCCGCGGAGCCGGGCCAATTCGGCACGTAAATTCGTGGTCACTGCCTCACCGTAGACCAATCGAAGCTCACGGGTGCGCTCGATGAGTGCCTCCAATTCCTCCCGGCAGTCATCCTGCTTTATTATTACCTTGGTCTTCAATCGACCAAATTCGATATTGCAGAATAGCACCGGGTCATCAGCTCTTCGCGCCAGCGCGACGGCCTGGTCGATATGGTTCGTCGCCTCCTCCACATCGCCTTCACTCTGACTGAGATCGGCGACCATAAAATGGGCCCGGCTCTTCAGCGAAAGTTGATCAGCCTCGGCCGTGTCAAGCTCGTCGAGGAGTGCTTCAAATAACTGCCTGGCCTCGCCCTTCTCTCCCTGATGATAAAGCGTCGTGGCCCTGAAAAACATAGCTTCTAATTTCGTATCATCCAGGCCCAGTTCCGTAGCGATTTCTATGGCCTCCATTGCCCTGGCGCCGGCCCGATCACTATAAAGCAGAATACTCCAGGTATTACTGCATTCTACCAGAAATTGGCACCGCAGCTGTCGAGCTGACCGATCGTTGAGCTCCCGCAACGCCTCCTGCCCCCTTTCGGCGAGGTAGGCTCTGTTGTGATAGTCCCGATTCTTCTGTCTTGCCTCCAGGGCGTTCCACAATCTCCTCGCTCCAGCAAGAATCTCTCTGGCTTCCAGGAGTAAAAAGCCCACCCGTTCGTCGTTACCCTGGCCACGATCTTCGGAGTCGAGGGCTATGGCGCAGGCTTTACATAACTGCTCCCAACGCCCTCCTTGTCGAGCGCTGGCCAGGAGAGCTTCCCGCAACAAATTTTGCGCAAAGACCAGTCCTTCCGGCGTGGAGTACAGATATTTAGCCTCCAGCGCCCTCTCCACCATATCTTCGGGCACCTCAATACCCAGTTCATTCGCCGCTCGGCCCCAGACCTCCCTGGAAAAACGCTCTCCCAAGATCGCCCCCAACTCCAGAGCTTTTCTCACCTCCAGACGACCTTCGGAGAGACGATCGATGACGTGGTCCCAGAGCTCATCCCATTGCCCCGGCGGCTCTCGAGGCACGTCGCCCACCAGAGCAAAGCCCTTGGCTCGAGGCTGGAGCAGGTCCTGGTCTATCCATTCCCGCACCAATTCCATGGCGTGCAGTGGGTTTCCACCGGATCGGCGAACCACCTCAAAGACCGCCGAATGTTCCAGAAACAACGATTCTTCGACCAACCGCCGAAGCTGTTTGGCCGGCAGGGGGCCCAGCTCCACGGCGTCGGACCGCTCGCTGCTCAAGATCTGCTTCATATACTTGTGGTTGGCCTCGTCGTCGGCCAATAGATCGTCGCGGGCGGTGAGGACGAAATAAACCGCCCCTTGAATAGTTTCATCGTCGACGATGGTCTTTAGAAATCGCAACGCTTCAGCAGCCCATTGCACGTCGTTTAGCCAGACCACCAGCGGCTCTTGCCTGCTCAGGCGCCGCAAATAACGAGCCATCGCCAGGTGACGCTGCTTTGGTTTCTCGAAGTGCACCCGCGGGCTTCCCTCATCGTCGGGATCGCCGGAGTAGACGATCTCCGTGATCGCCTCCCACTCATAGGGATTCTCCGCCCCTGCTTCCATCATCTGTTCTTTAAAAAAATCGTGGACCGCCGCCCGGTCCAATCCATGAAGCGCAAATTCGCGCTCCACCGCCCGGGCCATCCCGTCGACGATCTCATTGGAGGCTTCGTGGTAGGCACGAATGACCTGGGCCACCCCCAGCTCGGTAACTCGTTCGCATAACCACTCGGCGAGTCGATCTTTTCCCACCCCTGCCGGACCACTTATCAAAGTAGCCCCTATCCGTTGGGTCTCGGCACAGTCCAATAATCGGGCCCACAGATGGTCCCGTTCCTCTTCCCTCCCGATAAAGGGAAGCCTTCGCATCTCGAAGAGCTCTCGCCCCGTACCGACCAATCGGCGAGGCCGGAAAAAATCACGGCATTTTCGACCCCGTCGCGGAATGGGTCGATTCAGACCGACCTGCTCGTCCCCTACTCTGGACCCACTCGTTTCTTGCGCACCTCCATCATTTGAGGACGATCCCGACGAACCATGATCATCTTCCTCCGACCATAAGGCCTCCAGAGTGAAGGTGGTAAATGGCTCCACACTATCTCGCTCATCGCCTTCCACATCGGATTCGGATCTGGCGATCAGGCGCTGCCAGACTCGTTGCAGCGTATTTGCATTCGGTTTCCCCCCCACCCTCTTGAGCGCATAGGCGGCGTCAGCGGCCGACTGGAATCGTCGGCGCGGATCCTTTTCGAGCAACCCTGCGATCCATCGCTCCACTCCATCGGGCACATCACTGCCGCCCTCCAGGACGGGGACCGGATCGTCGAGATGAGCCCGGGCGATCTGCACCATATTTCGCCCCCCGAAGGGGCAGCGGCCGGTGATCATCTCATAGGCCACACATCCCAGCGCATAGAGATCGGTGGCCGGGCCGTATTGGCGCCACAGCCCCTTGATCTGCTCCGGTGCCATATACTCCGGGGTGCCCGCCGTCTTATGCCAATTGGCCACTTCCTGGGTCCCCCGAAGGACATAGGAAAGACCAAAATCAGTGAGCTTGATCTGAGGCTGCCCGCCGACCTCGCTGAGTAATACATTTTGCGGTTTCACATCGCGGTGGATCACCCCTCGAGCGTGGCTGTGGGCCAGCCCGTCGAGCAGAGCGAATAGGATCAGCCTGGCCGACTCCCACTCCATTGGCCCGTTCATAGCATCGGCCAGCGCTCCATATCCGGCATATTCCATGACCAGAAATGGACTGCCCGCCTGAAATAAGCCCAATGAGCCGTGTTCGGCGGCCACGTCGATAAGCCCGTAATCAAAGACTTCGACGATGAACGGATGGGTCAGGGAGGCTACGTTTCGAACTTCCTGGCGAAAGGCTCGCTGAAAGGAAGTCTTCATGGCGTGCTCGGCGACGATGACCTTGAGCGCCACCTCCACATCCTGTTGGCTGTGATACCCCCGCCACACCTCTCCCATCGAACCGTCGCCGATTCGCTCGATCAACTCGAAGGCGCCAACCCTCATCAGCGAAGCATCGCTCTCAAGATCCCCTAGATAGGACCGACTCGGGTTGTTCATTGATTATTTTTAAATCACCAGGACTTTGTTGCTTCCTTATCTGGCGATCAATTTAACGCGGTCGCGCTCTAAATCGAAGTGTCTTTTTGATCGTTTCACCGGGAGCGTCGATAAAGTTGTCCCGCCAGATACTCCGCCAAAAATTCCTTATCCTCTACAAGTGAGCAATCAATCACCTCCACCGCCCGAGCCGGGTCCTGACCTTCGGCCAAGACACCGGGATAGCCCCGGGGCCAGACGACGTTGCGTGAGCCCAACTCGAAGACCTCCACTTCGGGGTCAAGGGTGGCCAAAACCTCCACCTCTGGGGGGCCATCGCCGTTGACTCCTTCCACGGCGGCCACCACCAGACAGGTCTCATCGGAGAGGTTGAGCATCACATGCGATCGCGACGCTTCGATCTCGATGATTTGCTCCGGCTGATCCTGGCCCTCCACAAATAGGGCCACCTCTGAAGTCCCACCGACGAGCCGAAACAGCCTCGCCCCCTGTGCGGCCAGGGGCTCGCGATCGCGCCCGTCCACAGAGATTTCGCGTTCCTCATCGCTGAGGTTGAGCACGTAGAGATCCCCTTCGCCATAAAGGGCCACTCGCAACCCATAGGGCCCCACCCCGGCTGATTCGGTCCAGATCCCCACCAGCCCAGCCACCAAAACGGCCACCACCACGGCGATGACCCGTCCTGGGATGGCCCGTGACTTCCCCGTATCTTCCGTGCGCCCTACCTCGTCCAAACTCGTCAACTCCAATGACGTGAATTACTCCTCATGAGAGTGAGACGAAGAGAAGGCATTGGTCAAGAAGCGGTCGCAGCGCTGATGGTGCAGATAATGCGCCTCACCCCAGCTTCGACCGCTGAACACGGCCCCCAGAGCGATGATCACAAATAGTGGCTTCGACAATAAGAAGAGGACCATCACCTCCGTGGCCCCCATCTCCGCCAGACGGCCAAAGACGTGAAAGAAGCTGGTGGTTGTCAACAGGGTTTCGATCAGCTCGAGCATCGGGCACTCCGCTGTCGCATAGGCATCGGGGCGGTCGAAAAACTTTCAGTGGACTCCTCTGAATCTGATCACCGCCTGTGATTTGTCTCCCCTATATCTTCTCATTCTTGCCTGCACAGATTCAAAGCTCGGCAGATTCTTGTCGGTCGCCGATCTTTTCTTGCCACCACCGCTTGACCTGAGAAGCCCGCCAGACCACCGGGGCCGGGGGCAGACTCTTTAAAAAATAATTGCCGTATCTCTTATGAGCGATCCGTGAATCCAGGATCGCCACCACCCCTCGATCATTGGCGGATCGAATCAATCGCCCAAACCCCTGCCGAAGAGCGATCGCCGCCGTGGGAAGGGAAATATCGTAAAAGGAATTTCCCCCCGACTCATCGGCGCGATCCAGGCGGGCCCGGGTCAGCGGATCCGAGGGGTTGGCAAAGGGCAATTTGTCGATCACCACCAGGCTCAACGCCTCACCCTCAACGTCCACCCCTTCCCAGAAGGAGGCCGTAGCAAAGAGCACGGAATGGTCAGTCTGTCGAAAGGCATCCAACAGTTCGCGCTTGCTTCGCTCCCCCTGAATGAACGCCGGATAGTCCAACTCGGGGGCCACCCGATCGTAGACGTCGTTCATATTTCGATAGCTCGTAAACAACAAAAAGGCCCGCCCCTCGGTGACCTTCAATAGATAGTCGATGATCAGGGCCACATTTTTGCAGAAATCGGGATCGTGAGGGGCCGGCAATTTGCTGGGCACGTACAGAAGGGACTGCTCTTCGTAATTGAAGACCGGGGCCAGCAATAATTCGTCGACCTCGATACCCTGATCGGCGCCGCCATCTTTTTGCTCGCCCATTCCCAGGCGGTTTTTGAAGAATGAAAAATCACCGCCCGTGGCCAGGGTGGCCGACGTAAAGACCATCGCGTCATGTGTTCTCAACAAACGGGTGCGCATCTCCTTGGCCAGATCGATGGGCGCCGCCTGCAAAAAGACTCCCCCCTCGCGGCGCTCGGCCACGTAGGCAAAGCGACTGTCGCTTCCGTCGGTCACGGCCTGCAGATCGTTCTTTAATTCTGCGCATCGCTCGGCCAGGCGCACCCCGGCCTCGCCGAGCGAGCCTGCCCGAAGGGCCTTGGCCAATTGGTCGAGTCCCTTTTCCAGATCGACCCGCCGGGTCCCCAGGGCCTGCTCGTCGAGCCCTCCGAGAACCTCATCGAGGCCGTAGCGGCCGGGCCTCATACCGTCTCGAAAGGCATCGAAATAACTGGCCGCCCGAGCCATCAGATCGGCGCTGGCCACTTCGATTCGCTGCTCCGATCCGGCGGGCACCTCCTCTGACTCCAGGGCTCGATCGACGTCGCCCGACAGATCGCGAAACCGATAATTTGAGACCTGGAGGCCGAAATAATCGGTGGCCACCTTCTCGATATGGTGGGCTTCATCAAAGACCAGAGCGTCGTATTCTGGAAGGATCTCGCCAAAGCCCCCGTCCTTGAGCATCAGATCTGCAAAAAAGAGGTGATGATTGACGACGATGACGTCGGCGTCGCGCGCTTTTTTTCGCGCCTGCTGAACATAGCAATCCTCCCAATATTTGCATTTTGAGCCCAGGCAGGACTCGGAGCCCACGGACAGCTCCGACCAGGTGGCATAATCGTCTGGGAGTCCTGGAATATCGGCCCGATCGCCGCTCTCCGTCGACGTGACCCAACGCTGAATCGTCGGCCAGTGGCGAACGTCGGAGGCCGATCGAAAGCTCTTCTTTCGCTGCATCTCCTGGAAGCGATGGAGACACAGATAATTGCGCCGCCCCTTGAGCAATACGGCATCAAAAGACTTGTCCAGACAGCGCTCCAGAAGGGGAATATCCTTGAAGAAGAGCTGCTCCTGCAAGGCCTTGGTCCCCGTGCTGACCACCACTTTTTTTCCCGACAAGATCGCCGGCACCAGATAGGCCAGAGTCTTGCCTGTGCCCGTGGCAGCCTCCACGATGAGGGGCCGTCGCTCCATAAACGAACGCCCCACGCCGTGGGCCATCTCCAGTTGCTGAGGCCTCTCCTCGTAATGATCGAGAGCGGCCTCCAGACTTCCCCCGGGGCCAAAGACCTGGTCGATGGCCGACCTTATTCGCTTTGCTCCAGGGCGTCCCACAGGCGCTCCCAATCAGTAGTAGACACCTTGGCCGGAAGCTCCATTTGCTCCTCGGCGATCCTCTCGTCCACGTCTACTGCGCCCGGGGCACCGTCGGTGCAAACCCAGATATTGGCGTCTTTTTTGGCTCCCGGAGGCAATACGCCCAGGCAGGTCAGATCGCCGCAGCGGCGGGTGACCAGATCGTGTTTTTGGCGATCGACGCGGATCTTTTTCTCCCGCTTGTCGCCAAGCTCCAACTCCAGCCGCCCCTCCCGGACGACCACCGCCCCGGGGCGCCATCTGGGGCGGCTCTGGGGCTTTTGTTTTTTCTTTATCGTCGAGCGCCAGCCCCGCTTTTTGAGGTCTTCGACGGGGATGACGAAGACCGACGAGGCGATGGCCACACCGAGCAATATCCACAGCGCCGGGGCGCTCTCGGCCTGGCCGCCGAAGGCCATCATACCGATGCCGATGACCAGCAAAATCGCCCGGATCTGCTTTCGCGTCGACCGCCCCTCCCGGGTATTTCGAAAGGTGGGCAGAAAGGAGACCACCTGGCCCAGGGCATTCCACAACGGAGCATTCCAGGGGCGCACCTCTTCGCTGTCGCGAATCTGAGCGTCCAGGCGCATTTCGGGCAGGCTCTGTTTTTTCTTCGATTTAGTCATTGGCTTCGGGCACGCTTTTGTAGAGAGCTCTTAACGGGTCGGTTTCGTCGCCGTAAATATAGGCCGGGCCAAGGCCGATGGTCTGCCCGCCGAAGGCGTCGGAGAGAGAATCCATCGACGAGTCGCCGCCGCCTCGATTTCGCCAGCCGGCCATCTCCTGGGCCTGAATCTTTTCCCACTGGGCCTGGAGCATCATCAACTCGTCCAGGTCCTCGGGCAATCGATCCGCAAAGGCATAGAGCACATGACCGGTGACGGTGGCGTCGTTGGTCGCCCGGTGAGCTTCTTTTAGCTCGATGCCCAACAATTCACAGATGGCGCCCAGATTTTTGCGGCGCTTATCCTTGAAGAATTGACGGGCGAAGATCAGGGGATCGAAGGTGGGCGCCTCGTCGGGCCAGCTCAGATCGCAGCGCTCGAGCTCATTTCGCAAAAATCCGCGATCGAAGCTCAGATTATAGGCCACGATCCCCACCCCTTGCAGGCGGCTGTGGACCTCGTCGGCGATCTCGGCAAAGGACGGCGCGTCTTTGACGTCGTCGTCGCTGATGCCCGTAATGCGCGTGGACTCCTCAGGGATCGGCATTCCCGGGTTGACCAACTTCCCGTAGGTCTCGACGACCTCGCCATTTTCGAAGCGGATGATCGCAACTTCCGTGACCCGATCCTCATTGGCATCGAGACCGGTGGTCTCCACGTCCAGGACCGCCAGGGGAAGATCCTGCCATTTATCCGGCCACTCACTCATCGCGAACCTTCTTGGGCGTAGCGCTCCATAAGGGCGCAATAATCACTGATAATATCATGTTCACGGCGGTGAACCCCCTCGGCCACCACCGCCTTTCCGGCGACGATCACGTCGCGCACTGCTGCTGCAGACATACTCAAAACCACATCAGTCAACAAGGTCGACCGTTGGGCTCCGGCGATCGAGGGGTGGTCCAGGTCGAGGGCCACAAAATCGGCGGGCCCGCCAACGCGGAGCGCCCCGTCGTCGCTGGCCAGAGACCGCGCCCCGAAGCGGGTTCCCATGGGCCACAGAATTTCGGCCGTCGAGGTACGCCCCAGGCGGTCGGCGCCGACCAGGACGTTGCGCTCCTCTCTTCGCAATCGCTCGTGATATTCGACAAGACGCATCTCCTCGAAGGGGTCGACCACGGTATGGCTGTCGCTTCCCAGCGCGATCGGCACATCCCGGGCGACGAGCTCTGTGGCCGGCAAAAAGCCGTCGCCAAGATTTCGCTCCGTCGTCGGGCAAGCGCCGATGGTGGGCCGCACCTCTTCGAGGATCTCCAGCTCCCGATCCGATAGATGAGTGCCGTGGATGATGGTCCACCGCTCGTCGAGCACGCCCCACTCGTAGAGGGCCTCTACGGGTGGCATCCCGAAAGCGTATTCGCTGGCCCGCACTTCTTTGCGCTGCTCGCAGGCGTGGATATGCACCGGCGCTTTTCGACTGCGCCCCCATTCGGCGATGGCCTCGAGCCACTGTCGATCGACGGCGCGAATGCTATGAGGAGCCACCCCCACATCGAGGAGCTCCTCGTCGGCCCATCGATGGGCAAGACCCTCGACACGCCCCAAAAATGTGTGCACCCCGGAAGAAATAAAACGGCGCTGGTCCGGGCCGGCCGCCTCGCCGATATCCCCCGTATGATAGGCCACGGGCAGCATTGTCATGCGAAGGCCCACGTCCTTTGCCGCCCGCCCCAGTCGCAGGGCCAATTCATTTGGATCGTCGTAGGCACTGCCGTCGGGCCGATGATGGACATAGTGAAATTCGCCCACATGGGTGATCCCGGCGCAGAGCATCTCCAAAAAGACCATTCGCCCGATGATCTCCATCTCGTCGGGCTCGATGCGGTTGGCCAGCTCGTACATCTCAGTGCGCCAGGTCCAGAAATTATCGTCTTCTCGTCCCGGCTGGCCGTATTCGGTTTTGCCCCGTAGACTGCGCTGGAAGGCGTGGCTATGGACGTTGAGCTGGCCCGGGATGAGCGCCACATTGCCCAGGTCCACCTGACGTCGACTGGCATTGACCGCCCTTGCGGCCTCATCATCGAGTAGAATCTCTTCGATCCGCCCCGCCCGCTCGACCAGCGCCGCCTCTTGTTCAAAGCAGCCGTCGATCAACACATAGCGCGCTCGATATATCGTCTCGTTTCCTCGGCCCATCACACCCACCATCGACTAATAAAAGATCATGAAAAAAGTCGTCCACCTCATCGCCGTCTCGAGCTTAATCACCGTCGTCTTCGCCTGCAACGACACAAGCTCCGACGGCGACCCCGATGCGGGCCTGGAAGACGTTCTATTGGCCGATACTGACGCCGACGTCGATGTCGATGACGAAGACACCTCGGACCCTCTCGACGACTGGCCGGGCCAGGAACTCGACGAAGAGCCCCTGGGGTTGGATTGGGATATGCCCCCCGCCGATGACGGCCTGAAATTTCTCATCGCCAACGTGGGAAATATCGATCTCTTTCGATGCACCAGCGTGGCCTTCAATATGTGCTGGACCGAGCAGGAGGAGATCGTCATCGACGAGATCGCCGCCCGCGACGCCGATGTCATCCTCCTGCAAGAGGTCACCACCGCCGCTCAATGCCAGGCTCTGGAGGTCGATGACCTCGACGACGACCACGTCTGCCACCCCGACTATCGCCCCGACGAACCGGAGCAGGTTCGCCGTCTGGTGGGCCCGGACTACACCATCGCCTGCGACTCCACAGAGGGCTATGAATGTGTGGCTGCGCGAGTGGGACGAGTGTCCATTCCCGGCTGTGACGATGGCGACCTGTGCCGAGGGCTTGCCCGAACCAACGAGGCCGTCGACGGCTGCGACCCGGGCTTTACGGTCTCGGCGGTGACCATCGAATACGGCGATCGCACCCTGGACGTGGTCAACGTCCACCCTCCGAGCGGCCGCGAAGCCGCCGCTCGTCAGTGCCGCCACGATTATTTCCTAAACATCTTCGGCGAAGACGCCCCGCTCATCGAAGAGGATCAGGTCCTCATTGGCGGCGACTTCAACTTCGACCCCTATCGCGGGTCCCAGGACGACGTGGACATCGCCCTGTGGAACGACTTCGTCTCCACCAGCTTCGACGATACCAGAGACGACCCACTGGCCTTCGCCTACCACTCGGGCCTCCCCGAACATGACCCGCCCTACCATACCTCACCGCTGACCCA
The DNA here is from genome assembly GCA_007135085.1 of Myxococcales bacterium. Taxonomy (GTDB): domain Bacteria; phylum Myxococcota_A; class Bradymonadia; order Bradymonadales; family Bradymonadaceae; genus SLJM01. The sequence continues at coordinate 19,774 of SLJM01000372.1, forward strand.
GACCACCCTGGATCACGTCATCTCCAATTCCCTGCAGGGCCGGTGCACCACCCTGGGGGCACAGCCCGGTGAGCCACCGCTCGATCACTTCCACGGCGATGAGATCGAGCGGCTGGACCACCTGGCCATTGAATGCATTTTGGATTGACAACCCGCCTTCATTTGCTGGCAAACGCCAACGAATCTCCATCGTCGGCGACCTCGACGACGATCGTCGTATTCGGCGCGAACTGGCCATCGAGCAACGCCTTGGCCAGCTCGTTTTGCACCTCCTTCTGGATCACTCGCTTTAAGGGACGAGCGCCATAGACCGGGTCGTAGCCCCGATCGGCCAAAAAGGTCTTGGCCTCTTCGCTGAGCTCGATGCCAAAGCCCCGCTCCTCGAGCAGATTCTTGAGCCGCTTGAGCTGAATATCGACGATAAAGTCCATCTCTTCCCGGGTCAGGGCCTGGAAGAGAATAATATCGTCGATTCTGTTCAAGAATTCGGGCTTAAACGTCGAACGAAGCTCTTCCTGGACCAGCTCTTCCGTCTTCTCCGGATGCTCCTGACCCATCTCCTGAATATAGTGACTTCCCACATTGGAGGTCATGATCACCACCGTATTGGTGAAGTCCACGGTGCGCCCCTTTCCGTCGGTGAGCCGGCCGTCGTCCAGAATCTGGAGCAGGATATTGAAGACGTCGCCGTGGGCCTTTTCGATCTCGTCGAAGAGCACCACAGAATAGGGTTTTCGGCGTACATGCTCGGTCAGATAGCCACCCTCGTCATAGCCCACATACCCGGGAGGGGCACCGATGAGACGGGCCACGGCGTGTCGCTCCATAAACTCCGACATATCGAGGCGCACGATATTTTGCTCGTCGTCGAATAAAAACGCCGCCAGCGACTTGGCCAGCTCCGTCTTACCCACCCCGGTGGGCCCCAAAAAGATAAACGATCCGATGGGCCGCTGCGGATCCTGCAGACCACTGCGGGCGCGGCGCACGGCGTCACTGACGGCCTGGACCGCCTCGTCCTGACCGACCACCCGATCGTGGAGACGATCTTCCATCTTGAGCAATTTTCGCTGCTCGCTCTCCAGCATCTTTTGCACGGGAATCCCGGTCCACCGCGAGATAATGGCCGCAATATCCTCGTCGGTGACCTCTTCGCGCAAAAAACTTCCCGACTTCTGGAGCTCTTCGAGCTCTTTTTGGGCAGCCTCCAGCTTTTTTTCGGCCTCCGGCAAAATACCGAAGCGAATCTCGGCGGCCCGGTCCAGATCGCCTCCCCGCTCGGCCTGCTCGTATTGGATCTTCAGATCTTCTAAGCGCTGTTTGAGGTCTCGCTGCTTCTGGATGACCTCCTTTTCGCGCATCCAACTGGCCTTCATCCCGCTCGCTTCTTCGCGAAGTTCGGCGATCTCCTCTTCCACTACCTCCAATCGCTGCTGGCTGACGTCGTCGCTCTCTTTTTTGAGGGCCTGACGCTCGATCTCCAAAGAGGTGATCTTTCGCTCAATGCGATCGATCTCCTGGGGCAGGCTCTCGAGTTCCATCTTGACCCCGGCGGCGGCCTCGTCGATGAGGTCGATCGCCTTGTCGGGGAGGAATCGATCCGCCAGATAGCGGTCGCTCAATTTAGAGGCCGCCACGATCGCCCCGTCGGAGATACGAATGCCGTGGTGAACCTCGTAGCGCTCTTTTAAGCCCCGCAGGATAGTGACCGTATCCTCCACGGAGGGTTCGTCGATGGGGATGGGCTGGAAACGTCGCTCCAAGGCCGGGTCTTTTTCGATATGCTTTCGAAATTCGTTGAGCGTCGTCGCCCCCACACAGCGCAGCTCACCGCGCGCAAGCGCCGGCTTGAGCATATTCGACGCATCCATCGCCCCTTCCGAGGCCCCGGCGCCGACCACGGTGTGGAGCTCGTCGATAAAGAGGACGATCTCCCCCTCGGCGTCCTTGATCTCTTTGAGCACCGCCTTTAGCCGATCCTCGAACTCACCGCGGAATTTCGATCCGGCGATAAGGGAGCCCAGATCGAGAGACACCACCCGTTTATTGGCCAGGCTGTCGGGCACGTCTCCCGAGGCGATGCGCTGGGCGATCCCCTCTGCAAGGGCCGTCTTACCCACCCCGGGCTCACCGATGAGCACCGGATTATTCTTGGTGCGCCGACTGAGCACTTTGAGGGCCCGCCGGATCTCCTCGTCGCGGCCGATGACCGGATCCAATTTGCCCTGCCTCGCCGCGTCGGTCAGATCTTGAGTATATTTATCGAGGGCCTGGTATTTGCCCTCCGGGCTGACGTCGGTGACCCGCTGGCTTCCCCGCACGTCGGTCATGGCCTGCTCCACGCTCTTTCGGTCCACCCCGTGCTTTCGCAGAATCTCACCGGCCTGTCCCGACCCGGCGGCCAGGGCCAACAGCAGATGCTCCGTGGACACGTACTCGTCTTTTAACGCATCTGCTTCCTTCTGGGCCGACCGAAGCGCCGCGGCGAACCCGCTGGACACCGAGGCGTCCACGCCTTCGACCCGGGGCTGACGGTCCAGCGCCTCCTGCACGGCCTTTCGAAGCCTGTCGGTGCCCACACCCAATTTGTTGATGATCGGCAAGACGATTCCCTCCTGCTGCTCCAGCAGAGCGTGCAGAAGGTGCACCGTCTTTACCTCCGGATGCTGGCTCTCCACAGCCAGGTCCTGAGCCTCCGAAAGAGCTTCTCGCGACTTAATCGTAAACTTCTCAATCCGCATGACATTACTCCATTTTCGCCTGATACACGTTCCCCGGACGGAATTTGGCCTGCTCACCGCAGAACCCGATCCCACCTCGCGCTTGCATCACCGGGCGAATTTTTCCTTGTATTTAGGTTTGTACTCAATGGGGATTTAGCCGGGACTTCGCCGCGGCCAATCCTCCTGACAGATCGAAAATTATGCACCGTCCAAATCGAGTCAACAATAACGCCAATCGAGCCACCTTGATGGCAGACCATCGCAGACCTCCCCAGATCCGGCGCCGGACTATCGAAGGCCTTCCACGACTCTAAATATTCTCCCCTCAAATGCCGTTGTTTGCGCCGTCTTTCCAGGCGCCCTAAATAGACGATCGTACTTTCACCGACCCACGTCTATTCCCCGACATCGGACCTCGATTTTTCTCTTTGTTCGCCGAAATTCGGGATTATGCGGACCATCGCCTATTTGGGGCGCCAAACTGCGGCGCAAACGACGTCATTTGGGGGGTGCTGCTAAGTACCCGCGGGGGATGCGGTGGTTCGAATCGACGATGGGAG
>SLJM01000178.1 GCA_007135085.1 Myxococcales bacterium
CTGGTTGTGCTGGTTGTGCTGGTTGTTTAGGTCATTTCCATCGTCGATCCCGCAGGTGCCGACGGCCTCACCGCTTGCTCGGAGGCATGTTTCGGGGGAGGCACAATTTCGATTGCTCGTGCACCCCGGTTCGCATTGCTCGGATTCGCTATTGCAATAGGTTCCGGGGGCACATTGATCGTCCGTGAATTGGCAATCCGTATATCCCGTGTCGTCATCGGAGGTGGCGCTTCGCTCGCCGGGGCCACAGGCGGCCAACAGCAGGACGATTGAGCCCACAAATAATAACAGCCCCACTGGATTTAGATGGATCCCATCACTCGCTTTTCGTATGGCGTCGACTCTCATCGAGTTCCCTCTTGGCTAAGGTTAAGAGATTGTAGATACAGGCCAAGAGTATCATCGGTGCCGACGAGCGAACAGGACTGTCCCCCGGTCGGGTGCGATCGGTTTCCGTCGGTAGTTCGATAATTTTCCGGAGACCGACGTCAGGAATTACCGATCCCAAGTCTTTGAGTCTTGAGTCTTGCGTCTTGAACTACACTTCACCCTCCGCAGTTCGAGGGCGTCCAACACAAGCCATTCATCGCAGGGTGCCGTTCAAGACCCACGACCCGGGACTCAAGACCAGCGACTCCAAAAGACTCGCTGATTCTCAGAGATACGTTTACCGAGCCACGTGGATCACCCCCCACGGAAAAGGATTCGACGTGACGTCTATTCCTCGTGGTGCTCGGCCCCTTCCATCTCCTCCTGGTCTCGCCCGGCGAAGAGGGCGATGGCCCCCAGGGCCAGGATCATGGCCACCAGAGTGATCACGGCGAGCCACATGCCCATGCGAAAGTCCCAGCCCTCGGTCTGTGCGATGAGTTCGATCACGGTGGTCCCCCCGGAAGTTTCAATAGTGGTTATGGTTAAATCTACTCGCCGCCGTCGTCGATGCCAGTCCTATTGGAGAGTGAGAGAGCCAGCATGGTGCCCGCCACCACGGCGATGGGCATGACCACCAGATTGAGCACCGGGATAAATAGCAGTACCGTCAATCCGGCGCCGAAGCTGCCCGACAGGTCTGGATTCTGGCGAAGGGTGCGCAGTCGTTCTCGATAGAGATGCCCTCGGCGGTCAAGGGTTCCCTCCGAATACTCAATGGCCAGGAAGAAGAAGCTCACCAATGTGCCCAGCACGGCGTAGGCGAGATTTCCCACCAGGGGAATGAGGTGAAGGGTGAGTAGACAGGCCATGGTCAGTAGGTAGATGATCAATGTGAGCAGGCTGGTGGCGATGGCGCGCACGACGCCGAGCCAGACCGGTTCGGGGCCCCGGGCGTCGGCGACGGCGCCGGTGAGGGCTCGCTCGGTCTCCTGTGATAATTTCTCCTGCGCCGGACTTCCCACCACGCCGGCCAATAATAAGACCACAAAATAGGCCAGCACGGCGGACAAGACGATCATGGCCGCGTACGACAAATGCCACAGCCCCAGAAAGAGCCATTCGTACCAGACGGCCACTTCCGGTCGACCCCAGAGGCGGTTTAATAATCGGCCGGCGTTAAAGATCAGCGCCCCAAAGGTGATCACGAAGAGGACGATATTGATGAGCGCCGGCAAGATCGCCCAGCCCCACAGCGCCGGGGTGCTCATAATTAAGCGGATCGCCCGTAGGGGAAGGCTCAGGCCGGTGAGGATACGCTTTTGTCGGCCGGCCTGGCGAAGTTGCCGCAGCCGCAACAGGTCTGGATGAGAACTTTGGCTTTCCTGATGGTCCATAATCTCCCTGCTAGCGCCGGACCATCGGAGTTGTCAATTGCGCCCGGGCTGCTGTAGCGTCGCTGCCGTGGTTTTATCCAATAGTAGCTGCCGGTTTATGAGGACGCGATGGACGACCAACGATTTGCCGATATCCACTGTCACTCCACCCTATATGCATTTAACCGAATGCGGAATGACGATGATTTCGAGGGGGATCCGGCCCGGTTTCATCCCTGGTATGAATTTCCCAGCCGCGTCGATGACGCCGAGCAGGGCAAGCGGGCTGCTCGCTACACCCAATGTAATTTCCCGCGCCTCATCGAAGGTGGGGTGGACCTGATCTATCTGTCGTTCACCCCCATCGAGAAGGGATTTTTTATCGGCAGCGCCCACGGCGATGAGCGGTCGCTCTCCGAAGAGATTTTGCGGTGGGCTCGAGGCGGCGTGCCCCTGGCTGCGCTGGGGCGGGTGCTGGAGGGCGACCTCGACGCAGCGGCCGGCGAATTGCTGGGGCTGTTGCGAAATCGCGGACCTCTGCGTCAGCTCGTACAGCAACTGGTCATGGATTATAGCGCGTCACGGGTGCGCTTTTTATCCTCCCATGAGTTTGACTATTGGGAGGAGCTCATCGCCGAATACGAATTCACCCTCAAATGTGATGGGGAGGCGATGCAGGTTGAGATCGATACCCCGGAGGGGACGCGCCAGGTCAAGGGAAGTTATCGCCTCATCGAGGACTCTCAGTCCCTGGAGGACTCTCTAAGCAGAGAGAACGAGGTGGCCGCGGTGCTCACCGTCGAGGGCGGGCACGTGCTGTCCGTGGGCCCCGATCTAAAGCCCCTGTCACCGGAGATTATTGCCGAGAGGATTCATGCCCTCAAATCCTGGGATCACCCCGTCCTCTTTTTGACGCTGGCTCACCATTTCGACAACGGTATCTGTGGTCACGCTCACAGCATCCTCGATGCGGCAAATTGGATCATGGACCAGAGTCATCGTCTCAACGAGGGGCTCGATGAGGAGCGAGGTCTGTTCACGATTCGAGAGCTGTTGGATCTGGACGAATATCTCAAGGACCGGGGCGGTCGCCGAATCATCGTCGACGTACGCCATATGAGCGCTCAGAGTCGCAAAGAGTATTACGATCAGGTGGTCAAGCCCTATAACGCCTGGCTCGAGGAGCAGCCAGCGTCATATAGAGAAGAATACCAGCCCATTCCGGTGGTGATGAGTCACGGTGGTTATGCCGGTGTGTCGACTTTGGACGACCTGATCGCCATGGCCGACAAGGAGCGAGACAACTGGCATCGCGAGGGATATTACTCCTGGAATATCAACGCCAGCGATGAGGACGTGCGCGTCATCCACGACTCGGGCGGATTGCTGGGCCTTATCTTCGATCGACGGATCCTGGGCGTGACAGCGGATCAGAAGATCGCCGAGGAGTTCTGGCCCGACGTGGTGATCCGTCAGATCTTTGCCGCCGTGGACGTGGTCATGGTCGACGATCGACTCTCAGATGATCAAAAGCGCACCATCTGGGACTGTATCTGCCTGGGCACCGACTTCGACGGATTCATCCATCCCGTCGAACCCTACGCCACGGCTCTGGACTTGCCGAAATTTGCTGCCCACCTGCGAGAGCGCCTCCAGGAGCGCCGCCACACCCGCATGATCGACGCCATCGGGGTGGACGAGTTGGTGGACAAGATCTGCCAGGGCAACGCCCTTGAATTTGCGCGCCGCCACCTGCCGGGGGCGGCTAGAGGGCGCTAAGAACGACAACGACATTTACCGCAAAGGGCGCAAAGGACACTGAGGTTGGGGCGTCGACAACCGGCCATGGGTGTTATTGCTACCATTGCGGTAAAGGTCGTGCCGTCAGAAGGTGATCACTACTTTAGGGGGCGGCTAGAGGGCGCTAAGAACGACAACGACATTTACCGCAAAGGGCGCAGAGGACACTGAGGTTGGGGTGTCGACAACCGGCCATGGTGTCAGTGCGACCATGGCGGTTAGAAGGTGAGCACCACCTTGAGGGCATTGTCCTCTTTATTCTGGAGCATCTCATAGGCTTGAGGGCCTTCGACCAGGGGCACCCGGTGGGTGATGACGAAGGTGGGATCGATTTCGTCGCTCTCGATCTTTTCAAGCAGGGGCTTCATATAGCGGTGGACGTGGGTCTGGCCCATCTTGAAGGTCAGGCCCTTATTGAAGGCTGCGCCCATGGGGAGTTTGTCGACGATGCCGCCGAAGACCCCGGGGATGACCACCGTGCCCCCTTTGCCGCAGGCCATGATTGCCTGGCGAAGGGCATGCGGTCGGCCAGTCTCCAGACGCAGGCTCTGCTTGGCGCGGTCGTACCAGTCGACCATCCCGGCGCCGTGGGACTCCATGCCCACCGCCTCGATGCAGACCTCGGGGCCGCGGCCGCCGGTCATCTCTTTGAGGAGTTGCAAGGGGGCGTCCACGTCGAGATCGATGATCTCGGCCCCGCAATAGCGGCGGGCACGGGCCAGGCGGTCGGCCACAAAATCGATGGCGATGACCCTCTCGGCGCCCATCATGGTGGCGGCCTTCATGGCAAATAGCCCTACCGGGCCGCAACCCCAGACGGCGACGGTGTCGCCGTCCTTGATATTGGCCACATCGGCGGCCTGATAGCCTGTGGGCAATACGTCTGTGAGCAGCAGCACGTCGTCGTCGGTCAGTTGGTCGGGCACCTTCATGGGCCCCACGTCGGCGAAGGGGACGCGCACATATTCGGCCTGTCCACCGGCGTAACCTCCGAAGAGGTGGGAGTAACCGAAAATACCGGCCGGAGAATAGCCGAAGGCCTGCTCGGCCATCCCGGCGTTGGGGTTGGAATTGTCGCATAGGGCGTGATGATCGACGTGGCAATGATGGCAATTGCCGCAGGCGATGGGGAAGGGGACCACCACCCGATCACCTTGCTCGAGGTTATCGACCTCTGAGCCCACTTCCACGACCTCGCCCATGAATTCGTGGCCCATGATATCGCCGCGCTCCATGGTGGGGATAAACCCCTCATAGAGGTGGAGATCGGAGCCGCAGATGGCGGCCCGAGAGACCTTGATGATGGCGTCGCGGGGGTTGAGGATCGTCGGATCCGGGACGGTTTCCAGGCGAATATCTCGTCTTCCAAACCAGCATAGGGCTTTCATAGCGGGCTCCGTCAATGTGGCGAGCAATAAGAGGTGTTCGATCAGTGAAGGCGTTGCTCCATACGGCCGTTGCCGGGGCGCTGTCGGGCCGAGGGCTGGCCTTCGATGGTGGGCAATTCACCGGTTTCGATGAGGCGCTTAAAGCCGCGCAGATCTTCGCGCACCACCTGGGCCTGCACGCTCTCGAAAAAGGAGGCTACCCGGGCACCCAATTTGCCGGCCGGCGGGTGGTAGACGATCCGGGCGTGGATCTCGGTGCCCTGGCCGTCGAAGACCGGTCGAAAGGCAATATAGCCCTCGTTGAACAGGTCCGAGCCTTCCACGGATTGCCAGGCGATGAGCTCGTTTTCCCGATCCTCGATGATCTCCGCTCGCCAGCTCAGGTGCATCCCCCCGGGCAGCTCGGCGGTCCACAGGGAGTGGCGCTTGTCGATGGGCTCGATGCTGCTGATATGGCGTAAAAAACGGGGCAGGTTTTTCGGGCGGCGCCAGAAGGAGTAGACCTCGTCCACCGGGCATTCCACGGTCATGGAGGTGGCGATCTCCACCGATTCGGTGGCCGCCGTATGAAGAGCCATGCGCTTGAGGGAGCGGCCGATCAGGTTGGAGTCCGACAACCCCCGGTAGACCAGTGCGGCGCCCAGGCCAGAGTAGATGAGATCCGTGAAACGACGGCGGCGCACCAGCCCGTAGACCGCCAGGGCGGCGCCGCCGAGCACGCTTCCCCAGCGGACCATCTCCAGGCCGGGCTCGAAGTCGTCATGGGAAGATTTTCGAAGGGCCCGTTGCCCCTCAATGGGCATGGGAGAATGGGATCGACGTGGCATGGTCACTCCTTTTTGGCAAAAAGGTTCAATGGACTGCACCATCGAAGCCGCCCCGCTGCCCGGCGGCTGTCGCAATAGACGGAAGTAAGGGGGAAGCTAAGGCGCGAGGGCAAAACGTCCAGCGAGGAAAATTTTGGTCTTTTTCGTGGGTCCCTAACTTTGGTGCATCCAGCGATAGGTGATGAGCCGACCATTCCGCTCGTATAAGGAGACCTGCCATGACCACTCGACAGCTCGACCGCAGCCAGTGGCAACCCTATTTCGATGATATCAACCACCGCCTGGAGGCCACTCAGGTGGACCTGGAGGTCAGCGGCCACGATCTGGGCGTTCAGACCGAGGCCTACGACATCACGTTGATCGGTTTGTCTTATGATCCCCGTGACGATGCGTTTTCCATCGTCACCGAGGAATTAGAACATCGCGTGGTCCACCCGAAGCAAATCTCGGTGCGCGAGGATGCCGACGGCCTGACGGCGCTGGAGATCATCGACAGAGAAGAGCACCGCCACGTGGCCCGGCTGAGATCGGCGCTGCGACTGCCCTCTGATGAGAGGCCGGGGGCGTAAGATCATATCGGGGGTACGATCCAAATGGCGGAGGGGCTGGTGTAGAAACCGATCGCACCCCTTATGCCACTGTTGCTGGCAATGTGCAGAAGTTGCGTCTACCGTTGATCTCTCATCGATGGATTCACTGATTTTGGAAGTGGTAGATGTCTCAAGAACAGAAGACGTTGACCAGGCCGCCCGATAGACTGGTCTCGAAGTGGAAGACCGTGGTCGAGCAAGCCGGGATCGATGCCGACGCTCCCGGCGAGACCGTGGTCCGCCCAAAGCCGGAAGACCAGGGCCGGGCCCAGAAAAGACTGTCCCGGTTGCCACGTCTCGACGCGGCTAAAACAGGGGCCGACTTCAAGATGATGCAAACTCTGGGGCAAGGGGGCATGGGGTTGGTGCGCCTTGCTTATCAGGCCTCACTGAATCGGCAGGTGGCCGTCAAATCGATCCTTGCCGAGCGTACCGACGTAGAAGCGGTTCGCGATCTTCTTTTGGAATCGCGAATCACGGGGATGCTCGAACATCCCAATATCGTGCCCGTCCATGCCCTGGGGGTAGACGATGACGGGGGGCCCATGATGGTGATGAAGCGCGTCGAGGGAGTCAGTTGGCAGGACGCCCTCGACGACCCGAGCGCCATGCCGGCACCCTTTTGTGAAGGTCGTGATCGCCTCGAGGATCATTTGCAGATTCTTTTGCAAGTGTGCAATGCCGTCCAATTCGCCCACAGCCGTCAGATCATTCACTGCGATTTGAAGCCCGACAATGTCATGCTCGGCGATTATGGCGAGGTCTATCTTCTGGACTGGGGTGTGGCGGTCAGCATTTCGCGGGATCGCGCCATCGACCTGCCCCTGGTCGAGGACGTCGACGAAGTTCGGGGGACGCCGGCCTATATCGCTCCCGAGCTAGCGGTGGGCCGGGCCGAGCAGATCGATGAGCGCTCCGATGTCTACCTGCTGGGATCGATTCTCCATCAACTGATCACCGGCCGCGCTCGCCATGAGGGCCCCACTGTGATGGCGACCCTGATCAAGGCCTATCGCTCCGATCCCGTGGAGTATGACGAAAAAGTGCCATCGGAACTGGCGGCGATCTGCAACCGGGCCACCCGGGCCGAGCGAGAGCAGAGATTTCGTGACGTCCAGTCTTTTCGGCGTGAGATCGTCAGATTTCTTCAGCATCGGGAATCACGGCGCCTGGTCAATGAAGCCAAGCGGCGTCTCGAGGAGTTGGAGTTATTGATGGCAGTGATCATCGATGAGAGCCAGGCCCAGGATCGCGCCGCCGGCGCCGATCGACGAACGGCCCATCTCTATCAGCTCTTCTCGGAGTGTCGCTTCGGCTTTGAACAAGCGCTGACTGTCTGGAAGGACAATGAGCAGGCGCGCCGGGGAAAGCGGCAGGCCCTGCAAAAGATGATTGAGTTTGAGATCTATCAACGCGATGAAAAAGCAGCGGATCTGCTGTTGAATGAATTGAGCGAGCCTCCCGCGGCCCTGGTGGAACAGCTCGAGGAGCTGCGTCGCAGCCGAAAAGACGAAGCCGCCGAGGTGGAGCGTCATCGGCGGATCAGCCGAAACGTCGATCTAAGCCTGGCCAGCCGTCAGCGGGCCAAGATGTGTCTGCTGTTGGGCCTGCTCTTTGGCGCGGTGCCCTTTATTCAGCATTGGATGATCGGTCAGGGCCTGGCCAGTCTGGAATTTAGGGACTACGCCATTCAATATGTCGCCATCGTCGTTGGTGCGGGGCTGATCGTGGGGGCGATGCGACAGCGGCTGTTCAAAAACGCGATCAACGGGCGAATTGTTTTATCCGTTTTTATCATCCTCGGCGGGGCATTAATTATGCGGGTGCTGGGCTTTTTATTGGGCCTGGACCCGGCAGGATGCATTGCACTGGAAAACGGATTATTCGCCTTCGGCCTGGCCATGCTGGCCACGTCGATCGACTGGCGGTTATGGCCGGCTGCGGTGGCGTTTTTAGGCGGTGCTGTAGGCGGGGCCATCTTCCCGGAGTATATCTTGCCCTTCGATGGGGCCAGCAATGCCGCCGCCCTGTGGCTCATCGCCTGGGTATGGCGTTGAAGACCGGTCTAAAACTGCAATTCGTCGAGGGTAAAGGGCTGGCTGGTCAGCTCATAATGCTGGTCGGCGCCGTCGGGATCCCAGATGGGATGACCGTCGGTCGAGCCCGGCTCGTCGCTTCGGAAGGTGCCGGCCACGCGGAAGCGAAGTTCATCATCGGGTAAAACCTCGACCGGGTCGTAGGCCGGGAACCAGCGGGCCTGCCAGGTCTGCTGGCCGTCGTAGAGGAGGTGGGTCGCAAGATCTGGTCCCCTGGTGATGGGGTGCCAGTCATCGCCGTCGGCCCGCTCCACAATGACCGTCGGGGGAGGGCTGTCGGCGGTGGCGCCTGCCCAATGAAGGGTGACCGCCGGGATGGTGGCCAGGCGATCATCGATGGCGTCGGCGTCCAGCCTCTGTGGCCCGGCCAGGACCGCTGCGATGGATTCGTCGTCGGCGGCAGGAATCTGCCGTGACAGCCCGACGATCTCTTCTTCCAGACCCTCAAAATAGTCCATCAGCTCGTCGACACCGGCCAGATCGTCCTCCAGCCAGTCCGGATAGTCCACCTCCATGGGAGCCCCGCCCATCATGGCGTCGACGAGTTCTACCAGGTGGCGGGCCACGTGGTCGGCGGTGTCCGGCCCGTGGGAGGTCATATTCATGCGGTAATGCTCGCGGTTCTCGTACTCCCAGCGGCTGACGATATAGCCCATATAGCCGTTGACCATGCTGGTCACGATCGGGAACGGGGCGCGATGGTCCGGGGCGGCGGTGGTGGTGCTAAAATTCTGGGCCACCCGCTGGGCGACCCAGTCGGGGTTTTCGGGGAAGATGTAGCCCTGGTGGACCTCGTCGTAATCGGTGCCCAGTCGACTCTTGATATTGAAGGACAGATCGGTGGTCACCTCGGCGGGGATTCCCAGCAGCAGGGCGTCGCCCAGGCGGGTGGCGTGGAGTCGAATCAGCGACGATCCGTGCAATACCCGTGGCGAGGGAATGCGAATGCCCATCAGATAAGCCGTGGTGGGCAGGGGAAAGTCGTCGGTGCCGCCGATATCGACGGTGGCGTTTCGAAAGATTGGCTCCAATTCGGGTTCGATGGAGGGATCGTCGAGCATCTCCGTGAATGCCGCTTCGACGCCGTCGGCCAGAGTGTGGCTGAGCTGGTGGAGGGCGCCGAAGCTGTGACGCCAGAAATTGTGGTCTTCATTATTCTCCGCCCTATCGGGCTCAATATCGCCCAGAGTTCCCGGCAACCACATGGCCGGGATGTCCAGGCGCCGGCGCAGGTGCTTTTCGGTATGCAGGGGGAAGTCGCCGCTTATCAGTCCGTGGCCCGAAGGCAATGACTCGGGGTGCATGCCCAGGGAGAAGACCAGGGCGATGGGCTCGTGCGGTTCGTCGGCGGTGTCGAAATAAAGCAGATCCAGATCGGCGTCGAAATAGTCTCGGGGATAGCCGACGAAGATGGTCTCCCGTTCGGCATCGGCCCCCGTCTCCGGCGCCATCTCGATGGTGGAGGGGCCGATGATATTGAATTGCACCTCGTCGTATTGGGTGCGCATCGCGCGAAGACGAGCGGGCTGCAGATCGGCGTCGGCGGCGAGGAGTGCATCGGCGATCTTGTGGGTGATATAGACGAAGTGACGGGGATCGAAGCCGTCGGCCAGAGACCACACCCCTGGCGAGGGATGGGAAGGCTGGGCCGCCGAGTGGTTATGGGTGCCCGCCAGAAAAATCTCATCTCGTCCAAGGCCGGTCTGAGCCTCGACCAGGGTGGCGACCCGGCGGTGGATGAATTCGTGCATCAGATAGATGTCGGCCCGGACCACGGCAGTCTTTAGATCACCGCGGCGGATCACCAGGGCCTTGACGTCCGGCGGTTGCTCGATTCCAAGGCCGGGTTCGAAAAGCCGCGCATATTCTCCATGTTCGGTGGCCTCCAACTCCTCCTCGAAGACCTCGAGATTCCACTGGGTCATCTGCTCGAGCATCTCCGCCGGGGGCAGCCCGCCGTTGACGATGGGGACCAGCTCGGCCAGCCTGGACATCAGCTCCGATTCCATCTCATCTGTGGCCGACGTGCCCACCTGCCCCGGCTTGGCTCCCACTCGCCAGGGGGCTGCCACGCGGGCGTAGCCTACCTCCAGGGGGCCGCTGGCGATGTCGTAGGGATCGACCTCATTGTCGCCGACATCGCCGGCGACGTCGGTGGCCGCGTCGGGGTGAATGTCGATCTCTTCGGAATCGCAGCCCGCGGTGGCGAGGATGAAAAAAATAAGGGAGGCCACGGCGAGATAGAATGGAGGTCTTGGCAGCATCATCGCAAATCATCGGGAAAGAGAAGTATGACCGGGAAAAAATATATTGGAGCGCGGCCAGCCTGGCCGCAATGCGGACTGGCAGTCCGCGCTCCAAGGTCAACCCACTGAACGGTTACTAGATGGTATCAGGATAGATAATGTTGAATAAAGGCCGGGGACTGGCGTCGAAGGAGATGAGCGATGCCATGACCGTCCCGTTGAAAATATTCTCCCCGCGAGGAATCGATGATGAAGTTGAAAAAAATATGGTGGCTGATGGTGGGATTGATCGCTGTCTTTGCGGTCGCGGCCTGCGGCGGTGAGAGCGGTCAGGAGAGTTGTACCGTCGAGGAGGTCGACGGGCAGACCAAGATCGTATGTCCCGACGGCTCGTCGGTGGCCCTGTCGGACGGTGAGGATGGCGCCAGTTGCTCCGTGGAAGAACACGCTGACGGGAGCGCCACCATCTCCTGTGCCGATGGCACGTCGGCCACCGTCGATGGTAGCGGGGTCTCGGACGGGGATAATTGCACGGTCGTCGACAACGGCGACGGGACGGCGACTGTGAGCTGTCCCGACGGGACGTCGGCCACCTTCGACCTCGTCGACGGGGAATCGTCAAATGACGGCAACCAGCAACAAAATGACCCGAACGAGCAAAATGACCCGAACGAGCAAAATGACCCGAACGAGCAAAATGACCCGAACGAGCAAAATGACCCGAACGAGCAAAACGATCCGAACGAGCAAAATGACCCGAATCAACAACCCGGTGATGGTGTCGACCTGGTGATCAGCGATTTTAGCGTCGCCGTGGGCGGTGACGAAATCACCTGGCAAGTCGTGGTGACCAACGATGGACCCGACGATGCAGAGGGCTTCTGGGTCGACTTCTATCTCCATCGCGACGAAGCTCCCGAGCCGGGCGATGAAGGAAATGATTTTTTCTGGGTCGAAGAATTGGAATCCGGCAATGAAACAACCGTGGCGGGTACCCTCTCGGGCGTGCCCAACGGCAGCCATTCAACCTGGGTTCAGGTCGATAGCGACGAGGTCAACGCCGATCCCGATCGAGCTAATAATGTGGCCGGTCCCACCGTCGTGGAGGTAACCGACGGCGTCGAGGTCACCGACCTTGAGATCACCCACTTCGCCGTGGTCGTCGACGGTGGCGAGGTGACCTTCGAGGTGGACATCACCAACCATGGACCCGGCGATATCGACGCCGACCAGGACGTGGTCTTTTTCGTCGATATCTTCTTCGATCGCGCAGACGCTCCTACAGATAATGATATGGGCGACCTGGAGGTCTTCGTCGGTGACCTTCAACAGGGCGATACCTATTATGTGGACGAGACGGTAGACGACCTGCCACCGGGCACCTATGAAGCCTGGGTCAATCTCTTCGTGGAGCCCCTGGAATTGGTCTCCGGAGACGTGGCCGGCCCGGTCTCCTATACTGTGCCCTGAATCAGGTATCTTCTTGAAACGCAAAGGGCCCGCGCATCCACAGTGGTTGCGCGGGCCTTTTGCGTTTTAAAAGGTGAAAAACGTCAAGAGGCGAAGAGCTCGATCTTGAGCAGCACCTCGTCGCGGATCAGGTCGTCGGGCATACCCTTAAATTCGATGCCGAAGTCAAAGCGCTGGATCGTAAACTCCGTGGTCGCTGAGAGTTCGTCGTCGTCGAGCTCGATGGTGGCCGGGAAGGTGACGCCATTGGTCACGCCGCGAATCGTGAAGTTACCAGTGACCTCATGGGTGCCGTCGTCGCTGGCTTTTTCCTCGATGTGGGTGGAGCGAAAGGTCGCCTCCGGGTAGGTCTCGACGTCGAAGAAGTCATCGGACATGAGGTGACCGGTCAGGTCGTCGTTGTCGGAGAAGATGCTTCGTGTGTCGACCGTGAACTCCAGGCGGCTGAGCTCTCCGTTACGGATTCGCGCTGCGCCTTCCCACTCCTCAAACCCGCCGACGTGGTCGCCGGTGACCTTGGCGCCTACCCAGCCGATGGAGGAGCGTTCGCGGTCCATGGCGAACTCCATGGTCTCCTCTCCATCGCCCTCATCGTCATCGGCCTCGGCCTGTGCTTCGCTGACCACCGCCGCCGGTTGATCATCGATCTCGCTTTCGCAGGCGGCGAGAGCGACCACCATTGAGGTCAAGAGAGCCAGAAATAATGCTTTGTTTTTCATCCTATCCTCGAATGCTTTTTTTCCGTCCGAAACCGACGGCCATGGCGGCCTTCGGGAAAATTCGAGACGGGAACTGGTGAATACAAGTTGCGCGGATCTCCTGATCCGACGTGGTGCCAACCTGGAGAATAGAACGTCGATTCCCGAAAACAATCGGGCTTTCGTGGACGGATTGTTTCGGTTTGGAAACGATGGGGTCAGAAGGTCAAATCTTCCAGTCCGGACCGTCGGCGAAGTGGTCGGCCAAAAAATCGACGAAGAGCCGCACCTTTCTGGGCAAGAAGCGGCGATGGGGATAGACGGCGGAGAGGGTGAGGGTTCGGCTGGACCAGTCGGTGAGAATCTGGGTGAGTTCGCCGCTTCGGATATTGTCGGCGACGATGAAGTCCGGCGCGAAATAGACGCCCAGACCGGCACAGGCGGCCTCGGCGAGGGCGCGGCCGTTGTTGGCGACGACTCGGCCTTCCACCTTGACCGAGACCTCATCGCCGGCGTCGTTGCGATATTGCCAGGTCGTACCCGATACCTGGTAGCTATAGCGCAGGCAATGGTGCTCACTCAATTCCGTGGGGTGCGATGGCAGGCCCTGGCGTTCCAGATAATCGGGGCTGGCGACGGTGACCATTCTCACCGTCGCCAGACGCCGGGCGATGAGGCTGGAGTCTTTGAGTTCACCAATGCGCACTCCCAGGTCGAGGCCGGAGCCCACGAGGTCGACGTGTTGATCGGTGAAGTGAATATCGGCGTCCAGGCCGGGGTATTCCTTCAGGAAATCGCAGAGGATGCCGTTGAGATAGAGCAATCCGAAGGTCATGGGCGCCGTGATTCTAAGCGTCCCCGTGGGGGAACTCTGGAGGCGCGAAACCGCTCGCTCGGCATCCTCGATGTCGGTCAGGATTCGCTGTGCCCGTTCAAAGAAGAGCTCTCCCTCTTCGGTGGGAGCCACCTGTCGAGTGGTGCGATGAAGCAGTCGCACGCCCAGATATTCCTCCAGGCGGTCGACCTGCTTACTGACGTGGGATTTGGAGACGTTGAGCTCTCGGGCGGCCGCCGTAAAGCCCTCCTGACGCACGACCTCGACGAATATCTCCATCTGTGAGGGGCTGTTCACGACGGGTCCCTATGAGGAGGTAAGTGACCGGATAAGGATAGGCTCGACGTCAGGTCAACACCAGCGCGGTTCTCATCGGGAGATTTTCAAAAAAAAAATTTAGATCCATCGGTGGGGGGGCTCCGTTGGTAGGAATCGAGGCAGCTTTTCGATGACCACCGACCAGTGGAGGCAAGCGATGGATACCGGCGACAGGGCAAGCAGTTTTCGAAAACGGGAGAGTGAGTTGATACGAGCGGTATTTATGGTCGTCGTATTGACATCGCTGATCGTCATCGTCGTTGGGGGCGGATGTCTTGAATCTTACGACGACGAGAGACCGGGGCAACGCCATGAGGAGAGCAGCCGATACGGTCTCGACGAGCAGGACCAGTGGATCGACACCATGGAAGTGGAGCCCATCGAGGAGTTGGAAGAACTCGAAGTGGTCGCCCCTGCTACGCCTGAAGAAGCACCGCCGGAGAGTACTCGCCTCGACGATGATCCCTTCGACAATTTTCGCGACGCCTATCGCCGTCATTACGAGCAGACTCGGCGCACGTTGCTACATGTCACCGTGGACCGTCCCATGTATCAGCCAGGGCAGTCCTTGCACTGGGTGAGCTGGCATTTAAATCCCGGTGATCTGTTGAGCGCCGAGGGGACACGAAATGTGGAGATTGAATTGACCGACGCCCAGGGGGCCACGGTGGCCGAGGAGACGGTGCGTCTTCAGTCGGGGCTGGCTCAAGGGACGCTCGAGATCGACGAGGAGGCAACGGGCGGAAATTATACGCTCAAGCTCACTGACGGAGAGCGCGAATACGAGCGGCCTATATTGGTGTCGCGCTTTGAGCCGCCCCGGTTTCGAAAGAGCCTGGACTTCTCGCAGACTAACTATCGCCCCGGTGAGTCCGTGGAGGCCGAAGTCGAAATTCTGCGTGACGACGGGCGTGCTCCCGCGGGCATGGAGATCGAGGGTTATCTGCAGATCGCCGGGCGGCATGTTTTAGATTTGTCGACAAAAATCGACGGCCGGGGCCAGGGAATATTCGAGTTTGAGCTGCCCCAGGTCATTGAGGAAGACGACGCAGTGATCGTGTTCTCCGTTAGCGAGGGTGGAATGGTGGAGACCGGTATCTTTCCCGTTCCCCTGGCGCTGGAAGAGGTGACCCTTCAATTCTTCCCGGAAGGGGGAGAGTTGGTTCACGGTCTGACGTCGCGGGTCTATTTCGAGGCCACCGATTTATCGGGCGAGCCCGTGGAGGTAGAAGGGATATTGCTCGACGAAACTGGCGAGGAGCTGGCCCAATTGGAGACCATTCACGACGGGCGGGGAATCTTTGAGGTCACTCCCCAGAAGGACGCGAATTATTCAGTGGTCTTAACTGATCCAGGTCAGGACGAGAGCTTCGATCTGCCCGAGGCCTCCGAGGATGGCTGCGTGGTGAAAGCCTACGACGATCTGGACAGCACTCTCGATGCGGTGCGTGTTGGCGTCTGGTGCTCGAAGAATCAATTGGTCGGCGTCATCGGCGCCATGGGAGACGAGCTCTTCGACGTGGCTCGAGTGGTCGCCGGCCGTGAGCAGCCGGCGGTGGTCTATTTGCGACCGGAGGACGACAAATGGCCACGGCCGGCGGGGATCGTGCGAGTCACGGTGGTCGAAGACGATCGAAATATCTCGCCACTGGCAGAGCGACTGGTCTTTCGAGGCCGGCGGGCACAGCTCGGCATCGAGATGAATTTTGATCGCGAGTTCTATCATCCCGGCGAGGCCGTCGAAGTAGTGATCGAAACCAGGGGGCCCGATGGCGAGCCCCTGCCGGCGGAGCTGGCCAAGGCGATGGTCGACGATAGGCTCTACGCCCGTGCCACCGGAGACGCGCCGAATATCGTGGCTCAGACCCTTCTGGCCTCCGACGACCTTCATTTCTGGGGCGACGTCAAAGAGGGTGATGAGTATTTCGATCTCTATGCAGATACGGCGGCAGGCCTGGATATGCTGATGGGAGTTGCCGGCTGGCGCCCGTCGGATAAGCGCGACAATTTCTACGTCGACGGCGGGAAGGTGCAGATTCCCAGACCTCCGCCCCCGCCGGTGCGTCGAGCACGGCACCGTCCTCAACCCCGGCACCATGTGATTGGACGGGGAGGAGCACCCGCACCGGAGCGGGCGGAGGTCCTTTTATTAGATGCCGAGCCGGTGATGGCAGAAGATCTCGGTGGCCTCGGCGTCAGGACCGTCGAAGACAGGCGCTCCGCGCCGGCTCAGGCGGCGCCCCAGCCAATGCTGGACGCTGTACAAATCCAATCGTCGGCCGACGAAGAGGTATCTGCCGACCAGTCCGAGAAACGACGGACTCTGGAGTCACCACAATTCTTTCGCGACGATGACGCCGGGGCTTTTTCAGGATGGCAGCCCTCGCTGGAGACCGACGAGGAGGGGCGTCTCATCTATCGCTTCGACATGCCTCAGGCCGTCGGCGCCTATCGAATGGCCCTGGAGGGAGTCTCTCCGGCGGGGCTTGTGGGGCGAGCCGAAGAAGTGGTGCGCATTGAAGTACCCTTGAGCGTGACCACTCGCCTCCCCGAGGTGGCCAGCGGCGGCGACCGCGTCAAATTGCCGGTCACGTTGCGCAATACGACACCGGAGTTGATGGTGACCACCGTGGAGATCACCGCCGAAGGTCCGGCGCTGATCAACGACGAGTGGGCCAAATTCGAGATGGAGATCCCCGCCGGGAGCACGGCGACTCGCTTCATTCCCGTCGATGTGGAGGATTCCCGCGATGAGATCGTCATCCGTTTGTGGGCCCAGGGCGGAGGTTTTTCCGACGGCGTGGAGCGCCGCATCGATGTCGAGCCCAGAGGCTTTCGTCGCACCTGGCATGCATCGGGACAGACTCCCGGTCAGAGTAGGCATCGCGTCCCTCTGATGGGGATGACCGACGCCGGCGCAGAAGCGGAGCTTGTGATCTATCCCAACCCGGCCACCGAAGCCCTTCAGGGAGTGGAGAGCATGACCCACCGGCCCATCGGCTGTTTCGAGCAGACGAGCAGTCGAAATCATCCCAATCTATTGGTCTGGGAGTATCTGGAGAATAATGATCAGCTCGAAGGAGACTTCGTCCAGACCTTACGAAGCCATATCGACGCCGGTCACGAGCGATTGCTCGGATTCGAAACCGCCGGCGGTGGTTTCGAGTGGTTCGGCCGCGGCAAGGGCCAGGCCTATCTGACGGCCTGGGGGTTGGTGCAATTTACGAAGGCAGAGGCGATTATCGACGACTTCGACAGGTCGGTCATCGATCGGTCCGTGGCGTTTATGAGGTCTCTTCGAAGCGATGACGGTTGGTGGGATTCGACGCGAGACGACGAATGGCAGCGCACAAGTGGAGACAGACGGCGCGCAGCCGAGTTATTCGCCCTCTACGGGTTGGCCTACGCGGGCCAAATCGATGGGTTTGAGGCACAGCTGGACAGGGCAGTCGAGATCGCCGGCGAAAGCGAGCACGCCTATGAGATCGCCCTGGTGGCGGCCACGCTGGCCCATAGCGGAACCCATGGCGGGTCGTTGCAGAAATTGTCCCGTCGGCTGGTGCAGATGCAAAACGGCGACGGCAGTTGGACGCCCGGTTCGTCGGTCAGTTGGGCCGGCGGCTATGGAGGAGCCTTCCAGGTCGAGACTACGGGGCTTGCGGCGTCGGCATTGATCGAGAGCGGAGCGTCCCGCCAGGCGATCACGTCGGCCATCAAATGGCTGGACGCCAATAAGCGGGCCACCGCCTGGTGGGGCACCACGATCGCCACGGTCATGGCCCTCGAGGCACGGGTTGCCTTCGAGCGCGAAGGGCTCGACACCTCGCAGGGGCCGGTGACGCTCGTCGTCGACGGTCGGGAAGTGGGCCAGGTCAATGTCTCCTCCGAAGAT
Organism: Myxococcales bacterium; assembly: GCA_007135085.1. Lineage (GTDB taxonomy): Bacteria > Myxococcota_A > Bradymonadia > Bradymonadales > Bradymonadaceae > SLJM01. Next base: position 17,906 of record SLJM01000178.1, read on the forward strand.
CGTCGGCCGTCGCGCATCGACGGATTTGGCGACCTCCTCGAAGGGGGAATCAACGACGTGAGGATCATCTCCAACGTACCCGTCAACTACGACCTGGAGGTCAACTTCCGGGTCGAAAAATTCGACGATGGGGGAGAGGGACCGGTGGACTTCCAGGTCTGGCTGGGCGATGGCGACTCGGTCGCTCTGGGCAGGGAGCAATCAATCCGGGCCCGCGTGGAAAATCTGGAGGACGACGCTCTGGGAATGGTCCTGCTTCGCGTGGCCCTTCCGGCGGGCCTGGAGGTCGAACCGAGAGAACTCGACGCTCTGGTCGATCGAAGCGCCGTGGACTTCTACGAGACCACGGCTCGCGAGATTATCCTGTACTTCAGGGAGTTCGACGGAGGGGAGGTTCAGGAGCTTCGATGGTCGGCGGTGGCCGCCGTGCCCGGAAGATTCGAATCTCCTCCGTCGGTGGCCTACCCCTACTATCGGGACGAGAGCTATTGGAGCTGGGGTGAGGCGGGCCAATTCGAAGTGCGGCCCCGGTGATGGCGGCCGGCCCTCAGGTCGATCGGCGTCGAAGGCGGATGACGATCGATTTGGAGGCCGGCGTATGACTTCGGTGGGCGTATTCGTCGACCGGGACCAGGACGTTGGCCTCGGGAAAATAGGTGCCGGCGCTCTTTCGGGGCATCTCGTAGGGCACGACCCGGAAATTGGGGGCCACCCGCTCGACACCGTCGTATTCGCTGACAAGATCGACGGCGTCGCCCTGTTTTAACCCCGCCTCGGCGACATCGTCGGGGTTTAGCAGCACCACTCGCCGGGCGTCTTTGATGCCTCGATAGCGATCGTCGTTGGTATAGACCGTGGTGTTGAATTGATCGTGGCTGCGGATGGTCATCATCAGGTATTCGCCGTCGTCCAGCTCATGTCGGGGAATGGGGTGGACCGTAAATTTGGCCTTTCCCGTATCCGTTGAAAATCGCCCCTCTCGTACGGGGTTGGGCAGGGGGAAGCCGCCCGGTTTGCGAACCCGAATATTGAAGGATTCAAAGCCGGGGATCACCTCTTCGATGAGCTCGCGAATGACGTCGTAGTCGGCGATAAGTTCCTCCCAGGAAACCTTCGACGAATCGCCGAGTACCGCCCGGGCCATGCCGGCGACGATGGCCGGCTCGCTGAGCAGATGCTCCGACAGTGGCTCGAGACCGCCCCGTGAGGGGTGGACGATGCCCATTGAGTTTTCGACGGTCACAAATTGAGGTCCTCCTGCCTGCCTATCGATCTCTGTGCGGCCAAGACAGGGCAGGATGAGCGCCATGTCGCCTGTAATGAGGTGACTGCGATTGAGCTTGGTCGAAATCTGGACGGTGAGACGGCAATTTTCCAGCGCCCGGGCGGTCAGGTTCGTATCCGGTGACGCCGACAGGAAATTACCGCCCATGGCGACGAATACCTTCGCCTGGCCATCGCGCATGGCCTTGATGGCGTGGACCGCATCGTAGCCGTGCTCTCGGGGAGGCTCGAAGCCAAAGGTAGATTTCAGGCGATCTAAAAATGCGTCGGTGGGCCGATCCCAGATGCCCATGGTGCGGTCGCCCTGCACGTTGGAGTGGCCGCGGACCGGGCAGGCCCCGGCGCCGGGGCGTCCGAAGTGGCCACCGAGAAGCAGCAGATTGACCACCTGTTGAATATTGGCCACCCCGTTTTTGTGTTGTGTAAGCCCCATGGCCCAGCAGCAGATCATGGAATCGGCGTCCATCGCGATCTGTGCTGCCTGACGAATCTGGTCGCGACAGATGCCGCTGGCTTCGGTGATCTCCTCCCAGTCGGTGCGGCGAATATCGTCGGCGAATTCTTCGAAACCCGAGGTCTTCTGGTCGATGAATTCTCGATCGATGACCTCTCCCCGGCGTTGCTCCTCGCTGGCCAGTATCTCCTTGATGATCCCCTTGAGGAGGGCCACGTCGCCGTTGATTCGCACCGGCAGGTGAAGGTCTGACAGGGGAGTGCCCTTTCCCACCCAACCGCGTATCTCCTGGGGATTTTTAAAGCGGGTCAGGCCCGTCTCTGCCAGAGGATTGATGCTGACGATCGTCGCTCCTTTTCGAGCGGCGCGCTGGAGAGCGGACATCATGCGCGGGTGATTCGTGCCGGGGTTCTGGCCGATGACGAAGATGGCGTCCGTATGCTCGAAATCCTCCAGCGACACCGTGCCCTTGCCGATGCCGATGACCTCCGAGAGGCCGACACCGCTCGATTCGTGGCACATATTGGAGCAGTCGGGCAGGTTATTGGTGCCAAATTCGCGCACGAAGAGTTGATATAAGAAGGCTGCCTCGTTGCTGGTGCGTCCTGAGGTGTAGAAGATGGCCTCGTCCGGCGAATCCAGGCCGTTGAGTTCGTCGGCGATGAGCTCAAACGCCTCTTGCCAGCGGATGGGCTCGTAGTGGTCGGCGCCGGGGCGGCGGACCATCGGCTGCGCGAGGCGGCCCTGGGCGTTGAGCCAGCGCCCCGACTTTTCCATGAGCTGTGAAATCGCATGGTCCTCGAAAAAGGCGGGGTCCACGATATCGGTGGTGGCCTCGTCGGCGACGGCTTTGGCGCCGTTTTCGCAAAATTCGGCGGTCGCCCGGTGAGCGGGGTCGGGCCAGGCGCAGCCCGGACAATCAAAGCCCTTGGCCTGGTTGAGGCGCAGCAGGGTTTTGACGCCGCGAAAGACGCCCATCTGGCGTCTGGCATGGTCTGCGGTGGCCAAAACGGCGGGAATGCCGGCGGCCGTGGTGGGCGGATCGTCGACCTCCAGGCCTTCGTCGTCGTTGCGAATGATCGCTTTTTTGGGCTTCTCGTCGGTCATTGGTGACAGACTCTCAGTGAATACGGGCTGGATGGCTGTAGATATTAAATCGTCGGTCACGTGCAAACCCGACGAGGGTGATACCGAAATGGTGGGCCACGTCGACGGCCAGGCTCGACGGGGCGCCGACGGCGACGACGATGGAGGCGCCGGCGCGAAGGGCCTTCTGGACCAACTCGAAGCTGGCGCGACCGCTCCAGACGACGATGGCTTCGCTCAGGGGCAGGGCCTGTTGCGATAATTGGGAGCCCACCAATTTGTCCATGGCGTTATGGCGACCGACGTCTTCGGCGAGGGTCACCAGTTGGCCGTCGCGCTCAAAGAGCCCGGCAGCGTGAATCCCCCCTGTGACGTCGAAGAGCGATTGGCTCTGGCGCAGAGTGTCGGTCAGGGATGCGATGATCGCAGCAGGAACCTGGAAGTTGTCGACGACAAGCGGTGCTTCGTCGACCTTCAGGGCCTCCAGAGAAGCCTTGCCGCAGACGCCGCAACTGGAGGTGGTATAGAAATTTCGCTGCAATGACGCCATATCGACATCAACGTCGGGCCCCACACGCAGGCGAAGGATATTGGTGGCCGGCGCTTCGACCTCGATGATCTGGTCGGCGCGCTCGATGAGTCCTTCGCTGAAGAGAAATCCCATCGCCAGATGCAGGTCATCTCCAGGAGTGCGCATCGTCACCGCCACGGAACGCTCGGCGGGCTTTCCCAGAAATTGATACCCCAGCCGGATCTCCAGCGGCTCCTCGGTGGCCAGGGTGTCGTGGTCCTCACTGGCGCCGTCGGGCCTGCAGCGCCTGAGGACTACGGAGGTCACCGGCGATGGAGCCGACCCCCGGGGGCTGTCTTTGAAGTCCATGGTCATCATTAGTCTCCGGCGTCGTTGAGCCCTATCTTCAATAGACATCGTAGGTCGTTGAGGGGGCACTGTGAAAGGTCGGTGAAGCAAGTATGAGCAATGATCTTTGCGTTGCGCCCGCCAGTTGTGAATAATCCGGCGCGGCAATCATCCCAGACCGGGCGGTATGGGGTCTTTTGATGAGGAGCACAATATGGAGCGCTTTAGAGTTCGAATTGTCTGTATCGTGATCGGCCTATTGCTCGCCATGGTGACGGTCACCGGGTGTGAAAGCGATGAGTCCGATGACGGCGCCGATGAACGTCAGGTCCAGACGACCGAGCAGGACGATGACCACATCGACGGGCCAGAGGAACGAGATTCTGAAAAGGGGGATCAAGAGGCCGACGATTCCGACGACGATAAAATAGGGGCGGAGTCCGAAGAAGATGAAGAGTCCGAAGATGACGATGAGGACTCCCAAGACGGTGAGGAAGAGGGCTCGGCCGAAGATGATGAGGAGGCCGACGAAGACGTGGATTGGGCCGAGGAATTCGGTCATCTACCATTCTACGCCACCGGTGCGGTGGCCATCGTTGATGGCGAGCGTATCACGGCCCGCGAGTTCAATCAGACGGCGGCCGACCAACTCGGGCAGATCCCAGCCGATGCTCTCCAAGCCGAGCCGGAAGAAATTCTCCAATTTTTCATCGACGCTGTCATCGTCGCCCATCTGCTGGAACGGGAGGTGGAGCGAAAAGGGGTGGAGGTGACCGACGCCGAGATCGACGAGGCGATTCGAGAATTTCGCACCATGCTCGAGCTTCAGATGGGCGGTGATACGGAGGCGGTGGACGCCATGCTGGCACAGCAGGGGATCACCGACGCCGAGCTTCGAATGCAGGCCGAGCAGGATCTGCTGGCGGAGAAGCTCATCAGCCAGAGCCGGGACATTTCGGTGTCCGACCAGCGGGCCCGTCAGTTCTACAACCAGAACCAGGCCATGTTCCAGCAGCAGGAATCGGCCCTGGTCCGACATATCCTGGTCGACGACGAGGATGAGGCCAAGACTCTTGCGGGCCGACTCAAAGAAGGTGGAAGTTTCGAGAGCCTGGCCAGGCAACACTCCACCTGCCGAAGCGCCCCTCACGGCGGCGAGCTGGGAGCGATCACCCGCGAACAGGTGGTCCCCGAATTTGCAGACGTGGCGTTTTCCCTATCTGTCGGTGAGATCTCAGACCCTGTAGAGTCGTCGCTGGGGTGGCATATCATCCAGGTTCATCGACGCCAGGAAGAGGGGACGGTGTCCTTCGAGGAAGTAAAAGAAGATCTGAAGATGATGCTGGCAGCTCAGCGCCTCCAGGAAGCAGCTCTGGAGCTCATCGAAGAGCTGCGCGACGATGCGGAAATCGAGATCCTCGAAGATAATGTCGTCATCGATGGCTGAGATAAATTA
>SLJM01000108.1 GCA_007135085.1 Myxococcales bacterium
CGCTCCTTCGCTCCTCCGCTTTTCGCTCCTTCGCTCCTCCGCTTTTCGCTCCTCAGCTCTCCGCTTTTCGCTCCTTCGCTCCTCCGCTTTTCGCTCCTCAGCTCTCCGCTTTTCGCTCCTTCGCTCCTCCGCTGCAGTAGTGGCTGTTGATGTAACGGCGGATGCCGAGTTTGGGAGGGCCGAAGTTGAGGACCAGGCCACGTCTCTTATTTGCCAGTCGTAGGTTGGTGCCTAGCTGGTTCAGATGCTTATTCGTGATGGAACGGGCTACCTTGAGTTCTAAAACCAGTTCGTCTTCGACTAATAGATCGAGGTAACGTTCGCCAACCTTCCTATCTCGATATTCAATAGGGACGACGCACTCTCGGTCGGCATCAAGCCCACTCTTTTCAAGCTCTTCATATAGCACATCACGATAGACTGCTTCCGATAAGCCCGGTCCAAGTTCGGAGTGCACCTCAATAGCCACGCCAATGACGCGATAAGAGAGTCGGTCTTCGTTCACTTCCTGGTGAAATGCCATGATCATACTCCGGTTTGAGTCAACTTAAACTGCCTGACATTGAGGACGACAGATCTATTGTCGACAATTTCGAGAAGATCTTTCCTGGAAAGTTTGGGAGCGAAAAGCGGAGGAGCGAAAAGCGGAGGAGCGAAAAGCTAAGAGCGGAGAGCGAAAGATTCGAACGGATGAGAGCGAAGGAGCGAAGAGGTGGGACGTGGGGGGGAGGAGAAAGTGGTCGAGTCGTTGTGTCGGGGGAGCGAAAAGCCGATATATTGGGTTCATACGGTCGCTTCGGAGTCTTCCCTCGACAAATTTAAAGAAGTCCCGAAAAACCGAGATGACCCATCCCTCAGCTTATCCGCTCTCATCCGTTCGAATCTTTCGCTCTCCGCTCTTAGCTTTTCGCTCCTCAGCTTTTAGCTCTCAGTTCTTTCGCTCTCCGCTCCTCTGTCGTTGACGTCGTCGACCGGCGGTGGTCCCATCAATTGATGTTGCGGTCGCTGGCGGTGTTTGCCCTCGGCCCGGGCCAGCAGGCCCTGGAAGGTGGCGTACGAGAGGGCAACGATGAAGGGAAAGGCCAGAGTGTGGATCACGGCGGTGACGATGATCGTGCCGATCAGGTCGTCGACGGCGGTCAGGACGATCAGGGAGGGGATGATGGGGATGGCCAGGACAATGGCCGCCATGAGCAAGATGAAGAAGGTATAGAACCAGGTCTCCAGGGAGGCGACCAGTCGGTAGGAGCGCCGAAAGCTCTCGGTGAGATCCCGTCTCTCGAAGATGACCGACAGGTCGGCGAAGAATAAGAGGGGCAGGACCAGAAGGGCGACGAAGAAGCCCGGGATGGTCCCCGCCATGATCACTGAGGCGTTGCCCTGAATGATGCCGACGGCCAGGCCGGGGCCGGCGCCGACGAAGAAGACCAGGGTGAGCACCACGAGCAATCCCACCTGGACGCCGACGACGTTAAAGAAGAGGGGGCCGTCGACGTGAAACTCGTCATCTGGTTCGTTGCTGCGAAAGATGTCGTCCGTGCGCTGGAGGGCCAGAATATAGAGGTAGATCGTGGCCAAAAAGGCGCCCAACTTTAACAGCGGACCCAGGGAGAAGCCGCTGATATTATTGGCCATCACGACCAGCATCGCCGAGACGGCGGCGAGCCAGAAGAGGGCGCCGAAGGCGTCGAAATAGAGCTTGAAGGCCGCCCCTATGGTGGCGTCGAAGGTGGCCGGGGCGTTGGGGGCGACCTGGTAGTCAGCCTGGGGGAGCTCTTCGACGTCATCGCTGGTCTGGGGATCCGTCTTCTCGTCGGACATCGATCAATCCTTTGGGGGCTTCACCAGTGTTCCAGATAGGAGGACCGAGAATATCACAAGATTTGTGACTGGTCAGGGCAGGAGTAAATGGGATCAGCTCTTCCCTATGCCTGCACCACCAGGGGCGTTACACTGAAATTACAATTGATGAGAGGTGGAGTCATTGGAGCGCGGCCAGCTTGGCCGCAGAGCGGACTGGCAGTCCGCGCTCCAGGAGTAGAGAACACCGCAGATTACCGTCACCGCACGGAACGCTAAAACCAAATGAGGAGTGGTATCATGGTGAGCTTTGGTCGATCCGGTTTGAGTTGGCGAATCAGTCACTGGACGTTGGCGGCCTGTATCGCCGTCGGGTTGATCGCCTGTCGCGATGAGGAGGTCGTCGACAATGGTGACGATGGCGACGTCGGCGTGGTGGACGACGTCGGCGAAGACGCTCATATTGAGGATGTCGGTGAAGACGCCGACGCCTTTGAAGAGCCGCCGCCGGAATGTGAGCTGGCCTTCGAGGATCATGGCGAAGGTCGGATCTTTAGCTTCGGCAGCAAGATCAGCGTCGACCACGCCGAGACCTACGAGAGCTACGAGGCCTATTTTCGGGGGCAGGTTCGCCAGATCGAGCTCTGCCTGAGCGACGACCGGCCCAACCTGCTCATCTTTCCCGAGGACGTGGGCCTGCACGCCGGGCTCATCGGCAGCCGGGGCAGCCAGGCGCGGGGGTCCGACATTCCGGACGCCGCGTTTTTGCAGCTCTTTTTGAATTATGACAAGACCATCGATTGGATCGACGATCGCCACGACGACCTCGATCTGGACCTTCCCCGTCGTATTTTCCTGGGGCTCACCGACACCCTCTGGCGAGCGGTGGACTCCACCTTCTCCGGGATCGCCGCTGACTACGGCGTCTGGGTGCTCACCTCGGCCAACCTGGCCTATGTGGAGGAGCGAGACGATGCGGACACCGTCGAGGTCTGGGCCGATCCCGACCTGGAGGAGGTGAGCAGCGTCTTCGTCCCGGTCGACGAAAAGGTCTATAATAGCGCCTTTATCTACGACCCCGACGGCGAATTGATCGCCCGCGTGGACAAGCCCTTTTTGACCTCCACCGAAGAGGAGGCCCTGGCCCTGTCTTATGGCTCGCTCGAAGACCTGCGACCTGTGGAGGTGGGGCCCTTTTCCTTTGGTGTATTTACCAGCAAAGACGCCTGGATGCCGCCGATGAACGACCGGCTCGGGTTGCTCGGCGCCGACGTGCAGGTCCAGCCCGAGGCGTTTAGCGGCTGGACGATCACCCAGATCGAGGACCAGGAAGAGTGGCTGCCCGACGTGCTCACCCAGAGCGGCTGGGCGGCGGTGCAGAAATACCCCACCTTTCGCTACGGCGTGATGCCCGTATTGACCGGTAATTTCGTGGGCATGTCCTTCGACGGTCAGTCCGTCATCTGGGGCCAGGCCCACCCCGGCGTGGAGTGGGGTCGGTTCGTGGGTCAGGAGGAGCGGCCGGGCTTTTTGGAGGTGGGCCCCTGGGCCTTTGCCGATCCCATCGAAGACGACCCGGAGCTGAGCCTCGAGCAACGACGGGAAGCGCTTCGCGAGCTTGGCGAGGCCATGTTGCCCGGCGCCGGCGATCCCCATGAGAACGCCTATGTGGACAGCGTGGTGGCTCGCGACTTATTGGGCACTCTGGATTACGAGGAGGTCGGCGAGCTGGACCGCTCTCCGGAGATCGATTCCTTCGTCGTAACCGGGCCCCAGAGTTTTGATGAGACGCCGGTCCAGCGCGTTCGGTTGGCCGCTCGAGACGAGATGTTGGCCCTATCCTGGCAGGCCGGTGAGAGAGTGGAGAGCGTGCTCAAGCGATGGGACGCCGACGATGGGCATTATTCCGATCAGATCTTGCGCTTTGGAGCGGGTGCTCAGGATGCCTCACAGATTGCGCCGGTCGTGGCCCTGCGAGGTGAAGAAGCGGTGGTCCTGTCCCAGCGGGTATTCGCCGAACAGAGCAGCCTGGGGGGGATGATCCGCGGCGAACTCGAAGACGAGGAATTGCCTGCCGACCCGGTTGATTTGAGCTCCCTCGATGACGGGCAAGACGTATGGCTTCCGGCGATGAGCGCCGACGGCGACCGGATCGCCCTGGTCTTTACGGAGCGCTCCACCGGCCACGATCGGGTCTACCTGTCGATGAGCGAAGACGGCGGTCAGAGCTTTGGCGAGGCCGTCGCCGTCGACGGGCCGGCAGAGGTGGATCCGCCCAATACGCGGGGCATCCAATGGCATCCGGACGTGGCGATTTCGGGGGATACGATCGTCGTGGTCTGGACGGACTTCCGCAATTTTCAATGGGATCTCTACGCCACCTTCAGCTTAGACGGTGGCGACACCTGGGCTGAGACCCGCCGCATCGACGGCGCAGGCGACGACTTCGAGCGCCTCCACACCGACCCGCGAGTGGTACTCGCCGACGAGGAAACGGCCATCGTCGCCTGGACCTATCAGGCCGACCGCCGCCCCGACACGGACGCCCGCTATCGCATCTGGGATCTGAGCGAAGACGAGCTGACCGACTCGGTGGTCCTCGACAGTCCCTCCGAGACCTATCCCACCCAGGCCTGGCTACCGGCGGTAGCCCCTTATGGCGACGGCGTCGCCGCGGCCTGGATGGAGATGGTCGACGACACACCCTATATCGCCGTCAAAGTCCCCGGCCACGACGGCACTCTCATCGCCTCTCACCCCGGCCGCGCCGCCTGGTGGCCTGACCTGGTCGTCGTCGACGACCGGGTGGTGGTGAGCTGGGTGGAGCACCAACCCGGCGTGGGGTACGAGGTGCGCCTCGGGTTGTATCTTGGGAGTGGGGAATGAAACCGCGAAGGGCACGAAGTGCACAAAGGGTTAGGACTCGAATTACCCCGACGTTTGGGAATCACTCGAACCAAACCCTCTGTGTTCTTTGCGACCTTCGTGGTTTCATTTTTCACTGGATGGTCGGGTCGACCATGCGACCCAGGAAGAGGATCGTCTCTGTGGGGTGGTCGTAGATGGCGTAGATAAAGGGGCGATCAAAATTGACCTCCGGGGGCATCGACGTGGGTGTGGCGCCGACCACGCCGGTGGCGGCCGCCGCTTCCGTGCCCTCTTCGTCGACGCTGATGAAGGCCTTGTGGAAGATGTCGCTGATATACAGGGACTTGAAGTCGATGCACGGCGGATGGCCCGTGACGCCTGAAAAATCGGCGTCGCAGGAGTCGAAGGCGTCGATCATGCCCATGACCTCGAAGATCTCTTTGAGTTCGTAGGCCCCTTCATCTTCAAAGCGGGGAAAGGACAGATAGATTCGGCCCGCCGCCAATTGGTCGACCACAGCGTCGAAGGCGGCGCGGTCAAATTGGGCCTCCCATTGAGCAAAGTCGGCCTCTTCGTCATCGGGCATAATGGCCACCATGGAGACCTCTTCGCCCACGTAGGGAAGGGAGACGGCCAGGGAGCCCGAATCTTCATCGGTGGCCCAGGGGAAACTTGCGTCCTGACGCATCATGGGGACATCGGCCGTGGAGCCGTCGAGGAGATGGAACGCCTGCTCCGACGTGGCGGACTCGTTGAAGGGAGAAGCCCAGCTGCCGTAAAAATAGATGGCGTTGACCAGGACGAAGCGAGTGTCGTCCTGGAGGCTGTCCTCGGGGAGGAGCTCGACGATTCGATCCTTTGTCTGGTCTTCGACCCAGGCGTTGATATCCTGGCGGATCTGCTCGTAGTCGCTGACGAAGTCGACGAGGCTCATGGCGGCGCCGTAATTGACGGCCAGCATGTCCAGGTAGTCGTCGACGAAATCAAAGCCGGTCTGTCCCCAGGTCTGGTTGACGATATCCAGGGTAAAGGCCTGATTTTCCTCGTCGTCGAGCTCGATGTCGGAGCGGCTGGCCAGCGCCAGGTCGAGCTTATTAAACGCCGGGTGGAGCTGATCGTCGTCGAGCTGAAAGCGCATGACGTCGGCCATCTCGGCTTTCGTATTCTCCTCGGCGCCGCCGTAGATCATGGCCAACGCCACGGACACCGAATGTGGCGAGATAAAGAAGTTGCCCTCGCCATCCTGGTCGGCCCGAAGTTCGTCGAGCAGTGAAAACGCAAAATCGCGGTTGTCGGCGCTGAATTGCCCGAACGAATCGGCCCCGACCTGGGGGTCCGTATCTCGCGACAGCTCGCTTTTGACGACATCGCCGGGAATCTCGGCTGTCTGGTCGGGATCGCCGTTGGTTTGATCATTATCGTCGTCGACGGGGCCGCAGGCGACCATGGTGAGCGCCAGAAGTGGTACGAGCCATTTCGAAGTGGGAGGTGGGGAGAATATCATGACGTCCTCAGTGCGTTGGATGAATGAACCAGACTAAATCACTCGCCGAATATTATAGTGCAGATCTCGTGCCATGCCTAATCAGGGGGATAAAACGGGTTTTTTGGAGGGGATCGTAACAGAAATCTGGGAGGGATGGTCAAAAAGTCGAGGGAAGTGAGCGGGGGAGCGAGTGAAATGAAACCGCGAAGGTCGCAGAGAGCACTGAGGTTTACGGCTCGATTTAGCCGGGCGTTCGGGAATCACTCGATCTAAACCCTTTGTGCTCTTCGCGCCCTTTGCGGTGAATAGTCTTTGCTCTCTCCCCCCGGCTTTTCGGGGGTCCGCTGTTCATGGTAATCGTGGTGGCTCGGAGGTTTGGCGCTCATCTGGTGTGATAAGGGCGTGGCGATGTCGAGCGAGGAAGAGGAAAAAAGTCAAAGCGGGGAGTCCGTCGTCGTCGAGGGGCTGGTAAAACGCTACGGCGATGTGGAGGCATTGGGGGGCATCAGCTTCTCTGTGCGTCCCGGCGAGATCGTGGGGTTTTTGGGGCCCAACGGGGCGGGAAAGACGACGACTATGAAGGTCTTGACCGGGTTTATGGCGCCCACCTCCGGCACGGCCCGGGTGATGGGCCTCGACGTGCAGGAGCAGTCTCGGGAGGTGCGAAAGAAGATCGGCTATCTGCCGGAGACGGTGCCCCTCTACGAGGATATGCTGGTCTACGACTATCTGGAGTTCATCGCTCAGATTCAGGAGGTGGAGCGGGGGCGTCGAAAAGAGCGGATCGTCGAGGTCGCTAAGATGACCGGGCTCGACAAGATGCTCGGTCATACGATTCACGAACTCTCCAAGGGCTATCGCCAGCGCGTGGGGCTAGCTCAGGCGATCATCCACGAGCCGGAGGTGATCATCCTCGACGAGCCCATGACCGGGCTGGACCCCAATCAGATCGTCGAGATTCGCGACGTGATCACCACCGTGGGCAAAGAGAAGACGA
>SLJM01000048.1 GCA_007135085.1 Myxococcales bacterium
ACGAGCGTTCGCGTCACCCAGGGGTTCCACGGGTTTGCCACCCATAGCAAAGATCTGGCCTATGCCGTCGACTTCGCCTGCGCCGAGGGCACGCCCATTACAGCGGCTCGTGACGGAGTGGTCTGGTCGGCTCGAAAGGATTCCAATGAGGGGTGTAATGACGCCAAATGCGTGGACCAGGCAAATTACGTCATCCTCGACCACGGTGACGGAACCTATACCTCCTATTATCATCTCCAGCATATGGGAGTCTTCGTTGAGCCCGGTCAGAAGGTGTGCCGTGGTCAGTTGATCGGCCAATGTGGCGATACGGGATACGCCAGCGGGACCCATCTGCATTTTTCGGCGATGAGCATGCAATGGTCGACGATCCCCGTTTCTTTTGTCGAGATCGGCCGCGGCGCCAGGGGCATGCCCCTGCCGCGGCAGACCTATGAGTCAAAGAATCAGCGCCAGTCGACATGCCGGCAGACGTCATTTTCGAAGTTCCACACCGATGCCTTTGCCCACCAGGGAATCTTCTTGCAGCGCCCCGTCAAGTCGGTCATCGGCGCCTCCGATGACGAGGAGCGCACGATGGTGCTCGAGGGGCGATATCTGGGAGAGTATCCCAATATCGTCATTCATCGACGGGAGATGGAGGGCGGCGACTGGATGGAGCAATGTGTGGCCCTCGACGATCAGGGGCGCTTCTCGGTGCAGATCGACTGGCCGGAGCATATCTTCGGGGCGGGCTATTATTTTTTGATGCTCACCGGCGCCGACGAGGGGTGCAATGCCCCGGGCTGGGCCTGGTCTTATCGGGTGCGGGTCTTTTCGAGCGACGACGATGAGGGGTTGGATGGCGCCGGGCCCGGACCGCTTCGCGGTGATGATTGGGAGAGGGATAGGCCCGTGAGGCCCTGACCTCAGTATTTCAATTGACCGTTGCGCCAAAGGGGCTGTCCGTGTACCGATCCACAGGGAAGCCTCGGGCTTTTAATGGGCAAACCTCATCAGCAACGAGAAGAGACGAATATGTCGGAATTTAGTCCTCGCGATATCGAACGAAAGTGGCAGGATTTCTGGGAAGAAGAAAAGACGTTCCGCACGGACGCGGCGTCTGACAAAGAGCCCTTCTACGTGCTCGATATGTTTCCCTACCCGTCCGGTGCCGGCCTGCACGTGGGCCACGTCGAGGGCTATACGGCCACGGATATTATGGCGCGCTTTAAAAAAGCCCGCGGCTTCGAGGTGCTCCATCCTATGGGGTGGGACGCCTTCGGGTTGCCCGCCGAGCAATACGCCCTGAAGACGGGGACCCATCCGCGGGAGACCACCGAGAAGAATGTGGAGACCTTCAAGGGGCAGCTCAAGGCGCTGGGCTTTGCCTACGATTGGGATCGGGAGATCAATACGACGGATCCCGATTATTATCGGTGGACCCAGTGGATCTTTTTGAAGCTCTATGAGCAGGGGCTGGCCTATATCGCGGAAGTTCCCGTCAATTGGTGCCCCGCCCTGGGGACGGTGCTGGCCAACGAAGAGGTTATCGACGGGCGCAGCGAGCGCGGCGGCCACCCGGTGGTGCGAAAGCCCATGCGCCAGTGGATGCTCAAGATCACGGAATATGCGGACCGGTTGCTCGACGATCTGGAGATCATCGACTGGCCGGAACACCTAAAAGAGATGCAGAGAAATTGGATCGGCCGCTCCCGGGGCGCCGAGGTCGATTTCGCCGTCGATCGGTCGTCTGCCGGGGGAGTGGAGGCCAATATTCGGGTCTTTACGACGCGGCCCGACACGCTGTTCGGCGCTACCTATATGGTGCTCGCCCCGGAGCATCCCCTGGTCGACGAGGTGACCTCCGAGGAGCAGCGCCAGGCGGTGGACGCCTACCGCGAGAAAGCTGCGCTGAAGAGCGATCTGGAGCGCACGGAGCTGCAGAAACAGAAGTCCGGCGTCTTTACCGGGGCCTATGCGATCAACCCGGTCAACGACGAGAAGGTGCCCATCTGGGTGGCCGATTATGTGCTCTACGGTTACGGCACGGGTGCCATTATGGCCGTGCCCGGCCACGACGACCGCGACTGGGAGTTCGCCAAAACCTACGACATCGATATCGTGGAGGTCATCTCCGGCGGTGACGTCGAAGAAGAAGCTCATACGGGCGACGGCGAGTTGGTGAATTCGCAGTTTTTGAACGGTCTGAACGTCGAGGACGCCAAAGAGAAGATCATCTCCTGGCTCGAGGAGAAAGGGGCGGGAAAAGAGGCCATCAGCTACAAACTTCGAGACTGGTTATTCTCGCGCCAGCGCTATTGGGGCGAGCCCTTCCCCATCGTCCATTGTGAGGACGGAAGGATTGTGGCTCTTCCGGAAGAGCAGCTTCCGTTGACCCTTCCCGAGGTCGAGGAATACGCCCCGAGCGGTACTGGCGAGTCACCGCTGGCGACCATCGACGAGTGGGTGGAGACGACCTGCCCCGACACTGGCGAGCCGGCGCGGCGGGAGACCAATACGATGCCCCAGTGGGCCGGGTCGTGCTGGTATTATCTGCGCTTTGTCGATCCCCATAACGAAGAGGCGCCGATCGACAAAGAGCTCGAAAAAGAGTGGCTCCCCGTCGACCTGTATGTGGGCGGCGCCGAACACGCCGTATTGCACCTTCTATACGCGCGATTCTGGCATAAAGTGCTCTTTGATGTGGGGGTGGTGTCGACGAAAGAGCCCTTCCAGCGAGTGGTCAACCAGGGGATGATCCTGGGCACGAGCTACGTCTATTACGAAGACGCCGACGGAGAGATTCTGGGCTCGGAGGCCGAGGGCCGCGACGACGTCACTCAAAAGACGGTTCACGTCGATAAGGTGCGCTGGGAGGGTGACGCGCCGATGCACCCCGAGGCGGACGTCAAGCTCGAGCCCCTGGTGGAGAAGATGTCCAAGTCCAGGGGCAACGTGGTCAACCCGGACGACGTGATCAGCGAGTACGGCGCCGACAGCCTGCGCCTCTACGAGATGTTTATGGGACCCCTGGAGCAGACCAAGCCCTGGGACCCCCGCGGCGTCAACGGCGTGCATCGTTTCTTGTCCCGTATCTGGCGACTGGTCTGCGATGAGGAAGGCCTTTCTGAAAAGGTCACCGACGGCGAGGCCGACGAGGAGCTGCTGCGCGAACTGCACCGGGCGATCCAGAAGGTCACCGAGGATACCGAGGCCCTTCGCTATAATACGGCGATCGCGGCGATGATGGAGTATGTCAACTTCATCTATAAGCGACAGGAAGTTCCCAAGGTTGCCATCACGCCGCTGGTGCAGATGCTTGCGCCGTACGCTCCCCATATCGCCGAGGAGTTGTGGGTCCGGTTGGGTCACGAACCGTCGGTGAGCGAAGCACAATGGCCGGCCTACGACGAAGAGTTGATCAAAGAGGATACCTACGAGTTGGCCGTGCAGGTCATGGGTAAATTGCGAGGGACCATCGACCTGGCTCAGGACGCCGATGAAGATGCAGCGGTCGCCGCGGCGCGAGCCGTTGAGGATATCGAGAAGCATCTCGAGGGCAAAGAGATCAGGCGCGTCATCTTCGTGCCGGGGCGGATCCTCAACTTCGTGGTCGGTTGACGCGTTGCGTTAACGATGGCGCGGGGAATCTCCCCTTTGCTAGGTTCGAGGGGGTGTGCTAACTGTCTGAACGGAATGGCTTGAAGTGCGATATTTCGAACCGCTGGCGACATGGTTTCGACAGCGGTGAATGATCTTGAGATCCGGGAGGTGGAGCGGTGGAACAGACCCAGCAAGAAACGACGAATCCCGCCACGGGCGACGACGCCAAGAAGAAGTCTAACGGGTCGGCGACCAACAAGTATCACGGGTTGAGCGCCGAAGAGCTGGTCGATATGTACCGGCTTATCTACTTGTCCCGAAAACTCGACGACGCCGAGATCAACCTCAAGCGTCAGCAGAAGATCTTCTTTCAGATCTCCGGAGCCGGTCACGAAGCGGTGCTCGTCGCCGCCGGTAAGGTGCTGCGATCGGGCTACGACTGGTTCTATCCCTACTATCGCGACCGGGCCCTGGCGGTCACCCTGGGCATGACGCCCACGGAAGTGCTCGCCGAAGCGGTGGGATCCTCGGAAGATCCAAACTCCGGCGGTCGCCAGATGCCGGCGCACTGGGGTCATAAAGATCTCAATATTGTCAGCCAGTCCTCATGTACGGGAACCCAGAAGCTCCAGGCCGTCGGCGCCGCCCAGGTGGGGCGCATCATGGCCGCCGTAGAAGATCTCAAAGATCGAGGCGATGAGTATAAAGACGACGAAGTGGTCTACGTCTCCATCGGCGACGGCGCCACCAGTGAGGGCGAGTTCTGGGAGGCCGTCAATACGGCGGCTAACTTCAAGCTCCCCGTGCTGTTCATGGTCGAGGACAACGGCTATGCCATCAGCGTGCCCGTTGAGGTTCAGACCGCCGGCGGATCGATCTCGAAGGCCTGCAGTGGCTTCGAGAATCTCTTCATCACCGAATTCGACGGCTGCGACCCCGTCGAGAGCTACGGTGCGCTCACGGAAGCGGTTGATTATATCCGCGCCGGAAAGGGCCCAGCTCTGGCTCACGCCCACGTGATCCGGCCCTATAACCACTCCATGTCGGATAACGAAAAGGATTATAAGCCGGAGCACGAGCGCGAGGCGGAGGCCAAACGGGATCCGATCACCACCTTCGCCGAATATCTGGTCGACGAGGGAATCTGCACCGACGAAGAGATCACGGCTCTCCGCGAGGAGGTCGAAGCCGAGGTGCGAGCCGCCGTCGACGAGGCCCTCGAACTTCCCACGCCGGCCCCCGAGACGGCGCTGGACTACGTTTATAGCCATGAAGTGGACCCCACGTTGTCGGACTTCGATACGGAGCCGGTCTATGCCGACGGTGCCACGGAGACGACCATGGTCGATCTCCTCAATACCTGTCTGCGCGACGAGATGCGCCGGGACCCACGGATCGTCATCTTCGGAGAGGACGTCGCCGACGTGACCAAAGAGGAGTACCTGGGCGAAGTCAAAGGAAAGGGCGGGGTCTTCAAGGTGACCCACGGCCTGCAGGGCGAATTCGGCGGCGACAGGGTCTTCAACAGTCCGCTGGCCGAAGCCAATATCATCGGCCGCGCCATCGGCATGGCCACCCGTGGTCTTCGGCCGGTGGTGGAGATCCAGTTCTTCGACTATATCTGGCCCGCCTATATGCAGCTTAAAAATGAGCTGTCCAATATCCGGTGGCGCTCGAATAACGCGTTCAGCGCCCCCGTGGTGGTCCGCGTGCCCATCGGCGGCTATCTCAAGGGCGGCGCCCCCTATCACAGTCAGTCCGGGGTGACTCTATTCACCCATATCCCGGGCCTTCGCGTGGTCATGCCCTCAAACGCCGAAGATGCAGCAGGCCTGTTGCGTACGGCCATTCGCTGCGACGATCCGGTGATGTTTTTGGAGCACAAGCACCTCTATCGTCAGACCTATAATAAAGGTCGACAGCCCGGCGATAATTATATGATCCCCTTCGGCAAGGCGAAGACTGTGCAGGAAGGTACGGATCTGACGATTATCACCTACGGCGCGCTTGTGGAGCGAAGCCGGCGGGCGGCCAAGAAGATCGATGGAGTGAGCGTCGAGATCTTGGATCTGCGCTCCCTGAGTCCATACGATTGGGATGCCATCTCGAAGTCGGTCAAGAAGACCAATAAGGTTATCCTGGCCTACGAAGACAATAGCTCCTGGGGCTACGGCGCCGAGATCGGCACCCGTATTGCCGACGAGCTCTTCGAATATCTGGACGGTCCGATTCAGCGAGTGGCCGCGTTGGACAGCTTCGTGGCCTACCACCCCGATCTGGAGGACGAGATTCTGCCGCAGATCGACGATATTGCGGAGAAGATCGAGTGGCTGGCGAAGTACTGAACCCTCAGGCCTCGCCGTCGATTTTGGCGGCGAGGTCGAAGTCTTTTTGGGTCAGTCCGTCGGCATCATGAGTGGTCAGGGTCAGATCGACCTTATTATAGACGTTGAAAATCTCGGGGTGATGGTCGTCCCTCTCGGCCAGATCGGCGATGGCGTTGATGAAGCTGATAGCGTCGAGAAAGGAGTCGAAGGTCAGTGAGCGGGTGATCGTATCACCCTCTCGTTTCCATCCGTCCAGTTCTTGGAGGCGAGCGTCGATGGTGGCGTCGTCGAGGCGTTCGATCGTCATTTTTGCACCCTTTAAATATAAAATGTGAACAGAATTTTGGTCCGGCGCGATTAAGAGTTAAGCGCGGCCAGTTCGTTCTCAAGTCGTTGCGCTTCGTCGTTGAGCGCCTGGGCGATGTCGCGGCCGTAGCGCTCGTTGAGCCGGGCCGCCGCGCGAAGGAGTCGCGCCGACTGGCGATTGCGGTCCCGTTCGGCCGTATAGCGGGCCATTTTTGCAAGCAACTCCAGCCAGATGTCGCGGTCCAACTCGGAGAGGAGGTGGTGGGCATCGACGGTGGGAATGAGCTCGTCGTAGGCGCTCTGAGACTCGGTGAGGAGGGAGTAGAACGCGGCGTTGGCCCGACAGAAGACCTGGACCCGCTCGATATGGAGCTCCTCGGCGTCGGCCCGGGCTCGTCCCAGCTCGAGGGCGGCCATCTGCAGGCGACTCTGGAAGCATTGTAGAAGGCCCATCAGGGTTCGCGCCGTGGCCCGATCCTCGGCGGTGCCGTATTCGTCGACCTGGGCCAGGGTTTCTTTGAGCAGTTGCTCGGCGGCGTCGAATTGGCCAAACCACATCTCACAGATGGCCAGGCTGTTGCGCAGGTCGAAGAGGGCCCAACTGGTGCCCAATGACTCTTTGATGCGCCGTGCTTCGCGCAAAAAGCTCTGGGCTTCGTTAAACCGCTTCTGGTTAATGGCTACGATCCCCCGGTTGAGCAGGGGCTGGGAGATGGCGATGGGGTCGCCCATGCGTCGGAAGGTGCTCACGGCGGCCTCGAAATGGCGGTCTGCCGTGTCGTAGCGACGAGTGAGGAGGTGGAGAATCCCCAACGAGTTGTGGGCGGCGCCGATATTGAACGGTGTGCCCAGCGCTTTGTGGATGGCCAGGCTTCGCTCCAGGCGGGCCTCGGAGTTTTCGAAATTATTGCGCTCCATCTCCAGCTGGCCCAGATAGCGAAAGGCCTCGGCCACGCCCTGTCGATCGCCGAGTGAGCGCTTGAGCTCGAGCGCTTCTTTGAGGGTGCGCTCCGCCTTGTCGAAGCGGTCCGGGTCGTTGAGGGTGGGGCCCATAAAGGCGCTGCCCAGAGCGGTGAGGGCCGTGCCCAGGCCCTGGCGGTCGGCCGAGCGCTCCAGGGCGTGGCGAGCCCGCACCAAATAGCGGTAGCGCTTGTCGATCTGGCCGCGCCGCTGGGCCGCCTCAGCCAGGTGGAGGAGCACCTTGCCGTGGACCTCCTGGCTCTCGATCTGGTCGAGCATCGACTCCAGGCGCTCCCGCACTTTCGTTCCTGCCCGAGGGTCGCCCTGGACCAGGTGGACTCGCGATAGACCGACCAATGCTTTTGCCGTACCCTCGGTGTCGCCGATCTTCTGACTAAAATCGAGGGCCTGACTGTAGAGGCGGGTGGCCTCGTCGTGGCGGCCCTGGATGGTCAGGAGGTGGCCAAATCCGCGAAGGGCCCGGCTTCGTTCTGTCCCCGAGCTGGCGCCGGAGTCGACGACCTGGCGGTAGTGATCTTCGGCCAGGCCAAATTCACCAAAGCGCCTGGCCAGGTCGGCCAGCGACAGGTGGGCCTCGGTCCAGAGGTGGTCGCGCTCGTTGCGCTCGTCGAGAAGCTGGATGAGCTCGCGAAACCGCTCCCGGGCTCCCCGAAGATCGAAGCGATCCATAGAGCGCCGGGCGCTGGAGGCCAGGGCGTCGCGGTAGCGATCGGTGTCGCCGGCGCGGCGCCAATGGTCGGCGATCTCGACCAGGGGGACCTCCGATTGCTGGGCTTTGTAGAATTCGACCTTTTGCTGAGCGGCCACGCGGTGGAGGTTTCGCGTCGACCATTGCTCTCGGATCCCCTCCAGGAGGCTTTCTCGGAGCAGGCTATTTTCGAATTCCACGCAGATCATGCTCTGGTGGAGCGATTGTCGGCAGATCGCCTCCTCGCTCAACGCATGGAGGTCGCGATCGAGGTCGTAGTCATCGCCAAAATCCTCGGCGTGTTCCAGAACTCGGGCCAACAACTCCACGGGCACCCGCATGCCGAGTACGGCGATCCATTGCAGGATGCGGTGCAGGTGAGGTCTGTCGGAGTTGGATTCGATGGCCTGCTTGATGCGAAGGGCCATCAGGTCCATTAGATCCGGGGGCAGATCGATGGTGCGGGGGTTGCCGCTCTCCAGATGCCAGCGCTCCTGCTTTTTGACCAGTTCGTCCTCGTTCTGGAGGTAGCGAATAATCTGAATGGCGTGCAGAGGCACTCCCTGAGAGAGCCAGCCCACGCGCTCTTTGAGTCGTGCCTCCAGGGGTAAGATGGAGTCCAGAAAGACCGACAGCGATCGGCCCCGCAGCCGGCGCAGGCGCACCCGGGTAAAGCCGACGCCGATATTGGCGCTGATCGTGTGCAGGTGCTGGTCCAGATCGGGGTTGAGGCTTCTCTCCTCCGGACGCAGTGACAAGAAGATGACGATCGGACAGGCGTGAGTGCGCACCGTGACCGCCAGATATTCCAAAAAGGCCAGGGTGGCGCTGTCGGCGTATTGCAGGTCCTCGAGGGCCAGAACCACGGTGCGTCGTTCGGCCAGTCGGATGAGGAGGCGTTCCAGGCGGGCGTAGATGACGCCGGCGGCGGAGCCTATCAGCTCGTCCGGTGAAGAGGAGCGGGGGCGCAAGAATTCGACGATGCTGTCGATTTCCCGATCCGAAAAATCGCCCAGTTGCCGAAGGTCGGCTCGGACGATGCGGTCCACCTCCAGGCGCTCGCTGTGGGAGACGTTCCACAGCCCGGCGATCGCCTCGCGAAGGGCTTCCATGGGGAGGCTTCGGCGACGGAATGCGGCAGAAGAAAAGTCGACCCCCTCGTTGGTAAGGCGGCTCATCACGGCGTGGAGAAGGTGGGTCTTGCCCACGCCCCCTTCGCCTTCCAGAAGCAGCATATGGCCCGTGCTCATCTGAGCGGCGCTTCGCACGAGCCCGACGAGTTTGTCGAATTCCCGATCGCGACCGATCAGGGGCAGATCGTAGCGGGGCCGCGAGTGAGCACGAGTGTGGAAGGGGTGGCTCGGGGAGGCGGCGCCATACTCGCCATCGCTGGGCTCTTCGAGGCGACGTATCTCGACCCGCGGCGGGCCCTGTGGCAGCGGAGGAGGAGTGCTGCGCCGTTTTGGTACCAGCGGATCGATGAGAATCGTCTCATCTTCGACGGTGGCGTCGCTGTCTTCATCTAATCGCAGCGCCTCATTTGGGCGGGTGTCGAGCTGATCTTTGGCGGGCTGTTCGATCGCCGCAGGAGGAGCGGGGCGAGCAGGCTCCTGAGGTTGCTGGCGTCTCTGATGGGCCTGATGCACCTCGGGGGGCACCAGAAAGGGAGCAGAGACCTCGGGGCGGCTTCCTCCCTGGGGCTGAGGGTTGATCTGCATCTGGCGAAGGGCCTGATAAAACGCCTCCAGCAGAGCAGCGGCATCGGGGAAGCGATGCTCCGGCTCCTTCTCACAGGCCTTTCTAATAAGCTCGCCCATGGGCGTGCCTTTGAGGTCGTCTGTGAGAATGGGGACGGGGTCGCGAATCTGCTTGTGGATGACGTCCATCCGGTTTCGCCCCGTGACCGGGGGCTCACCGGTGACAATTTCGAAGAGCAACAGCCCGAGGGCGTAGACGTCGGTGGCCGGGGTGATCGGCTCGGCGCAGGCCTGTTCGGGGGCCATATAGAGAGGGGTGCCGAAGATGCGGCCCGCTCGGGTGAGGGCCTCCTCGTCATCGGCGGCCTCGTCGTCCTCTTCGGCCAGGGTCATCTTGGCGACCCCGAAGTCCAGGACTTTGACGTAGTCCTGCTCGCCGAACATCTCGCATAAAAAGATATTTTCCGGCTTCAGATCTCGGTGGACCAGACCGTGGCGGTGGGCTTCGGACAGGCTCTTTAGGACCTGGATGAAGATATGGGCCGCTCTGGGCCAGGGGACGGCGCCCTGGTTCTGGATGACTTCGGAGAGGGCGTCGCCGTCGAGGAATTCCATGACCATATAGGCCAGCTCGTCCTCGGTCTGGCCGTAGTCATAGAGGGTGATCGTATTGGGATGGCGCAGTTGGCTGACGTGGAAGGCTTCGCGGCGAAAGCGCTTGACGTTGATCGGGTCTTTGGCCACCCCGGGGGTCAGAAATTTAAGGGCAACTTCTCGGCCGATATTTTCCTGCAGCGCCTTAAAGACGGTGCCGAATCCACCGGTCCCCAGAATTTCCAGGACCCGAAATCGGCCGCCGATGAGGTCGCCCGCTTCCGGAAGAACTTGATTTTCTGGCGTCATAAGGGGTCTCTCCGGCGCGCCAAGGGGAGCCTGTGGCAGCGAACCGGGGGGCGGTGAAAGGACCGACCCCCACGGGGCTACCAGGCCCGGTGGTGCCTGCGCTTTGCTAACCCTAAATTTTTATCACGGGCGCGGTGATAGACGCAACCGACGCACCGCGTCGAAGGGTTGGTTTTGCTCGCTTCGCTCGCAGTGGTTGGTGGTTTTGCTCGCTTCGCTCGCGTAGTTTGTGGTTGATTGTGTGGAAAGCGAGGTGAATCGGGAGTTGGTGATCCTCGCAGCGCGCCTTTTAACCACAGTGAGTGAAACGAACGAAACCACTAACTACGAACCACAGTGAGCGAAGCGAACGCTGTGCAAGGAGAGAGGTTATCGATGAAGCGTTGGTTGACGATGGTGCTCGGTGGGGTGGGGCTGGCAGTAGCAATCGTGGCTGCCGTGGTGTTGGTGCGGGCATCTGCGGTGGAATCGTTGCAGAGTGAGGTGGAGCCCGTCGAGGTCGAGACGTCTGTCGACGGCCAGGCGGCGTTGGAGCGGTTGGCCGAGGCGATTCGAAAGCCCACGATCTCGTCATCGGGCGATGATGCCGACCTGGAGCCGTTTTATGAGTTTCGACGCCAATTGGAGAGGGACTTTCCCGTATTTCACGACCTGGCGAGCCGGCAGTTGGTCAACGACCTGACCCTGCATTTTACGTTGGAAGGTCGGGATTCATCGGCGCCGCATGTGGTATTTTTGGCCCATCAGGACGTGGTGCCCGTCGAGGAGGGGACCGAAGATGACTGGACCCATCCGCCCTTTGGTGGGGTGGTGGCCGACGGCTTTTTGTGGGGCAGGGGGACGCTGGATAATAAGCAAAATGTGATGGCCATGCTCGAGGCTGCCGAGAGCTGGCTGGAGAGTGGCGAAAGTCCAGAGCATACGGTGCATTTCGTCTTCGGCCACGACGAGGAGATCGGCGGGATGGACGGCGCCCGGGTGGTGGCGCAGCAGATGGAAGAAGATGGGCTGGACGTGGTGGCCGTCTATGACGAGGGGTTGGTCATCGTCGACGGCATGGTGCCCGGCATTGACGGGCCGATCGCCCTGGTGGGGATCACCGAGCGGGGCTATTTGACCGTGGAAATCGAGGCCCGCGCCGAAGGGGGGCATTCATCGATGCCTCCAGAGGAGATCGCCGTCACTCGCCTGGCAGAAGTGTTAAAAAAATTGGACGCAAATCCTCGGCCCGCTGCCATCGACGGGCCGACGGCGATGATGTTTGAATGGGCCATCTCGGAGATGGATTTTCTACACCGAATGATCTTTCGAAACCTCTGGCTCTTCGAGCCTGTCGTCCTCTCTCAGATGACCGCATCACCGGGGACGAATGCGGCGGTCAGAACGACGGCGGCACCGACGATGCTGCGTGCAAGTGATACGGAGAACGTGCTGCCACAGCGAGCGGTGGCGACCGTTAATTTTCGCCTCAACCCCCGAGATTCCATCGACGGAGTCCTCGCCGATCTGGAGGATCTTCTGGGCAGCGAATACATCACGATTCGACCGGTCGGGGAAATGCGCTCCGAGCCCAGCCCCCTGGCCCGTCTGGAGGGGCCTGGGTTTGAAAAACTTCGCCGCGCATTGGCCACGGTCCATCCCGACGTGCCCGTAGCGCCCAATATGCTCACCGGCGCCGCCGACGCCCGCCACTTTACAGGGCTGACCCACGACGTCTACCGCTTCCAGCCTCTGATCTTCACCGACCGCGATCTGGAGCGCCTCCACGGCACGGACGAGCGTATCGCCGTCGACGACTATCTGGCCCTCATCGAGTATTACGGCGCCCTCCTGCGGCAGTGGTGAGGGAGAACAAAAAACCAAAATCGACCATGGGGATCGCAGACGAAGCTGCTATACTCGTCGATGCCATGAGGGAGGGGATGGTCAACTCGCTCGCCAATGACGCACTTTTTTTTGGAGGTGGACTGATGGAGATCGTGAAGATGAAGGCTGGAGAGATTACCGGCGACACGGTGACGCATCTGTCGAATATCCTCGAGGACGGGGGCGTGATCTGCCTTCCATGCAACGGCAAATATCGGCTGCTGGCAGACGTGACCAACCAGGACGCCGTGATGCGGTTGATGCAGTCGAAGCGCCGCGTCAAAAAAGCACCCAGTCTGGTCTTTATCGATCACTATTCCAAACTCCACCTGGTGACCAACCGGGTCGACCCGGTGGCCAGCGCGCTGATGAAGAGCTTCTGGCCCGGGCCGCTGACGATCCTCTTTGACGCCAACCCCGATCTTCCCCGCAAGGTGGTCAAGGAGTTGACCAAGGCCAACGGACGAATCGGCGTTCGCGTGCCTCAGTCCGGGCTGTGCCGACAGGTGGTCGAGGCCTTCGGCGGGCCCGTGTTGGTCTCGAGCGCCAATCGGGGCCGTCGCGCGGGAGCGACGTCGCCGGCGCAGGTGCGTCAGAACTTTCTGGGGCGTATCGACTATTTCGTCGACGCCGGCGATCTCACACAGGGACCGAAATCAACGGTGATCGATGTCGAGAATAATGGTATCGAAATGGTCCGTGAGGGCGCCGTATCAGCTGAGAAGCTCGATGAAGTGGCCCGCTCGGCAGCCAATTAGTTCCAATCGTCACATCGCCATAGAGAAGAACCAGATATGCCACAGCTTTATCGTGTGTTGCCTTTCGCGCTCACTTTTTTGGTCCTCGCCGGCCTGACCGGCTGCGGAGACGATCCGGAGGTCGTCGACCTGAACGCCGAAGATGCCATGCCGTCGTCGCTGGAAGCTCGTTGTGAGGCGGCCTGCGAGCAGGTCTACCACGGGTGCGAGCAGATCTTTTTATACGACGATAACAGCGCCATGAGTGAGGGGGCCTGCGTCGAAAATTGCGTGGAAGAAGATCTGTTCCACGGCGGCGAGTGGTGTGTGGCCACCGAGGCCGAATGCAAGTCGCAGCCATCGGAGATGATCGATGTCTGCATCCCCGACGACTATCACCCGCCGGCCTGCCAGCATCTGGGGGCCTGGGACCACGAACTTGCGCAGACGGAGGCCAGGGTCGTGGAGCTGGTCAATGAATTGCGGGCTTCGGGCACAAATTGTCCGGGCACGGGGGCGACGATGCCCCCCGTGGGGCCGGTGCAGATGGAGATGCATCTTCAGTGCGCGGCCAGGCTGCACTCGCTGTGGATGGAGGATACCACCACCTTGAGTCATACCGGTGAGAACGGAAGCAGTGTGGCAGATCGAGTGGTGGCTGCGGGCTATGAGTCGTTCCGGGGAGTAGGTGAGAATATCGCTCAGGGATATACTTCACCGGAAGCGGTCGTCGAGGGATGGCGGACCAGCTCCGACGGTCATTGTGAGAATATGATGGACCCCGATTGGAAGGATATCGGCGTGGGCATGTACCGATTCTGGTGGACCCAGAAATTCGGCTTCTAAAGAGGCAGGCCCGATCAGTCGCGTTCTAGCATCTGCATCTCGACCATTCGCGCATAGTGGCCCCCCCGTTCGATGAGCTCGGCGTGGGGGCCGCGTTCTATGACCTGTCCATCCTGGAGGACCAGGACCCAGTCGGCGGCGGCCACCGTGGACAGGCGGTGGGCGATGATCAAGGTGGTGCGTCCCAC
Source organism: Myxococcales bacterium (assembly GCA_007135085.1). Taxonomy (GTDB): domain Bacteria; phylum Myxococcota_A; class Bradymonadia; order Bradymonadales; family Bradymonadaceae; genus SLJM01. Next base: position 14,125 of record SLJM01000048.1, read on the forward strand.
CATCAGGCGCTCCAGGGCGTCCTGGACCAGGGCCTCGCTTTCGACGTCGAGGGCGCTGGTGGCCTCGTCGAGGATGAGAATTTTCGGATCTTTTAGGAGGGCCCGGGCGATGGCGATGCGCTGTTTTTGGCCGCCGCTCAAACGGACACCGCGCTCGCCGACGGCGGTGTCCGTGCCGTCCGTAAAGGCGCCGACGAATTCCCAGGCGTTGGCAGCGCGAAGGGCTTCTTCAACCTCGTCGTCGCTGGCGTCGGGGCGGCCAAAGCGGACGTTTTCTGCAATGGAGCCAGTAAATAGATCGGGCTCCTGAGCGACCATGGCCACCGCGCGGCGAAGCTCCTCTTCGCCAAAATCCTTCAGGTCGACGCCGTCGATGGTGATTGAGCCCCCTGTGGGCTCGTAGAATCGCGACACCAGGGCGGCGACCGTGCTCTTTCCAGAGCCCGAGGGGCCGACGAGGGCCAGCTTTTGTCCGGCGTCGAGCTGGAAGCTCAGGTCCGTGATGACCGTGATCTCGGCACGGGTGGGGTAGGCGAAGTGGACCCCCTCAAAGCACAGGTTGCCCTCCTCGATGGCAGGGCCGTCATCGGGCTCCTCTTCCGCGGGGACGGGCTGTGCGGCGTCGATGAGGCCGAAGACGCGCTCGGCGGCGCCGACGGCTTTGGCAAAGTCGGTCCACAGGCCGCTCAACACTCCCAGCGAAAAGGCGACGAATAAGACGTAGAGGACATAGGCGGTCAGCTCGCCGCCGGTCATGATTCCGTCCATGACCAGCAGCCCGCCATACCAGAGGATGACCGCCACTGTGGCGTAGGCCAAAAAGGAGACGCCGCCGCTGAATAACCCTCCCAGGATGGCGCGAATTCTGGCCAGGCGGAAGGACTCCTCCACGGATTGTCCGTAGCGGATCTGCTCTCGGGGTTCGCGCCCGAAACTTCGGACTGTGCGGATGCCGCCGATCGACTCTTCGGCCACCGACGTGGAGTCGGCGATGGCGTCCTGAACTTTTCGGGACAGGCGGCGTACTCGGCGCCCGTAGCCGATGGCCACTACCAACACCACAGGGAGGACCACGGTCATCACCAATGATAGGCGAAAGTTGGTGACGAAGAGGATGATGATGCCCCCCAGGGCCTGCACGCCGTAGCGAAGGGCCATGGACAGATTATTGGTCACCGCGTTCTGGACCAGTTGGGTATCGCTGGCCAGTCGGCTCGTGAGCTCACCGGTGCGGTTGGCGTCGAAGAAGCCCATCTCGCGACCGATGATGGCGCCGTACAGACTCTTTCGAAGATCGGCGACGATGCGGTCGCCGACCACGGAAAATAGAAAATGACGTAACCCGACGAAAAACGATTGAACCAAAAATAAGGCGAGCAGGATCAGGCCCACCATGGTCATATCGTATTCGGCGCCGTCGCCGAGGACGTCGTCGACGATAATCCGTGCTGCCTGCGGATAGAGGAGGGCTATACCCGAGGCAATGAGCAGCGAAAACGTCGCCACTGCCAGGGGCTTCCAATGAGGTATGGCGAGGCCCACCAGCCGCTTGAGATAGGGCTGGTGGGCAGGTGAATCGTGTCGATCAATCACGTTCCTCGATGTGGAATTCGACGCGCCGGTTCTCGTCGCGGCCCTGAGGGGTGGCGTTGTCGGCGATGGGTTCGTCCGGGCCCAGGCCCACGGCGCGGAGCCGATCTTCTTCGACGCCCCGTTCGACCAGGAAGTTGACCACCGACTGGGCGCGCCGTTCGGAGAGGGTGATATTATAATCACGGCTACCCGACGAATCGGTGTGACCCTCGACGCGAATCCGCGTGATGTGCGGGTTGTCGTTGAGGACGGTGGCCACCTGGCGAAGCAGCTCGTAGGAGCGGCCCTCGATCTCGTCGGAGTTCACCGCGAAGTGGACGACCTCGTTGATCTCGATTCGCTCGCGCTCCTCGTCGATCTCGACCAGGTCGGTGCGCTCCACGCAGGCCGGTTGCCCGGCGCGAAGGCCGCATTCCTCATCTTCACCGCAGACGGTCTCGGTGGGCTCGTAATGACATTCTTCGTCGATACACACCCCGGCATAGGTGGTGAGCACGCCGTCGTCACAGGTGGGCGCCGGCGGGTTGTCACAGTCGCCGTCTTCGACGCAGTCGGGCAGGGGCACACAGGCGGCTCGGCCGTCTTCTTCGCCACATTCGGTGCCGGCGGCACAGCGGGTCTCGGTGGTGCGGGTGACACATTCGCCGTCTTCGCAGGCCATGGTGTAGGTGGTCAGGACGTTGTCCTCACAGACCGGCTCGGGGGCTTCGCCGCAATCTTCGATGACCGTTGCCGGGGTGCACTCCGGCTCGGGCTCCGGTTCGGGTTCGGGCTCGGGCTCGGGCTCCGGTGCGATGGGCTCCGGTTCGGTGCGCGGCGCGGCCGCTCCGAGACCGATAAAGGCGCGCCAGTCGGGCGTTCCGTAGCCACCGACGAGGCCGAGGCCGCCGCCGGCGGAGAGGAAGAAGTGGTCGAAGCGGTATTTTGCGCCCGCCGCAAATTCGGTGGGCGATTCGTTGCTGCGAAGTTCGTCGGCTCCCGGGGTGAAGCGACCGAAAAATTCTGCGGTGGCGTGAAGATCATCTATGACGGGCACCTCGACGCCCACGTTCCAGCCCACGGTGCCTCCCACCTGGAGGTTCTCCACCTGCCGGGCGCTTCGGTAGAGGTATCCCAGGTTGGTCGCCACCCTTATGTCGGGGCCGAAGATGGCGTCGAAGGCCAGAGTCGGTCCGGCTCGGAAATCGCCGCCCTGTAAGACTTCGCTGGAGCCTGTGGGGAGTCGGAAATCGGCCAACAACGCCAGGGCCACCCCCTGGTCGCCATAATCCTGGCGGTTCGAGTACAGCTGGACCTTGGGCACCAGGCGAAGGTCGCCGATGCCGAAGCCGCCCTGGTCGGGGTTGATGGCCAGCCCTTCCGCGGCCGTGCCCTGCTGTAAGACCACCAGTGGGACGTCGATGCCCAACTCGAGGAGATCCAACAGGCCTACCGAAAAGAGCAGGTGGGCCGTGCCGTGGTTTGCCACCAGGCTCTGGACCCGCTCTCCTTCGTCATTGCGCAGAATCAACGGGTTGTGGCCGTAATTGAACATGGCCATCGCCGACCAGCCCAGATGCTCGGGAACCTCCGCCGAGGCGGTGGTGAAGAGGTTGTCCGCCTGGTTTGGCATGGGGCTAAATTGCTGGAGATCAAAGCCTTCAGCAAATGCCGTCTGAGGGACGACGAGGGCGAAAAATAAGACCACGACGGCCAGGAGAGGACCACGACAAATCGACCAATACGTCTTCATAGATTCATTTCCCACTTCTTCGATAGGTGCCCGCGTCGGGGCACGAAAATTTCGGCGATTACCGGTTGAGCCTAGCATAAACGGGAGGCCTGGAAAAATTTTTGGATATATGGTCCGGAAAGCCTCAGATCCAGATCTGATCGGCTTCATAGGGAGACTCGCCGCGGGCGAAGAATTCGCCGTCTAGATAGCGATAACCCTTGTCCAGGCTAGCGATGGCTTCCATTTGTAGGTCACTAAATTCAAGATCCTGGGCTTCGAAATTCTCGGCAATACGTCCTCGGTTGACCGATTTGGGGATCACCGAGGTGTCCCGCTCGAGCGCCCAGGCGATGAGCACCTGGGCTGGTGTGGCGTCTAATTCGTCGGCGATATCAGCGATCAACGGGTGGTCCAGAAGGGGCGGTTCGTCGTCCTTGCGGTGGGCGCGATCTTTGGATCCGAGCGGTGAATAGGCGGTGAGGACGATGTCATTGGCGGTGCAATAGGTCAGCAATTTTCGTTGCTGAAGGTGGGGATGACATTCGACCTGATCGACCGCCGGGAGTTCACCCACACTGGACAGGGCTTCGATGCGCTCAGGACCCATATTGGAGACGCCGACCTGACGGGCAAGCTCGGCGTCGCGGGCGCCGAGCATGGCCTCCCAGGTCTCTTCGATGGGAACCTCGTCGAGGGTCAAAAATTGATCGCCCGACTCGGGGAATTCCACGCCATGGCGAAAGGCAATGGGCCAATGAATCAGGTAGAGGTCGACGTAATCCAGGCCCAGATCGGTGAGGGTCTTCTCCAGGGCCGGCCGCACGTGTTGGCGGCGATGGGAGTCGTTCCACAGCTTGGAGGTGACCCACAACTCCTGGCGGGTGACGTCACCGGCGGCGATCCCGTCGGCGATGGCCTGGCCCACTTCGGCTTCGTTTCCGTAGATGGCGGCGCAGTCGATATGACGATAGCCGATCTCAAGGGCCGCTCGTACGGCCTCGTAGACTTCATCGGGGGCCGACTTCCAGGTGCCGAGCCCGAAGGCGGGAAACTCGGTACCGTCGCGAAGAGTGAGATATTTCTGGTACGTCATGGTTGGAACTCTTCCTGGAGGTTATTGGCCGGCAGGCCGGGGGCGGGAGCTGTTGGTAGTGCTGTCGGCGTCGGGACGAAGTAGAGCATAGTGGAGCGGCCAGATAGAGACAAACCATTGTCAGTGAGAGTCCGACTACTGGACCGAGGGACTTCCCATGCCATAGACTCGGCGTACCCATAAGTGATTTTTTCATTGGTTTTGAGCGGTGGTGAAATGTCGATAACCGGATTTTTGAGAGGAAAGGGGCCCAGCGGTTTTGGATGGTCCTCCACGGCGGAGGAGATCGTCGAAGATCTGGATCTGTCGGATCGCACGATTTTGATCACGGGCAGCAACTCCGGACTGGGCGCCGAGACCGCGAGGGTCTTGGCTATGAAGGGGGCTAAGGTATTGGCCACGGCCCGGACCGAGGAGAAGGCCGAGGCGGCAGTCCGTGAAATGGAAGGGGAGGCGATTCCCCTGATCTGTGAGCTCGGCGATCCCCAATCGGTGAGAAGTTGTGCTGGCGCCGTGCGCGACCTGGAGGTGGAGCTGGACGCCATTATCTGCAATGCGGGGATTATGGCGCTGCCAAAACGGGAGACCCTCTTCGGTTATGAGAAGCAATTCTTCGTCAATCACGTGGGCCACTTTATCCTGGTCACCGAGCTGTTGGATCTGCTGGCCGATGACGGACGGGTCATCGCCGTGACCAGTGAAGCCCATAAAATGGCCCCTGCTGACGGGATTCAATTCGACGATCTGAGCGCTGAGAAACACTACGGCGCCTGGCGGGCCTACGGGCACTCCAAGCTGGCGAATGTGCTCTTCGCCAGGGAGTTGGCCTATCGCTTTGAAAACTCCGATACCTCACGGGTGGCCAACGCCGCCCATCCCGGGCCGATCGACACCAATTTGACCCGAAATATCAACGTCCTGGCTCGGGGTATCTGGTCGGCCTTTGGACCATTCTTCTTGAAGTCCATCCCCGAAGGGGCGGCCACCCAGACCTGGGCCGCCGTTCACCCCGATACGGCGGAGCTCAACGGGGAATATCTACTGGACTGTAACGTGGCTCGTTCGAGCTCCAATGCAGCCGACCTGGAGATGGCTCACCGGCTGTGGGAGGTCAGCGAAGAGATCGTGGCCGGCCTTTGACGGGCATCATCTCAAGCGCGGAAGTCGCAGTGTTCACAGAGGAAGCGATCAGGCATCACATCCGCCGCCAAAGGAATCACAGCAGATATAGCCGCTGCAAATTTGTCCCGGGGCGCAATGGTCAGCCTCTTTGCATTGTACGCAATTATTAGCGGCACAATATTCGAAGTTCGTTCCCGGAGCGGGGCAGTGAGAGTCGAGGTAACAGGTGACGCATTGGTTGTTGTGACAATATTGGTCGCCGCAGTCATCGTCGGTGGAGCAGCCGTCGACGCATTGGAAAAGCTGACAGAACCCATTGGGGCAGTGCTCATCTTCGATGCATTGGACACATTGGTTGGTCTCCTGACCGACGATCTCTCCGGAGGTGGGGTTCTGCTCCAGACAGACCTGGCCATCTGGGCAGTCATTGCATGTGCGGGGCTCGTCGCAGTTATCGTAGACCGTGCCGCATTGGGCACCGGCAGCGGTGCAGACCTGGTCGTCGCCGCGGCCGTCGATACAGTCACAACTGCCGGCGCTGCAGACATAACCATCCGAACATTGAGTCTCACACCCGCCGCAGTGGGACGGGTCAGAAGCGGTGTCCACACAGAGAGGACCTTCATTTTGTAGACTGCAAAACTCGAGGTCCGGGCTTGTACAGCCCGTGGGCTCACAGGTTCCGGACTCACAGTGGCCGGTGAACTCCGTGGAGTCCGGCGGCGTGCACGAGAGCTGGTCTTGCGCGGCGATAAATTCATCATTGCCGTCACAGATCATGCAGGGGTTGTCCGGATGGGCGGCGCCGAGGGCGTAACAGGTGCCTTCCAACTCGCAGGGGCAGCCGCAGATATTGTCGTTGCAGTTCACGCCATCGGCGCACATCCCACATAAGATGGGCCCCAGTTCGTCCCACTCGCCGCAGATTTCACCGGGCTCTTCGAGGACGCCACATTCGAAATCCAGGAGATCGCAGATCGTCCGGTGGATCTCATCTTCGTTCTCCATGTTCAGCTCGGGGCAAATACAGGTGCTTTTGCCGTCGTCGTTCTCGACGCACTCGGCGACGGGGTGACAGCCGAAGCCCTGGAATTGCTCGCAGTCGATCTGACGGGGCTGGCCGCAATCATCATCGACGGTGAGCACCCCGCAGTGGTGGGCGTCGCTGTGGTGCTGGCAGATCTCTTCGGGGGGCATTGGCGTACAGACAGAGGCGTCGGCGTCCTGGCTCGCGTCTTCTCCCGGCCCGGCGTCTTCTCCCGGTTCGGCGTCTTCTCCCGGCCCAGCGTCGAGCTCCTGGTCATTGCCCCCGGGGCCCGCCACCTGGGATGGATCGCTGAGACATCCGATGGAGAATAAAAAGAGGGCAGTCATCACAGCGAGTACCACCAGAGATGGGGCATCAAAAAACGTCGATTTACTTTTCATGCTCATTCGCTCTCGATGATCCTACGGGGGGCAGGTGCAGAGGTTGCCTGCCAATGGCCGGCAAGAATTGGTTTTTTGCAAGCCAGATAATAAACGTTTTATCTGGGAGCCGCTACTTCTATGAGGAATATAGCAGCAGATGATTAGCAATCCGCCGTTGTAACATTGAGGGCGAGAGATCAACTTTATTGGTGTCGACTAATGGCCGACGGCGATTACAGTTGGCTCGACGAAGATGAACGAATTCTTTTTTCGGAGAAGAGTGGATGAAGACCAGAAGTGTGGATGTGGCGATTATCGGAGCTGGCACGGCGGGCCTAAACGCTCGGCGCGAATGTGAAAAAGCAGGGGTGGACTGGGTGATCATCGAGTCCGGCCCCTACGGTACGACCTGCGCCCGCGTGGGTTGTATGCCATCAAAATTGCTCATCGCCGCCGCCGAGAGTGCTCATGGAATCGCCGAGAGTAAGGCCTTCGGGATCGACGTCACTTCCTGGGAGGTCGACGGCAAGGCGGTCATGGCGCGAGTACGTCGGGAACGGGATCGCTTCGCCGGCTTCGTGGTGGACTCCACGATGGAGATTCCGGAGAGCAATCGAATTCGCGGCCACGCCCGATTCGATGGACCGACCACGCTGATCGTCGACGATCATACCCGGGTGGAGGCCAAACGTATCGTCATCGCCACCGGCTCCAGCCCCTGGATTCCCCCGGAGTTCCGAGGCGTCGCTGATTCGCCGGCGGTCATGACCAGCGACGACGTCTTCGAGATCGACGATCTGCCGAAGAGTCTGGCCGTCATCGGCACCGGGGTCATCGGCCTGGAGCTGGGCCAGGCGATGCAGCGATTGGGAGTGGAGACTGCCTTTTTCAATCCCTTTGATATGCTCGGGCCCTTTCGAGATCCGGCGATTGTCGACCAGGCCCATAAGAGCTTTGGCAGACAGTTGGATTTGCACCTCAAATCCAGGATCGAAGAGGTGAGCGTCGTCGACGAGGGGGTTCATATCAAATGGGTCGACCTCAACGGGGTGGCCGAAGAGAAGACCTTCGAGCGTGTTCTAGTGGCGGCGGGGAGGCGGTCCAACGTCCAGGATCTGAACCTGGAGAAGGCGCAGGTACCAGTTGATGATAAAGGGGAGCCCATCAGCGACCCCCGGACCACCCAGCTTGGAGATTCTCCGATCTTCGTGGCCGGTGACGCCAGCGGACACCGACCCCTGCTCCATGAGGCCTCCGATGAGGGGCGTATCGCCGGTGCCAATGCAGCGCTCTATCCCAACGTGGAGGCTCGGTTCCGAAAGCCCCGACTGGTCATCGCATTTACTGACCCTCAGATGGCGATCGTCGGCAAGTCCTATGATGAGTTGGATCTGGAGCGTACCGAGATCGGGAGTGTGTCCTATGGCAATCAGGGCAGAGCTCGGGTCATGGGGATGAACGAGGGTTTGGTGCGCCTGTATGGCGATACCGAGACCTGTGGGCTGGTCGGTGCCGAGATGTTCGGGCCCCGTGTGGAGCATACGGCTCATCTTCTGGCCTGGGCCATCGACAACGACGAGAAGCTGCCCGAGCTGGTAGGGCGGCCCTTTTATCATCCCGTCATCGAAGAGGGGATTCGCACGGGCCTTCGCGATCTGGCCAAGAAGTTGCGGCTCACCGGTCATTGTACGCCCGAGAGCTTTTCGGAGAGTCCCGGCGCTTAATCCAGATAGAGGTGCTCAGTCGCCCCATCGCCAGCCGTCGGCGCGTAAGAAGCCCTGCAGCAACTTGCGGTGGTCCGCCTTGTCGGCAAAGGCAGCGTCTCTTCGCTCCTGATCATGGAGGGGAATCCCGGCGCGGCGCAGAGCATCGAAGTCGGGCAGCGGCGGGGGCTCGTCGGCGGTGGAGACGTGGTAGAGATCGACT